>JAFQIL010000039.1 GCA_017397565.1 Oscillospiraceae bacterium | reverse complement strand
TTTCTTCATCTTTGGTTTTCTCCTTTTATAATAGGTTATAGGTCGACGGCTGCATAGGGTTCATCTGCCGACATGACTAGTCCGCCCGATGCCAGACAGTGCGGGCTGCTGCAATTGCGTTGTTACGTATAATTACAGCTTTATCTCAATCTCAACGCCAGCGGGAAGGTCGAGGCTCATGAGGGACTCGATGGTCTTCTGGTTGGGGTTGAGGATATCGATCAGTCTCTTGTGGGTTCTGCGCTCGAACTGCTCACGGCTGTCCTTATACTTATGAACAGCACGAAGGATGGTAACAACTTCCTTCTTGGTGGGCAGCGGGATGGGGCCGGAGACGGATGCGCCGTTGCGCTTTGCGGTCTCCACGATCTTTGCAGCGCTGGAGTCGATCAGCTGGTGATCGTAAGCCTTCAGACGGATGCGGATCATTTCCTGGTTTGCCATGATTTGTTTTCCTCCTTGAATGTAACGTACTCAGTTTGCTTGGTTGTCTGGGTACGGTCGAACCTCCCTGTTCACGCCGCCGTGCGTATCATTCCGGGCCATGAAAAATGGCCGACGCAAGGCCGACCTCTCTTCCACCGCAGCGATATACGCAAGCGTAAACAGAAGCAGTTCAGCCGCCCGATGACCGGACATACTCCGCGGAAGTTACCGTTTTTTAGACGCAATCTCCCGCATCATCGCAGTGCACGCATAATTTCCCTATACGCGCTCGATTATCTTATCATCCTATGCAGGTTTTGTCAAGCATAATTTTAGAAAATTTCACAAAATTTTTCCTGTATTTTCGTGAAATACGGAGAAAATAAAAACGTCCCCAACAGGGTCTCCCAATTTCCGTTTGTCGGGCTGATGCCCGAATGGATAATTGATAATTGATAATGGATAATTGTGGTATTTCCTTCGGAAATAATTTTGAACACGTCGCCGAAGGCGACTCCTTCATTGTCCATTATCCATTGTCCATTATCCATTAGCAGGCGTAGCCTGCCCGATAAATGGCAATTTGTTGGTGTGTGATCGTAGGGAATGCATTTATGCATTCCGCAGAAGTGATATTCGGATCGACGGAACGCATAAATGCGTTCCCTACGAAAAGGTCGTGGGTAGTTGTAGGGGGCGATGCCTATACATCGCCCCCTACATTTTCAGCATATCTGCCATTTGCGCGATGAGCCTGC
Organism: Oscillospiraceae bacterium; assembly: GCA_017397565.1. GTDB lineage: Bacteria > Bacillota > Clostridia > Oscillospirales > Oscillospiraceae > Faecousia. The sequence continues at coordinate 24,311 of JAFQIL010000039.1, read as the reverse complement.
TACGCTCTGCCGGATTGTTCTTTGGCAATGTCAGCAGTATCAATTCCTGGTCATCGTACAGTTCCCGAAACCGATTTACTGCGGCATCCAGGATTTCCATGGTTTCCCTGCGATCTGCTTCTTCTATATACTCGTATATTTTTTCCTTATCCACTTTTTCACCTCCATATGATTACACAATTATATAACATTTTTCAAACTTATTTCTATTGACATACTTCACAAATATATACATGAGTAATTATACGATTTTGCATATACTTAAGGTAGTATATGTTTGGAGGTGGGGTCTGTGAAATATTCCGATGCCCAAAAAGAAGCCACTGCCAGATACAATAAGAAAGCATACGACCGCATTAATGTCATCGTACGCAAGGGCCAGCGGCAGGTTATTAAAGATTTCGCTGCCAGTCAGGGAAAAAGTCTGAACCGTTTTATTTGCGATGCCATTGAATATCAAATGAATCAAAACAAAGAAACCGAGTGAAGGAAGCTGTGAAAGCTACACTGCACTCGGTTTTCTTATCAATGTCCTGCGGAAGGCTCTTCCAGCAGGTCTTTTTCTTTTGTCAGGTCGGCATGGAGCAGATCCGCAAACAAAATAGCCAAAGGGAGCAGGTTAAACCAAATGGCGTACGCCCCAAAGAAGCGGCAAGCCACCGCGGATGCCGCAACACCCACTACAAAGCACAGGACCATACTTCCGTGGACCCAGATCCGCTGTCCCGCCTGGGACCAGCTTTTCTTTCCCGTGAAACCGCCGGCCAAAGACAGCCCGATTTGGCGGATATGGTTGGTGCAGAAGGTCGTCGCCTGAGACACCCCTTCCGCTTGACGGAAAGTATTATATTGCATGGAGCAAATGAAATTGATGATCACCTGGCATATCTGATGGGGCGCACTGGCAGGAATAAAGCCCATGATCGCCACCATAACCAATTCAAACAAGGTCAGCAAGGTATCCCAGCGCAGAAAATGCCGTTTGCGCAAAGATTCCGGAAGCCATTCAGACACCAGTGCTCCTGATGCATAGGCAGATATGGGAATCAGATAGTAGGCAGCGCCTCTCCAATTTCCGTTTCCCAGAGCCAGTGCCATCAAAGCTACATTACCAGTTTGGGCATTGCTGAAAGCACCGCCCCGAACCACCATGGCATAGCCACCGTAAAACCCGGCGACTACCATCAGCAGCCGATAGACCCACTGTTTTTCACATTCCAGATATTTGCGCTGTGATTTCATGCTCATGTCTCCTGCTTGATCTCCCAAAGCTTGATCTGGCTGGCTTTCTCGTAAAGCCGCAGATAACTGTCATACCGCGTTTTTTCGATCTCCCCGGATTCCAGTGCCGCCGTTACCGCGCAGCCCGGTTCTTTCCGGTGGGTACAGTCATGAAACTGACATTTTCCCAAAAACGCGCCGAAGTCCGGGAAGGCGTATTGCAGATTCTCTTTCAGGATCACATCCATCTGATCTGTATCAAAGGAAGAGAAGCCCGGGGTATCTGCCACATAGGTATCTTCCTCCAGCTTGTATAGCTCTACATGCCGTGTCGTATGTCGGCCACGGCCCAGCTTTTCTGACACCTCACCCACCGGCAGGGCCAGCTCCGGGCACAGGCAATTGAGAATACTGCTCTTTCCCACACCGGAATTGCCGGTAAAAGCCACAAGCTTTCCCCGGATCAGGTTCCGGAGCTCCTCTACCCCGGCACCGGTTTCGGCACTGGCAGCAATCACAGAAAAGCCTGCTTTGCGGTAGATCCGCAGAAGATCCAGACCCGGGTCCAAGTCACACTTGTTGACACACAGACACACCGGCACCTCCTGATCTCCGGCAATGGCCGCTACCCGGTCGATGAGAAAGGGCTCTGTAACGGGATTGACATTGGCAGCAAACACCACCAAAAGATCGATATTGGCCACCGCCGGGCGCACAAAGCTGTTCTTCCGGGGCAGGATCTTCTCCACCATGCCCTTCCCTTTTTCCACGGTGATTTGCACCATGTCTCCGGTCAGGGGACTTTGGCCGTTTTTTCGCAGGATGCCTCTTGCCCGGCAGGTAATTATCCCCGTCGGTGTCTGGACATCGTAAAAACCGCTGATAGACCGCAGGATGCGCCCCGTTTCCATCTTATTCATCCTCTGTTAATTCCACGCTTCCTTTGGTATGAAGGTTGCCTTTCACCCAAATCTCGTATTCTACCGTGCCTTTTTCTTTGCCGGTGATCTCAAACTCTGTGCTGATGGTGCCGGCCAGGATCTGACGGGTTTCCACAACCTCTCCATTGATCCGCAGCTCCGCTGTATAATCTCCAAACACATCATCCGGCAGCATTACCAGAACCACCTCGGAGTACACGGGATCGAATTCGATCTGCGGAGGCGGTGTTGTGTCATTACTCATGCCAATGGAAATCTCCAAAATGATTTCCGTCGTCACATCATACTTCATGAAAGGTGTGTGGGACTGGCTGATAACGGTATCCTTTGCCTTTTCACTCTCCACAGGATTGGTCAGTACGTTCATAAAGCCATTTCGTTCCAGTGTCATCAGCGCCGTGTCCAAGCTCAAGCCCTGCACATTGGGCAGTGTCCGTTCCTGAACCTCCGGGCCAAGGCTGACCCAAATGATGACCATCTGATCCTCGGATATGGTTTCTCCCGCCACAGGATCTGTCCGAGTAACCCTTCCGGGCTTCACCGTAGAGCTGTTTTCCTGACGGATAGAAATATTCTTTTCCTTGACGCCCAGGGAGATCAAATGATCCACAGTCACCTTTTGGGTCTCTGTTATCAGATTATCCATGACCATCTCCTTGGGTCTGGGGCCCTTGCTCACCACCACGGTGATCTGACTGCCCGCCAGAACAGAAGCATTTGCTTTAGGACTTTGACTGATGACCTGTCCCTCCGGAATGGTTTCGTGATAATCGCTGTCTACCACCAAAACCGTAATATCCGTATATTCCTTCTGTATCTGCTCCACTGTCATGCCTTCTAATTTGGGAGCACTGATGCGTTCTGCGCCCTGATTCAAAAGCACCACACCGAAAATCACCAGTGCCACCACGATCACCGCTGCACAGACCAGCACCGCAATGGTAGAAGCCTTGCTGCGGCTCTCTTCCTCTACGATCACTTCATCTCTGCGGGAACGTTTTTGGGAATTGCTGCTGGGTCTGGGCTTTTGCGATGTGCTCTTGGCGGATGCCCGCCGGGCTGCCGTAGCAGGGGGCGGAGCAGGTTTCGTCACCGGCCGTGCCGGGCTTTGGAACTTTGTAGCATCATCCAAGCCGGTACTGGTATTATAGTAATCAAAGAGCATGGTGGGCTCCTTGCGGAACTCATCCATATCGTAAAGCATCGCTGCTGCGGAAGCATACCGGTTCGCAGGATCATTCTCCATGGACTTCATGATGATCTGCTCCAAGCCGCCGGGGATATTCGGATTCAAGGAAGAGGGCATGGCCGCGCCGCCGTTGATATGCTTAATGGCCACGGCAACCGGAGACTCACCGTCATAGGGGGGGCGACCGGTCATCATTTCATACATCACAACGCCCAAAGAATACAGGTCCGACCGGTTATCCACCCGTCCGCCCTTTGCCTGCTCGGGAGAAATATAATGCACAGAGCCCAAGGCCTCTTTGGTCAGGGTGTTACCCTTGGACATCAGCCGGGCAATGCCGAAGTCAGCCACCTTGACGCTGCCGTTTTTCAGCACCATCACATTGTGAGGCTTGATATCCCGGTGGACAACACCACGGCTGTGGGCGTGTTCCAGTGCTTTTCCGATCTGAATGGCAAAGTGCAGGGTCTCTTTCCAGTTAAGTACGCCCTTCTTCTCCATGTACTGCTTCAGGGAAATACCGTCGATAAGCTCCATAACGATATAGTCCGCTTCCGGGGATGTGGAAACATCGTACACGGAAACAATATTGGGATGGCTCATGCTGGCAACAGCCTGGCTCTCCGCATGGAAACGTTGCCGGAACTCCTCGTCCTGACAATAGTCATCCCGCAGGATCTTGACAGCTACCAAGCGGTTCAGCCGGTGGCAGCGCGCTTTATACACCACTGCCATGCCACCGGTACCGATGACTTCCAATATCTCATATCGGTTGTCCAGCAACCGACCAATAAATCTATCCATATCCATAAACAAACTCCTTCTGCGCAATCAGACCAAAACCAAGATGCTGGTCACATTGTCCGGTGCGCCGCGGTTTTTGGCAATGTCCAACAAGCGTTGGCAACAATACTGCTTATTGACCCCGTGAACCACTTCAAACAGGATCTCCTGATCGTCCATCAAATTGGAAAGACCGTCGGTGCAAAGCAGCAGACTGTCGCCCCGTTCCACATCCAGATGGACAATATCGCTTTCCACCAAAGTATCCGTACCGATGGCGCGGGTGATGTAATTCTTTCCGGGATAGGTTCTGGCCATTTCCGGTGTCAGTTCTCCCCTGTCCACCATCATCTGCACCAAGGAGTGATCCTTGGTCAGGCAGCGAATGCCGTTGCGCCCCACCAGATAAGCGCGGCTATCGCCTACATGAATAACCGTGACCGCCTGCTCATGGATCAGAACAGCCACCAAAGTGGTACCCATACCGTTAAACTCTTCAAACTGCATGGCTTGGTCATACACCGTAAAATTCGCCAGCTTCACAGCCGCTTCCAGCATTTGATCTGTCTTTTCCTGGTTCATCCCGGCTGTCCAGGTGTTTTGCACTTCCCCGACAAATACATCCAAAGCCAAATTGCTGGCAACATTTCCGGATTTCGCGCCGCCCATACCATCACATACCACGCAAAGCAGCGTGTTTTTGTCCAGCTGCTCTATTTTATAGGCATCCTGGTTTTGCGGACGGACAGAGCCAGCATCGGTCAACCCCCAATATTGCATAGGAACCACTCCTTTCTGTCAAAGTCAAATAATCATTGGTTTTCTTTTGTATGTTTTCTTCTGAGCTGTCCGCAGGAAGCGTCGATGTCACCGCCCAGGGTTCTGCGGACTGTGGCGGTGACGCCCCCGTCCTCCAAAATCTTTTGGAACCGGGCCACCGCAGCCTTCGTGCTGGGCTTCAGCGGACTTTCCTCCACATGGTTCAGAGGAATCAAATTGAAATGAGCCGGCAGGCCCTTGAGCCGACGCAGCAATTCCTTGGCGTGCTCCGGTGCGTCGTTGACACCGTTGATCATGGCATATTCGAAGGAGATCCGACGGCTTGTTGCCTGATAGTACCGGCGGCAGGCCTCCAGCAGAGTTTCCACAGGGTAGGCCTTGTTTACCGGCATAATGGTGTTTCGGATCTCATCATTGGGCGCATGGAGAGAAACAGACAAGGTCAGCTGCAGTTTCTTTTGCGCCAGCTCGTCGATCTTGGGCACCAGGCCACAGGTAGACAGACTGATATGCCGCAAGGATATGTTCATGCCCTCCTTACTGTTGACCAGCTCCAAAAAGCGCAGAACATTTTCCATATTATCCAAAGGCTCGCCAATGCCCATCAGCACAATATGAGAAATAGGCAATCCGGAATCCAACTGGGTGAACAGCACCTGATCCAGCATTTCGTGGGGCTCCAGCTTTCGCACCAGTCCGCCTAAGGTGGATGCGCAGAAAGCGCAGCCCATCCGGCACCCCACCTCAGAGGATATGCACACGGAGTTTCCGTAATGATAGCGCATCAGTACCGTTTCCACGCAGTTGCCGTCTTCCAGCTGCCAAAGGTACTTTCGGGTACCGTCCAACCTGGATTCCTGTCTGCGTACCGCTACCGGGGCGTAAATGGGATATTTTTCTTCCAGCACCGCACGCAGATCTTTGGGCAGGTTGGTCATTTCCTCATAGCTTCTGACACCTTTATGGAGCCAGGTGTAGACCTGCTTTGCCCGGAAGGCCGGCTGCCTAAGTTCTTTGAACAGGGCATCCATTTCCTCCAGGGTCATGGATTTGAGTTTCATTCTTTTTCGCTCCTACGCATCCGGCAGATAAAGAAGCCGTCTGTGTCATATTCACCGGGAATCAATGTCAGCATGCCGGTGGTGTTTTCCGGAAAGATTTCCGGCAAAGACAACGCTTCCAAAGAAAACTGAGGATGCTCTGCCAGGAAAGCTTTTACAACCTCTTCATTTTCCCGCCGCAGCACAGTGCAGGTGGAATACATCAGCACACCGCCGGGTCTGACATACCGCGACTGGTTTTTCAGGATCTGCAGCTGCAGCTGTGGCAGCTGCTCCATTTCTTTTGGATCTTTGTAGCGGATGTCCGGCTTTTTGCGGATGATCCCGTAGCCGGAACAAGGCACATCCACGATCACCGCGTCCATAGCATTTTCCCATTCCGGGACAAACACCGACGCATCCTGCTGTTTTGCGCTGTGGTTTTGGAGCCCCAGCCGCTGAGCACCTTTTTGGATCAGCGGGATCTTATGTGCATGCAGATCGCAGGAAAGGATCTTGCCGCTGTCCCGGGTTTCCATGGCGGCAGCAAAGCTTTTTCCGCCGGGGGCAGCGCAGCAGTCCAAAATATGCCAGCCTGTTTCCAGCTTCGCGCACAGTACGCTGAGCTTGGAGGCCGGGTCTTGCACATAAAACAGGCCCTCCCGGAAGCTTTTCAGGTGTTCCAAATTGCCGGTGCGGTCCAGCACCAAACAATCTTTCATCCAGCCGTGGGGCTGGGCAGATACCTGCTCCGCTTCCAACTCCTTTTGCAGAGCTTCGGAGGTGGTCTTTAAGGTGTTGACCTGGATCACCGTTTGGGGCGCTGCGTTATTGGCAATCAGCATAGGCTCCAGCTTCCCCTTGGGAAGGGATGCTTTCAAAAGGGAGATCAGCTCCTCCGGGTGGCTGTAGCGGTCGGCATAGGATACCGGCTGCTGTAGCTTCCCCCGGCTTCGCTGGGCATTTCGCAAAACACCGTTAATAAGTGCCGGTGCTTTGGGATTTTTACTGTATTTTTTCGCCAGCAGTACCGATTCGTTGACTGCGGCAGATTCAGGGATCTTGTCCATCTGATACAGCTGATACAGCCCCATGTGCAGAATATCCCGCACCACCGGCTGCAGATCCCGCAATTTTCCGGTAAGCAGCTGCCGCAAATAAAAATCCAGCAGTCCCCGGTTTTGGATCACACCGTAGACAAGTCTTGTAGCCAAAGCGGAATCCCGGCTGTCCAGCCGATCCCGGGCGATGTACTCTTTCAGCACACTGTTGGCCCAAGCCCCATCTTTGCGGCAGGCGATCAAAGCGCTGAGCGCCGTTTCCCGGGCACCCACCGTCAGATCTCCAAGGGATGACCCCGGAAATAATCCGGCGCTGCCATCCGTTTGCCACCCTCCGCCTGCAGGCTGCGGATCTCCACCGCGCCCTCTGCGCAGGCCACCAAAAGGCCGGTTTTTGTCAGTGCCAGGACGCTTCCCGGCACGCCGCTGCCTTCTGCCACCACGGTTTCGTGAATTTTAAACTTTGTTCCCGCCAGCTCAGCCGTGGCTACCGGCCAGGGATGCAGACCCCGAACCTGATTGTGCACCTGCTGCGCCGTTTTGTTCCAGTCAATGGGACACATACGCTTATCCAGCATGGGGGCAAAAGTAACCTTGTCTTCCTCCTGGGGCACTCCGACAACGGTGCCTTCTTCCATCCGGTGCAGGGTCCGGCTTAAAAGCCCTGCTCCCAGTTCTGCCAGTCTGTCCAACAGCTCACCGGCAGTTTCATTTTCGCCAATGGGTGTTTTCTCGATATCGATCACATCACCGGCGTCCATTTTTAGTGCCATATACTGAGCTGTCACGCCGGTTTCCCGGCAGCCATCCAGCACTGCCCACTGATAAGGGGCGCTGCCCCGGTATTGGGGTAGCAAGCTGGCATGGATATTCACGCAGCCCTTTGTGGGAATATCCAGCACCTTTTGGGGTAAGATCCGTCCGTAAGCCACCACAGCGCAAACATCCGGCTTTAACTGCGCCAGCTGCTGCACCGTCTCCTCATCCCGGAAGTTTTCCGGTTGGAATACGGGAATATTCTGTGCCAGGGCCACTTCCTTCACCGGAGAAAATACCATTTTCATGCCCCTGCCCTTGGGGCGGTCCGGCTGGGTATAAACACCTACCACATCGAAGCCTTCAGAAAGCAGTTGTTTTAAGCAGGTTGCCGCGATATCCGGCGTTCCCATAAATACGATTCTCATGCGTTCCTCCAAATAGGATCAATCCTCCGCTGCCAGCTCTTCCTCCGTCAGGAAGCGCTCCATGATCTGCGTATAGAGGATGCCATCCAAATGATCCAGCTCATGGCAGAAGCACCGGGCGATCAGTTCCTCACCCTCGGCTTCAAACCAGTTGCCGTTCCGATCCTGGGCCCGAACCTTGGCATTATAGGGGCGTTTCACCAGGCCATACTTGCCGGGAACACTGAGGCAGCCCTCAGCGCCCTCCTGGTCACCGCTGGTTTCCACCAGCTCCGGGTTTACCAGTTCCAAAATTTCCTCACCGGTATCTACCACCACTACCCGGCGGAGGATTCCCACCTGAGGCGCAGCCAAACCTACGCCACCGGAATCCACCAGGGTCTCGTTCATATCGTCCAGCAGCTTATGCAGCCGCCCATCAAATTTTTCCACCGGCTTGCAAACCTTATGCAAAGCCGGATCTTTATCCGTCAGAATTTTCCGAAGTCCCATCTGTCTTTCCTTCTTTCATTCTTCGTAGCCATTGACATCCGCAAAGGCGCTGACGCCTCGATTGGCACTGTCCTGGGAGAATTGCCGCAGCAAATGAGCGATCAGCTCTCGCAAGGGCTGGGTCATTTTACACCGCAGGGTCAAGCGATAGCGGTAATTATAGTTGATCCGGGGTACGGCACAGGGAGCCGGCCCCAGTATTTCACATTCTTCCCGGAGATAGGCACTTTGCCGCAGGCAGCTATTCAGGCTATCCCGGAATTTGGCAGCGCCCCGGAACACCTGCCCCTCGTCCTGTCCCAGGAAGGTTATAGCCGCCACATCCCCAAAGGGCGGCAGCTTCTGCACCCGGCGCATTTGGATCTCCATTTCATAAAAGCCTTCGTAATCCTGACCAGCTGCCAGCTGCAGTACCCGGTTTTCCGGAACCATAGACTGGATCAGTGCCTCACCGGCGGTTTCCCCCCGACCGGCACGGCCAACCACTTGGGTCAGCATATTAAAGGTAGTCTCTGCCGCCCGATAAGACCCGGCATACAGACTCATATCCGCATCCAAAACACCCACCAAAGTGACTTTGGGAAGATTTAAGCCCTTTGCCACCATTTGGGTTCCCACCAGCACCGGAATCTTCTCCTGTTCAAATTGGGACAGGATCTTCTCATGGGTATTGGCCGCGTTGACGGTATCCGCATCCATGCGGATCACCAGCATATCCGGAAATACACTTTGCAACTCCTGCTGTACCTTTTGGGTTCCCGTTCCCAAAGGCTTCAGCGGTCCGCCACAGTCTGGGCACCGCTGGGGCGTGGGTTGGGAAAATCCACAGTAGTGACACATCATCCGGTTGTTGGCGCTGTGATAGGTTAGTCTTGCGCTGCACCGGGGGCATTCCGGGGCTGCTCCACAATCTACACACAATAACGCCCGGCTATTACCTCGGCGGTTCAGAAACAGAATGGTCTGATTTCCCGCCTCGTTGGTGTTGGCAATACTTTGCGTCAGCTCCCGGCTTAAGGAAAGGTCGTTCCCCTCCTTCAGCTCCTGGCGCATATCCACGATCTGCACCCGGGGTAAGGCTTTTCCGTTATAGCGGCCGGTCAATGTATAAAGCTTAAATACGCCGGTCTTGGCCCGATACATGGTCTCCACCGATGGTGTGGCCGAGCCGAGCAAGACTAAGGTTTTCTCTTTGGCACCCCGCCAAAGTGCCACCTCTATGGCACTGTAACGGGGATTGTTTTCTGATTTATAAGAATGCTCCTGCTCTTCATCCAGGATTATAATACCCAATTGCGAACAGGGCGCAAACACGGCGCTGCGGGTGCCTACTACCACAGAAGCTTCCCCTTGCCGGATCCGCTTCCATTGGTCGTACCGCTCCGTAGCGGCAAGACTGCTATGCTGCACTGCCACTTTTTCTCCAAAGTGCGCCGCAAGCAGACTCAAAAGCTGAGGCGTTAAGGCAATTTCCGGCACCATCAGCAAAGCTGACTTTCCGTTTTCCAGGCAGCTTTGGATCAGCTTCAGATAAACTGCTGTTTTTCCGGAGCCGGTGACACCGTGCAGCAACGCAACACCGGGATTTTCACGAGTCATCTGTTCCCGAATCCCGGTAAACACCGTTTCCTGGGACTGGCTCAGCTCCAAAGGACCGGTCAAGGCTGCCGGTTTGATCTGACTGCACCGAAGCACAGGCTTGTCCGCCAGCTCCAGGTAACCCAGGTCTGCCAACCGCTTGACGGTGGCAGAAGTAGCGCCGGTATAGTAGCAAAGCTCCTTGACAGATACGCTGCCGACAGAGCACATCACTTCCAGTACACTGCGCTGCATAGGGGCCCGCAGGCAACGGCCGGCATATTCCATGGCCTCCTCCGGCGCACAGACCAGAGCAGCAATTTTTTCGGTTTTGTCAGAGACGCGCCGCAGGAAATCCGTTTTGTCCGCTACCCACTTTTTTCGTACCAGGTAGCGCAGCGCTGTGTGCCGCTTTTCTTCCTCGGGCACCGCTTCTGCCAAGACTGTTTCCTCTGCCTGTCCGCCCAGTGCTTCCAAAAGCTCCAAAAGCACCTTGGCATCCGCCTGCCGGACAGTAGTTTCCTTCCATGTCCGATCTTCCGTCAGCGCATAGGCCGGCTTTTCCCGAAACCATAGGCCTGCCGGCAGCATCGCCCGAGCGGCTTCGTAAAAGGTACAGAAATACCGCTGGCGCAGAAAAGCCGCCAGTCGCAGCATCCCGGCATCCAAAACAGGCTGGTCATCCAGCACCCGTTCGACGGCTTTCAGACCTGTTTCCTCCCCGGACTCCAGGGACAACACCACGCCCTCGGTGCGGCGATTACCTTTTCCAAAGGGCACTGTTACCCGGCAGCCCGGCTGCACCGCAAGCCCGTTGGGAACAGAATAAGAATAGGGCTTATCGATGGCAAAATTAGCCGCAGCAACAGCAATTTTTGCAATCATACAGCCCGTCCTCCTATGCCTTAGTTTCTGTATTCGTCCTTCAGATCAGCAGACAGTTTGCCGTCTGCAACCTCTTGAATGGCCAGCGTTACCGGCTTTTCGGGCAGGCTCTCCTGAAATTCTTCGGCCTCTGCCGCGATCTGGCGTGCCCGCTGGGCCACCACATTCACAAGCAGATAACGGCTCTGTACATCCTTCAGCAAAGTAGCAACAGGGGGGTAAAGCATAATTCATTTCCTCCATCAAATCTCACCGCAAGCTTTTGCGATAATCGTTAATATTTTATCGGCACAGGTCTGAACCTGGTCGTTGATAACAGTGTAGTCATATTGGCGGCTTTGTTCCACTTCCCACTGGACTCGTGCCAGCCGAAGTCGGATCTGCTCCTCCGGGGTATCCCCCCGGCTGCGAAGCCGGCGTTCCAGTTCTTCCAGAGAGGGGGGTGCGATGAAGATCAGCACCGCATCACTTCTTCTCTTGCGAACGTTAAACGCACCATTGGGTTCAATATCCAAGATCACATTGCCCTTATTTAGCTTTTCTTCCAGCTGGGTCTTAGGGGTTCCGTAATAGTTGTCCATATGGGCATCGTATTCCAAAAACGCGTTTTCCCGGATCATTTCCTCGAAACGGGCCTTGGTAATAAAATAGTAGCTCTGCCCATCCACCTCTCCGGGCCTGGGCGCGCGGGTGGTTGCGGAAACCGAGAAGGAAAGATCCTTTCTTGCTTCCATTACCTGCTTCAGTACAGTGCTTTTTCCCACACCGGAGGCACCGGAGATCACAAACAGTTTTCCCATCAGGCTTCCTCCTTTTCTTCCCTTTCTGTCCAACGCTGGGACAGCACCTCAGGGGTCAGCGCCGACAAGATCACATGGTCGGTGTCCATCAGGATCACGGACTTGGTTTTATGTCCGTAGGAAGCATCGATCAGCATGCCACGTTCCCGGGCTTCCTGAACCAAACGCTTAATTGGCGCGCTGTCCGGATCTACGATGGCCAGGATCCGCCCTGCGGAAAGAAGACTGCCAAAGCCGATATTGATCAGTTTCATCCTATCACCTTACTCAATATTTTGGGTCTGTTCCCGGATCTTTTCCAGCTCTGCCTTGATGTCCACCACGATTCTGGCCAGGCGCACATCGGTACACTTGGAACCGATGGTATTGGCTTCCCGGTTCATTTCCTGAAGCAGGAAGTCCAGCTTCCGTCCCATAGCACCGCCGGTTGTGAGCATCTGATTCATCTGCTCCAAATGGCTGCGCAGGCGAACGGTTTCCTCGTCCACTGCCACCTTGTCCGCAAAGATCGCGGCCTCGGTGAGAATCCGGCTTTCGTCGATATTGGTATTTTCCAGCACTTCCTTCAGCTTGGCTTCCAGCCGTGCCCGGTAATCCACTACCGTTTGAGCATTTCCCTGTTCCACCTGGGAAACCAAAGAAAGAATCGTCTGCCCCCGGCTGCGAAGATCTGCGTCCAGTGCCGCGCCTTCGGTAACACGCATGGCATCGTAGCTCTGCAGGGCTTGGTTTACAACACCCAGCAAATCGGACAGCAGCTGCTCCTCATCCACCTGAGGCTTTTCAATGGTGAACACCTCCGGCATCCGGGACAGCACCGCAACGCTGATATCGTTTTCCACTCCGTACTGGGTATGCATCTGCTCCATGGCTTTGAGATACCCTTCCACCACGGCATTGTTGAGTGTAATGGTGGTGTCCGCTGCGTTTTCGGAACGGACGGTCACAAACACATCCACCTTGCCCCGGGAAACAGAAGCTTTCACTGCCTGTTTTACCGCATCCTCACCAAAGGACACCATTCTGGGCAGCTTCACAGAGCAATCCAAATAGCGGTTATTGACAGAACGAATCTCTACGGTAAATTCCCGTCCGTTTACGGTTTCTACCGCCCGGCCATAGCCGGTCATACTTTTAATCAAGGTCATTATCCCCTTTTGTTACGGATACGGCAGCATCTTTTCCTGCGTATCCGGTTATGGTATAGACTGTATTACGCTTTTTAACCACCAATCGGTCATAAACCACAGCCAAAGCAATTCCCAACAGAAAGCCTGCGCCACCGCAAAGAGCCCCGGCATTCCACCAGGCCGCGCCCAGCAGGTATCCCAGAATGAACAGCATCACCGGCAGCAAATACAGCACCGCTGCTCCCCGGAGAACCGGCGCAGACTCTGACGTGACCATTACCAGCTGCCCGGGCTTCGCGCCAATGGCATTGACTGCCCGCAGCAGCATAGACTGTTTGACCGCACCGCAACCGGAGCATTTGTGGCAATCCCCGGAGCAGGCACTTTCTCGAATACACAAGACCTGGGCCGTTCCGTCCTCATAGACCTCCCGGACCCGTACCAGCTGTTCCATCAGGCGACATTCTCCGCGGTCACTGTAGCAGTAATCTCATAGACACCTACCGCTTCTATGCCGTTGATGTTCACATTTACGCTGGCCGTATAGGTCTCCGTTGTACCGGGTTCTGCGTCGGTAAAGTCCACACGGATCGTTACCTTGGCAATATCTTCTTCTGTCAGAGCCTCGATCAACTCCGCAGGTCCCCGCAGAGTCACCTCTTTCTGGGTGGTTTTGAAGTCTACAATCATCCCCTTGGGGACATTGATCCCTTTTATATTCGTAATTGTAAAACTTCTGGTGTCCAATCCATCAAACTCTACATCCACATTTACTTCTGTAACTCCGGTGACATTGGTAACTCCCTCCGGCAGTTCAATGGGGAACTCTCTGGTAAAGTCCACCATCTCCTGAGTCAGGTCGATGGTACCCAGCTGCAGTTCCTCCAAGCCTTCCAAAAGATGCTCACTGCCGCTGACCTCAATCGTCAAAACATCCTGCGTAACCTTGGTGTTTTCCTTGGTTGCACCGCCGCCGTAAATCACATCCACAATCAGCTGAACCTCTTTCAGCTTAGGGATCTTCATGGACACTTTCACGTCTGTTGCGCTGACTTCCAACCGGGATGTGTCGATCTCGCCATCTTTCAAGGGATTGCCCTTGGTGTCGCAGAACACATATTGCACCGCTTCGTTGACAATATTCTCATCCCGGCCTTCCAGATCCACTGTTATCTGGACATTGCCAACCTTACTCAAGATAGCTGTAGGACCGGCAACGGAAATGCTTCTTTGGCTCAGCTCCAGACTGCTCTTTTCCGGGGTATAGCCAGTCTTTACCTTGCCGGAATAGACCCACTTGACTTCCAGACTCTTCTGTGTCCGGCCTTCCACATCCACGGAAACCCGGTCAGGCAAACGGCTCTCTACCTTAATGGCGTTGTCCGGCACATCACCGGGGAAAATGATCTCGTAGTTAAGAGACTGCTTTCCGGAATCCGCAGTCTTGGACAGGTCCGCAACTACCGTAATGTTGGACTTATTTACTTTTTTCAGATTGCTGCGGTTGCCGGAAAGGGTCAAGGTGATGGTAGGTGTATCCTGATCACTCAGCATAAGACCCCGGTCATGCAAAAAGCTTTCACCGGACAGCACTACCGGCACATCATAAAGGGTAATTTCATCGTTGGGATTGTCAACGGTAATAACATACACCCAAAGGCCGCAGGCGAATACCAGCGCGAGAAGTGCCTGAAAAATTCTGCGTTTCATTTCGTCTGGTCCTCCTTCTTTTTCAGCTTCTGACGCAGCCGCACCGCCAGATTGTTCTCCGCAGTAGGCTCCTTGGGACAGAGCTCATTGCAAAGGAGCTTTTCCAAGGTTTGGGGTGCCAAATGACGCTTCAGCATACCGCCAACCGCCACAGAGATCGTACCGGTTTCCTCAGACACGATGATCGCCACCGCATCGGACACCTCGCTGATACCCACACCTGCCCGGTGACGGGTTCCCAAATCCGCGCTGAGCCGATCGCTTTGAGACAGGGGCAGTACGCAGCCGGCCGCCGCGATCCGGCCTTCCAGGATAATCATCGCGCCGTCGTGCAAGGACGCCTTCGGGAAAAAGATGTTCCGGATCAGCTGCTCAGAAACCTGGGCATCCACCTTTGTGCCTTTCTTAAAATACTCATCCAGCCGTTCGTTGCGGGCCATGACGATCAAAGCACCGACACGCTCCCGACCCATAACCTCACAGGCCTGGACGATCTGGCTGATAACAATTTCCATGTCCAGTTCCCGCTTCTCTGTACCCAGCAATTTTCTCAAACGGACGCTGCTGAGCTGATCCAGCATTCGGCGAAGCTCCGGCTGGAACAAAATCACCAGTGCCAGAATACCGACTTGGAGAAATTGATTAAAGATGAAGCTCAATGTATGCAGCTCCAACACCTCGGTCAGCCATGCCGCCGCAATAATGGCAATAATACTTCTGGCTACCCGCAGTGCATTGGTAGACCGGAACATGGGAATGAGTTTAAACAACAGGAATGCCACGATCAAAATATCCAAATAGTCGGTCCATTTCATCATAGACAGCTGTTGTAAAACATCCTTTATATAATTCATAGGCCTGCTCCCCCCTATTTTCTTGCCATCTTTTTCAGCCGTTCACGCTAACCGTATACCTAGCCTATTATCCGTACTATTATAGCGGATTTGACCGGCGATAGCAATAGAAAAACGGAAAAATTTTTGTGAAGATTCTGTCAAAGCTGCCGATCCCTATAAAAGCTTCCTTGCAGCCTGCAAAAAGGCCCGGCTTTGCTCCGGGGTCGCCTCCGGTCCAAAGCTGACGCGAACCGTACCGCTTTTCAGAGTGCCTGCACTTTCGTGAGCCAGAGGCGCACAGTGAAGCCCCGCCCGGACTGCGATCCCCTGCTTTCCCAAAAGCTCTGCCGCTTCCTCACAATCCATCTGTGGGATAAAGGACACCGTACCCCCTTGATGCTCACCGGAAAATACCGAAAAGCCCAGCCTTTTCAGCCCTTCGGCGCACCGCTTCGCTTCCTGATGCTCCCGGCAAGCGATCCGGGACAGCCCCATGCGACGCACCAATCGAATTCCTGCTGCCAATCCTGCGGCTCCGGCCACATTGGGAGTTCCCGGTTCTCCCCGGTCCGGCAAAAAGTCCGGCATCTCCTGATTTTGGGATTCACTGCCGGTACCACCGGCAAGCAGGGGTTTGGGCAGTCTGTTGCAGAGCAGCAGCCCCGTACCCATTGGCCCTAAAAGGCCTTTATGCCCCGGCATCGCAACAAAATCCGCGCTCCATGCCCGGAAGTTTATCGGCAAGCTTCCGGCAGATTGCGCCGCATCCACAATAAAGGGCACTTCGTAGATCCGGCAAAGCTCTGCCATTTCCTCCACCGGCAGAATATAGCCAAACACATTGGAAACATGGGTAAATACCGCTGCTGCCGCTCCCTGCCGCAAAGCGTTTTCCCATTCTCGCAAGGTATCCTCCGGATCAAAGAGCCGCCGCCCCGCCACAATGACCTGCGCGTTCAAGGCATGAAGCGGACGGGTCACGGCATTATGCTCAAATCCGGAGATCACCACCCGAGAACCGGGTTTGACCAGGGTTTGAATGGCCATATTCAGGCCGTGGGTACAGCTGGAGGTCAGCACCACCTGCTCCGGTTTACAGTCAAAGAGCTCCGCTGCCGCATCCCGGCAGTCATAGATTCTCCGCACCGCTTCCATGGCGGCAGGGTAGCCCCCTCTGCCGGGATTGCCACAGCAATCCATGGCTGCCGCCACAGCCCGGCGCACCGGTTCCGGTTTGGGAAAGGAAGTAGCTCCGTTATCCAAATAGATCATGTCGGCCACTCCTCTGCGCTTCCGTTTTCCCGAAACCAATACAGCTTACTGAATTCAATGCCCTCCCGACGAAGCTGATCCACTGCATCCAAAGCCACAGTTCCCTTAAGCTGCAGGCAATATCCGCAGCCACGTTGTTCCAGACCCTTGGGCGTTCTTCGTAAAATGGTCTCAATTCCCACCCGCTTCAGGCTCCGCTGACCGCTTTGGGCAAAAGTCACGCTGCGAAAGGTGATAAAACAAAATTTCATGGTAATCCCCCCCTTGCATCAGCCTATGCAAACCTCCTGCAAATGTGCCTGTTCGACAAAAACCCGCAGCTGATAAAGTCAGCTGCGGGTATGTTATTCTTTTGATGCCTTGCCCACAAATTACCATTTCTCGTGCTGACGCACGAATGGATAATTGATAATTGACAATTGTGGTATTTCCTTCGGAAATGATTTAAAATGTCGCCTTTGGCGACTCCTTAATTGTCCATTGTCAATTTTCAATTGTCAATTGGCAGCCATCGGCTGCCCGATAAACGGGAATTGGCAAAGTTCGGTTTGTGTTCTGCTCAGCGGTTAATGATTTTTTTCTGCTCACCGTCATACAGCAAG
Organism: Oscillospiraceae bacterium; assembly: GCA_017397565.1. Classification (GTDB taxonomy): domain Bacteria; phylum Bacillota; class Clostridia; order Oscillospirales; family Oscillospiraceae; genus Faecousia. The sequence goes on along the minus strand of JAFQIL010000039.1, from coordinate 6,807 downwards.
ATGCCGTAGCCGAAGCCAAAGCCGCCACCGTTTTCCATGTAGGAGATCATGTTGCGCTGCAGGGTTGTATCCCTGGGCAATTCATGGATCTGATCTGTACAGACAGAGCCGAAGATTCGCCAGCTGTCCTCAAAGGATTCTCTGGGTGTTACATCCACCACATCAAACAGCCCGGCAAAGGCTTTCAAATTAGAGCCTTCCGGGAATACCTGCTCCACATAAGGAGGAAAAAGCATCCAGGTATTGCAGACTACCGGCAGCACGCTGGTTTTTAAGTCTTTTTTCAAAAATTCGTAGGCTCTTTGCAGAGAATCCATGCAAAGCTCCGCCGTAAGCTTGCCGGAAGAAGGAATATGGCAGGCATACACCAAATCTCCCCGATTCAGCGCAAATCCGTTCCAGTCGTAATGCTCTTTGGGGAATTCCCGAATCTGATATTGCAGTCTTCCGAAGGCTGCGAGCTGCCAATCAAAATGGAGGAAAAACCATCCGGAGAACACCCCGCATTCTTCGTAAACCTGCCGGCACTCGTCCAGCTTATAGGCAATATCTTTCATGGTATCCCAAAAGATCTCTTCCGGAATTCCCATGCTTTGATACCGCTCCCGGGCAAAAGGTACGCAGTGCAGCCAAAAAAGGAGCTCCGCCATATAACGCGGTTTTCCGCCTGCCGCTTCCCCGGCCTTGGCCAAAAACGCATCGCGCCGCTGCACGGTAATGGCCCGTTCTCCCTCGGCATAAGGCTTTAGAAATGCTTTGGGGGCGAAGGACATATATTCCCGGGACAGTTCCCGGATCGCTTTGCCATATTCCCGGTTATAGGCCAGAATCTCCCGGGCATCTGCTTCTTTGATTCCCAGCTTATCTAAAAAATCCATAGTTTCTCATCCTTCTTCCAGCAGGCAGACCGCATGGCAGGCGATGCCTTCTAAGTTCCCGGTAAAGCCAAGACCTTCTTCTGTGGTAGCCTTCACATTGACCCGACCAACATTCATATTCAAAGCCCCGGCGATATTTTCCCGCATGGCATCGATATGATCCTTTACCTTAGGCTTTTGGGCGATCAAAGTTACATCAATATTGCTGATCCGGTAGCCGGCTGCCGCCACCTTCTGCCCTACGATCTTTAGTAATTCCAGAGAATCCGCGCCTTTATATTGAGGGTCAGTATCCGGGAAATGCTTGCCGATATCCCCCAAGCCCGCGGCGCCCAAAAGGGCATCCGAAACCGCATGGAGCAGCACATCCGCATCGCTGTGACCCAAAAGTCCCAACTCGAAGGGAATCTTTACACCGCCCAGGATCAGATCCCGGTTTGGCACCAGCTTATGCACATCGTATCCGTGTCCGATTCTCATATTTTTTCCTCCAGTAACAGCTCGGCAATTTTCAAGTCCATGGGCGTAGTGATTTTGATATTCCGTTCCTCACCCTCCACCAGTCGTACCGATGCTCCCAGCAGTTCCACCGCACTGCAATCATCGGTTATGGGGGTTTTGTTTTGCGCCGCTTTTTTCAATGCTGCTCTGAGCAAGTCTTTGTCAAAGACCTGAGGTGTCTGCACTGCCCGGAGGGTGCTTCTGTCCGGTGTGTCGGTGACAAAGCCGCTTTGGGTCTGTTTGATGGTGTCCTTCACCGGGATGGCTGGGGCAGCGGCACCATAGCTATGAGCTGCCCGGACAGTCCGGTCGATGACCTGCCAGGAAACCAAAGGGCGGGCACCATCCTGGATGGCCACCAGTTTTACTTTTTTCGACAGCGCAGAAAGGCCGTGCTCCACAGATTCCGGTCGGCTGCTGCCGCCGCAAACCACCGCCTGCACCTTATCAAAGTCCCGGCACAGCTCCATAATGGGATCGATCAAATCTGTTCTTGTGACAATGACGATCTCCCGGATCACTTCACTTTCCTGAAAAGTCCGGATAGTTCGCAGGATCACCGGCTCTCCACCCAGGGGTGTCATGATCTTATCGATGCCGCCCATCCGGGAGGCAGTGCCTGCCGCCACGATCACCGCGCCGCAGTATTGTAAGGGCAGTATCTGTCTGATTGCCCTGGTAATCTTGGAAATTTTCATTTATTTCAACTCCATGATCAGTTTCTTGAAATAATTTCCCCGCACCTCAAAGTTTTTAAACTGGTCGAAAGCCGCGCTGGCTGGGCTCATCAGCACCGTATCTCCCGGCTGTGCGGCTTCGCAGGCAGCGAAAACCGCCTGGGTAAAGTCTGCGCAGTCCACAATTTCCGGGAAACCGGGACGAAACTCAGGTGCGTTTTCCACTGCCTGGCGGATCTTCGGTCCGGTAGCACCACCCAAAATCAGCGTTTTCACATGGGCGCAGATCTCCGGCCCCAGTACATCGTAGGGAATCTGCTTATCATAGCCGCCGGCAATAAGGATCACCTTTTCCGAAAAGCTGCGAAGGCCTGCCATCGTCCGGCTGGGAGAAGAGGCAATGGAGTCATTATAATAACGAACCCCGTCCTTCACCCGCACCAGCTCGATCCGGTGGGCGACACCGCCGAAGGTCTTGGCTACGGTGCGGATCACAGCATCTTCCACCAAGCCTTCTACTGCCCCCATGGCTGCCATGTAATTCTCGATGTTATGCACACCGGGAATGAGTATGTCCGAAACCGCCAAAACCGGTTCTCCTCCCCGGCAGATCATGCCGTTTTCCAACCGGATGTGGGCCGCCTTTCCCTGTCGGGAGAAACGGTTTGTCTTGCCGTTGCCGGTAAAGCTATCTGTAATGGCATTATCGGCATTGAGGATCAGCAGATCCTGCGCCCCCTGAAAACGAAAAATATTCTTCTTGGCATCCACATATTCTGCCATATCTTTATGGACATCCAGATGGTTTGGCGCTAAGTTGGTCACCACCGCCCGGGAAGGGCTATGGCGCATATCCATCAGCTGGAAGGAGCTGAGCTCCACCACTGCAAAGTCTTCGTTTTTCATTTCCCGGGTTTTCGGCAGCAAAGGTGTGCCGATATTGCCACCCAACCAGACGGTATAGCCCTGGGCTTTCAGCATTTCGGAAATCAAGGTCGTGGTGGTAGTTTTACCGTCAGAGCCGGTGACGGCAATGATCTTACAGGGACAGACCTCAAAAAACACTTCCATTTCGCTGGTGATCTCTGCGCCCCGGTCTGCCAGAGCCCGGATGGCAGGATTACCGGGGTGCATTCCCGGTGTGCGAAATACGATATCGGCTTCCACACCGTCCAGATAATCATCTCCTGTGCGAAGCAAACAGCCAGCCCGTTCCAGCGCCAACACTTCTTCGTCCAGCTTCTCCCGGGGTGTCCGGTCGCAACCGGTAACCTGACAGCCAAACTCCAAAAGCAGCCGCACCAAAGGACGATTGCTGACGCCAAGACCCAAAACCGCGATCTTTTTGTTTTTTAAGGAAGCAAAATACTGCTCAAACCGTGTTTGCATAAAAACACCTCTGCTAAATGTCAAATTTCCTTTTTATAGTATACCCTCTGGGAAAAGTTTTTGCAAGATGTTTGACATTCTGTGCTCTCTGGGGTACAATATTTTTGCAACCAGGTCGGACAGCCGCGGGCCTATGCCGAAAGGTAGGGCGTGAGGAAAGTCCGGGCTTCATAGGGCAGGGATAACGGGTAACGCCCGCCGAGGGTGACCTCAGGACAAGTGCAACAGAGAGATGTAGCCTCCCGCAAGGGAGGTCATAGTGAAAAGGTGCGGTAAGAGCGCACCCGCCTCATGGAGACATTGGGGTGCTGTAAACTCTATCCCGAAGCAACGCCGTGGAGAAACAATAGGTTTGCCCGACCGTTTCGAGGAGGCGGCTGGATCCCGTGAGCAATTGCGGGACTAGATAGATGGCTGTCAAGACAGAACCCGGCTTATAGACCTGTGTCGCTCATAAAAATCACCGCTGGAATTCCAGCGGTGATTTTTGTATAAAGAAGTCAAATTTCCGTTTGTCGGGCAGCCGATGGCTGCCAATTGACAATTGAAAATTGACAATGGACAATTCAGGAGTCGCCAAAGGCGACATTTTTAAATCATTTCCGAAGGAAATACCACAATTATCAATTATCCATTATCAATTGTCAATTCGTGCGTCAGCACGCAAAATGGCAATTTACTGTTCTTCCTTCTTTTCCTCGATCTGCACCAAGCCGGCAACATCGCTGACCGGCAGAGCGAAGGCGATGCCCTTTGCCTTTCGGGACATATCCAGCTTCTTATAGATGGCATTGAGGACATCGTCCCGGATATCCTTATCCACAACAGTCATCAGGATCTCCTTATCCGCATGGAGGGTGATACCGAAAAAGGCCGCCGCATCTTCTTTGACGACTCCACGGGCATTGAGGATCGTACCGCCCCGGACACCCAGTTCCCGGGCTACATCCATCACATCATCGGCAAAGCCGGAATCCACAATGGCAAAAATCACTTCATGGGCATTGGTTTTCATATCAGACATCCCTCCTGTCGCTTAAAAAACGGTACATATTCACACCGATCACACTGCTTAACGGTACGGCAAAGGCAATGCCCTTTCCGTTACGAATGGTTGCAAACTTATCTTCCAGCGTGTTCATCACCGTATCCACCATGTCCTCACGAACCACACTGAGGATCACCGCCTTATGGGGCTCCAGCCCCAGCAGCTCCACCAGTTCGGATGCCGCTGTACCTAAACCGCCCATAATCATTTGGCAGTTGACATCAAACTGGCTGATAACATCCAAATAAAACTCGCCCTTCTGCCGATCTACAACAGTAAACAGCAGCTTCAGCTTTTTGATGGCGGAATCATTGACTGTATTACTCATAGGACACCTCCTGTTACAGGAAATTGATGATCTGCTGATCATCCGCATCCAAGATCCGTTTCATAGCCCGGCGCTCTGCCCGTTTTTCCGCAATGATACCCCGGAAGCCCAAAAGCTGAATGGTGATCAGGGGAATCATGGCTACCAGCGCAACCACACCGAAGGCATCGCGCAGCACTGCGGCTTCTCCCTGCAGTCCCACACAGGCACCAATGGCAAAAGGCAGAATAAAGCCGGAGGTCATGGGGCCGCTGGCCACACCGCCGGAGTCAAAAGCAATGGCGGTATACACCGGAGGCACGAACAGCGACAATGCCAGGGAAATTCCGTAGCCGGGGATAATGTAATATACCAAAGAAAAATCAAAGACGATCCGCACCATGGACAAGCAGATGGCTAAGCCCACGCCGATGCACAGACCGATCATCATGGATCTTTTCTTTACCAGTCCGCCGGTGACCTCTTCTACCTGACTGTTCAGCACATGGATCGCCGGCTCGGCAAGGACTACCAAAATACCTGTAATCAGGCCAAAAGCGATCAAGAAGCCTTCGCTGACCTGAGAAAGAGCATAGCCCAGCTTATAACCGATAGGCATAAAGCCAACATTGACACCGGTGAGGAAAATCACCAGACCCACATAAGTAAACACTACACCGACACCGATCCGGGCAAGCTGCCGCCAGTTCAGCTTCAGCACAAACACCTGGCAGATCAGGAAAAACACCACGATCATACCAAGGGCAATGGCTACCTCCTTACAGGTGTGGATGGCAGTATGGAAAAATGCGCTCCCGATGTTAGGGCTTACGGTATAGTCCGGCACCGTATAGCTTAAATCGTTCCGGGAGAATACGCCAAGCATCAGCACCGCCAAAATAGGGCCGACACTGCACAAAGCAACCAGGCCGAAGGAATTTTCCTTGTTCCGCCGGTCACCCAGCACACCGGAAATACCCACACCCAAAGCCATGATAAAGGGTACGGTGATGGGGCCGGTGGTCACACCGCCGGAGTCGAAAGCCATAGGCAACAGCGGTTCATTGCCATTGACCACCAGAAGCAGCGCCATGGCAAACAGCAGCATATAAAACAACATTAATATATGGGAAAGCGATTTCTGGAACACGATTTTCAGCACAGCGATCAGCAAAAACAGGCCAACACCTGCACCCACTGCTACGATCAGCACCTTACCGTTCATCACAGCGCTGACCTGACCCGCCAGCACCTGCAGGTCAGGCTCGGCAATGGTGATCAGCATTCCCAGCACAAAGCAAACCGTCAAAAGCAGTGACAGCTTCTTCTGCCGGGACAGGCCCGCACCCACCTGTGTGCCCATGGGGGTCATGGCCAAATCAGCGCCCAGGTTAAACAGACCGATTCCCAGGATCAGCAGCACTGCGCCTACGGTAAAGGTGATCAGCTCCGCGGCCGAAAAATTAAACCAAGGCGTCAAAGATAAAACGTAGACGATGGCTGTAATGGGGAGCGCCGAGATCAGGGCTTCTTTAATTTTTTCCCAAAGCTCTTTCAAGTCGACTTACCTCCTCTTTCCTGTCATTTTTTATATTATAACAGAACGGTTACAATTTGCCAATGGTATAACGGTAAATTTTCCGTAAAAAATCCCCCGGTCAAAGACCGGGGGATGATTTGCTGTTAAGCAATCAAGAATTACTCGTAGATCTCGGTAACAACACCGGAACCGACGGTACGGCCGCCTTCACGGATAGCGAAACGCAGGCCCTTCTCGATAGCGATGGGGGTGATCAGCTCGACGTTCATGATAACGTTGTCGCCGGGCATGCACATCTCAGTGCCCTCGGGCAGAGTGATGATGCCGGTAACGTCGGTGGTACGGAAGTAGAACTGAGGACGGTAGTTGTTGAAGAAAGGAGTATGACGGCCGCCTTCTTCCTTGGACAGGACGTAAACCTGGCCAGCGAACTTGGTCAGAGGCTTGATGGAGCCGGGCTTGCACAG
>JAFQIL010000016.1 GCA_017397565.1 Oscillospiraceae bacterium | reverse complement strand
GCGTTCATGATGTCGTTGATGTCGCCGGTCAGACCCAGGGAGAACTCGGTCATGGGCATCAGCAGAGCGTTGCCGCCGCCGGCAGCAGTACCCTTAACGTTCATGGTGGGGCCGCCGGAGGGCTGACGCAGAGCGCCGCCGGCATTCTTGCCGATGTAGCCCAGGCCTTCGATCAGACCCAGAGAAACGGTGGACTTACCTTCGCCGAAGGGGGTGGGAGTAACAGCGGTAACCTCAATGAACTTGCCGTCGGGCTTGTCCTTCAGACGGTTCATAACCTTGATAAAGTCGATCTTGGGGGTCTTGCCGTAGGGGATGATCTCCTCGGGCAGCAGGCCCAACTTCTCGCGGAAGAATTCCACGGAGGGCAGGGTCTTTTCTGCTTCCTCAGCGATCTGCCAGTCAGCAAACTTGGTGGGATCCAGCTTTACCAGACCCTTCTCGTCTACGTACTTGCCATTCTCGTCAAAAACGATTGCCATAGTATGTTTCCTCCTTGTTTTTCAGTGCCTTTGGCACAATATTTGATGAATCTATGTTATACCACTGCAATGTCAGCGGCATCCCGGATAAGACGCATAACTTTGCTGGTGAGTATACTTCTGATGAGAGCCTGCTCAAATTCGGCATCCAGATAAGGCTGCAGCTGCTCCAAAGTCATACGGTTCTGCTTGGCCACTACGGCGGTAGCTTCTTCGATCTCCTCTTTGGTGGCACTGAGGCCTTCCAGATCTGCGATCAGCTCTACAGCGGCCTGCATCTGCACGGCGATTCTGGCGTTGTTGCGGAAATCCTCCCGGAGCTTGTCCTCGGTTGTGCCCATAAAGGAGCAGTACATTTCCAGCTGTAAGCCCTGCTGTGCCAGTTGAGCAGTCAGATTTTGCATCTGGTTTTCCACTTCCCCATCAATTTGGGACGGGGTGGGTTCAAATTCCAAAGTTTCCGCGGCCTGCCGCAGCAGCCGGTCCTGCAGATCCATCTCGCCTCGCTCATCGGCAAAGGCTTGCAGGCTTTCGCCCAGCTTCTGACGCATCACCTCCAGGTTCTTACAATGACCGAATTCCCTGGCGAAGGTGTCATCCAGCTCATACTCGGTCTTGACCCGGATCTCGTGAATGGTGCAGCGGAACTCGGCCTCTTTACCGGCTAAGTTTTCCGCGTGATACTGCTTCGGGAAGGTGACCTTTACGGTAACCTTTTCGCCGCAGACCTTGTCCAGCAGCTGCTCTTCAAAGCCGGGGATAAAGGTGCCGCTGCCAAGCACCAGCGTCTGCTTTTCCGCAGTGCCTCCGGCAAACTGCTCATCGTCGCAGAAACCTGCGTAGTCCAAAACGATCTCGTCGCCGTTTTCGGTGGGACGGTCGGTGACCTTGGCGATTCGGGGATTTTGCTGACGCAGCCGCTCTAAGTTGCGGTTAATTTCATCCTCGGTGATAATATGGCGATCCAATTGGGCCTTCAGCCCACGGTAAGTAAAGCTCATAAATACTCCTAAAACGGCTGCTTTTTTGATTACAGCCCCAAATACATAAAAAAGGACAATCCAGCGCATGCTGAATTGCCCAGACGGTCGGCGTAACAACGCTACATTCCCCCGCGGTGACCCACGAAATCCGTCAGTCGTGCAGCGCATCTTTAATTTACTCCATTTTTATCGATTTGTCAAGAGCAATTTTTGCCGGAAAGGGTCAGTGGATGGCCTTGCGGATGTAGATGCGGTCTTGACAACCTGGGAATTGGCGCGTATGATCAAGCGTGCGGGTATTCTGTTCCCCAAGCTGCCCGATCCCCGGGATCCCGCTTTTTCCACAGGAGGATAGGATAATGAATAAGAAAATTCGCTTCATCACAGAAACTGCTGTAATGCTGGCGCTGTTGGTGGCACTGCAGGCTGTTACCAAGCCCTTAGGGCAGCTGGTTACCGGCTCTTTTGTCAACACGGTGCTGGCGGTGACGGTGCTTTTTGCCGGGCTCTACAGTGGCATCACCGTAGCGGTGATCTCCCCGGTGCTAGCTTACCTGCTGGGCATTGCGCCTCAGATTCTGACCGTGCCTGCCATTATGGTGGGAAACACGGTGTATGTGGTGCTTTTGTATTTTATTGCCGGGAAGAACAGCCGGAAGATATTCCGGCAGATCGCGGCGTGGCTGGTTGCGGCGGCAGCAAAATTCGCGGCGCTTTATGCCGTTGTGGTTTGGCTGATCTGCGGTGTTTTTGCCGAGAAGCTGCTGGCGTCCGGTATGCTGAAGGCACCGATGCTGAAAGCGCTGCCTGCTACCTTCTCCTGGCCTCAGCTATTTACCGCACTCATCGGCGGCGGTGTTGCCCTTCTGATTGCGCCGGTGCTGCGCAAGGCATTGCACAAATGAAGGCTTGAAGCCGGAGGTGGCGGGGGAGTGTTGGGATCGGAGAAAATGTGCATTTACTTTTCGGATGAAATCAGTTATAATAGATATGATAACATCCAAAGCTATGTACTTTAGGAGGATTCCCTATGAAATATGATGTAATTATTATCGGCGCAGGTCCCGGCGGTATCTTTGCCGCTTATGAGCTGATGCAAAAAAAACCGGAAATGAAGGTGGCGGTTTTTGAGGCCGGTCATGCCCTGCATAAGCGCCGCTGTCCCATTGACGGAGAAAAGATCAAAACCTGTATTGGCTGCAAAAGCTGTTCTATTATGAGCGGCTTCGGCGGCGCCGGTGCTTTTTCTGACGGCAAGTACAACATCACCAACGATTTTGGCGGCACGCTGTATGAGTACATCGGCAAGAAGCAGGCCTTGGAGCTGATGCATTATGTGGACGACATCAATATGAAATTCGGCGGCGAAGGCACCAAGCTTTACTCCACCGCCGGCACCCGGTTTAAGACGGTGTGCATCCAGCATGATCTGCATTTGCTGGACGCTTCCGTGCGGCATTTGGGTACGGATATCAACTATGTGGTGCTGGAAAACATCTACGCCTACCTGCAGGATAAGGTGCAGTTCTTCTTTGATACCCCGGTGGAATCGGTTCAGGTTCTGGAGGGTGGCTATGAGATAAGCACCAAAGACGGCACTTACGAATGTGAAAAATGCGTCATCTCTGTGGGCAGAAGCGGCAGCAAGTGGATGGAGCAGGTCTGTAAGGAACTGGAGATCCCCACCGAGTCCAGCCGTGTGGATATCGGCGTGCGGGTGGAGCTGCCGGCGACGGTGTTTGCCCACCTGACGGATGAATTGTACGAAAGCAAGATCGTATACCGCACCAAGCAGTATGGAGACAAGGTCCGTACCTTCTGCATGAATCCCAAGGGCGCGGTGGTCAACGAGAATACCAACGGCATCATCACCGTCAACGGACACAGCTACGAAGACCCTGCCAAGCAGACGGAAAACACAAACTTTGCGCTGCTGGTGGCCAAGCATTTTTCTGAGCCTTTCAAGGATTCCAACGGTTACGGTGAGTCCATCGCCCGGTTAAGCAATATGCTGGGTGGCGGTGTCATTGTGCAGCGTTTTGGCGACCTGATCCGGGGTCACCGGTCTACCCCCAAGCGCATTGAAGAAGCCTTTGTGACCCCCACTCTGAATGCCACCCCCGGCGATCTGAGCCTGGTGCTGCCCAAGCGGATATTGGACGGCATTATTGAAATGATCTATGCTTTGGACAAGGTGGCTCCCGGCACAGCCAACGACGATACCCTGCTTTACGGTGTGGAAGTCAAGTTCTACAACATGGAAGTGGAAGTCAACGACAAGCTGGAGTCCCGGTATCCGGGCCTTTACATCATCGGTGACGGCAGCGGTATTACCCACTCTCTGTCCCACGCCTCTGCCAGCGGTGTCCATGTGGCAAGAGATATTGTAAAATAAGTGATTTGGGGAACGGCATAGCCGTTCCCCAAAAGTTTATCCATACCGACAAACAGAATTTAGCACTGCCAATTCCCATTTATCGGGCTGTAGGGGACGGGTTTCCCGTCCCTTACAGCGGCGCAGCCGCTGAGCTTCCCCCGCCGGGGGAAGCTGGCAAAAATCTTTGATTTTTGACTGATGAGGGGATATTTTAATCTGTTTCCCCCTCATCCGCCTCGCATTCGCTCGGCACCTTCCCCCCAGGGGGAAGGTTTGTGGGACGGGAAACCCGTCCCACAAACTCCCCGCAAAATGGCAATTTATCGGTTGTGGATGCACATTATGACAAAATATAGCACAGCCGCTGACCGGGAAGGTCAGCGGCTGTTTCATTTTCGGTACTCACCAATAGCGGCTTCTTCTCCGGTATTTATGCCATTCACACGGAGGAGGTCCGAGCAACACCTTCAGAATAGCCAACAGAACAATACCCATTAAGTATAGTATTGCCTTTAATATCCATACAACGGCGAAAAATGGAAAAATACACAGCTTAATTATTGATTCCACCGCCATTCACCCCTTTATCAAACTTGTAGGACGGATAAATTCACAGCTTTGCCCGATAATTTGCCGTCAGCACCAATTCGCCGCGTTCATTTTTGGCAATGTCTGCCCACTCCAAAACGGCAGCCAGCACAAACACGGGATCATAAACAGAATCTCCATCCTGTTTGCGGGCATAATACTTTGCAATGTAGCCAACTACTGTCGTGTCATCACAATTTTCTTCTCCAAGCTTATAGTTGCGGCCGTTACCTTTTTTTGCCCTGCCGTTCTGCTGCTTCAGCAGCTGTACCACCGTGTCAAACACATCAAACCGGTAAGGCGGCTTAATGGGAAGCTTGTCGCTTTCGAAGGAAATACCATCTGCAGCGACCCAAATCTCGCAAGGTAAGCCGCGGGCGGTATAGACAGTCACCTTGCCGCCGTTCTCCTTTAACTTAGTTTTAATGATTTCCGAAGCTTTTGTGCTGGTGTGGTCTGTGAACCAATTACGCATATCAATTTCCTCTCTTTCTGTTATGTTTGCGTCTTCTTCAAACAGATCCAAGGCGATCAGAATCTCGTCCAATCTGCGTTTTGCTGTGGGATAAGACATTTGCATTTCTACTTGTACGTTTTTCAAATTTCCACGGTTGCGAAGGAAGGAGAGTAAAAAAGTTGATTTTTCATCGTCCAACATGTCAAATGGGCTTAAATCAAATGTGTTTTTAAGTTCCATTCCACAACCCGGACAGGCTAAGGTCGCAATGTGTAGCTTGCCTTGACAAGCGGGGCATGTAGATATTGCTTTCATGATTATCACCTCTGACAACAGAATAACACATAGAATTCTATTTGTCAATATAGAACTTAAAAAAATTAAACTCAAATAATAAAAGAACGAAAAACAATCCATGTATAGTCGAATGTTTTGACTCTATATTGGTTGGAGACCACAGTCATGCACCCTTCCTACAGGATAAAAAGCAGCCGCTGACCGGGAAGGTCAGCGGCTGCGATTGTTTATAAAGAGTTGCCGATCCATTGGCCCAAGGTTACACGGACCTCGTCCTGTTGGGAAAGGGCGTCGGTAAGCTCCGGGAGGAGAGCCATTTTACCGGGCTCCAGCAAAAGCACGATGGTAGAGCCGGCCAGGTCAAAGTGACCTTTCTCCTCACCCCGACAGATCCGGGCGTTTTCCTTGTGGTTTACGATACCGCCCACTACCAGCGCGCCGATCTCACATTGCACCACCGATCCGAAATTCTCGGTATCCATCCGGCACCAGCTGCGGCGGTTCAGCACGAACACCGGGACGGTTTCACAGCAAATAGGCTGTACGCTGTGCAAAACACCGGGGATGAAGTGATTCTCCCCCTGATAACCGTCATCAATAAAACAGTAGTGGTGATAGTCTGATACGCACAGTCGGAAAATCAGGCAGGTGCCGCCTATGTAACGCTTGGCCAAAGCCTCATCCTGTAAAAAATCGCTGATTTTATAGTGGGAGTTTTTTAGATGAAAGGAGCTGTTTTCGTCAATGGGGAAGGCGCTGAGCAGACTGTCACAGGGGCTGATCAGATGAGAGGGGGTCTTGTCCGCTGTAGTCTCCTGTGTCCGGGCAAACATATCCCGGTAGGAACGGAAGGAGGCACGCTGCTGCGGTGTGACGGAGATGTTGTTGCGGCGCAGAAAGCGGTCGATCAATATTTTGGAAAGGGAAGACCGCAAAAACCACACCGCGATGCGGTCCAGATGCAGCTTCATAATGATCTTCAAAAGACCTCTGCCGAAGACGTTGGTGTACAGAAACCGAACCGATTTGGAAGAGCTGTCCATGATTATACCCCAAAGAGGACCAATGCCAAAGCGGCAATACCGCAAAGGATCATCAGGATCTTTCCTACCAATCCGGCTTTTTTCATCCGGAAGGGGGTGATGAAGGCAAGGGCTACTAACAGGAAGAAGCAAGGTGTGATGTACTCCAGGGGAAGGGACAAAAGGGTGCAGGCACCCACAAACACCGGAATCAGCAGGGCGGCGGTGGTCACCGGCAGGCCGGTATAGTTCTTGCGGCCCTCGGCTTCCTGGTCCTGACGCTGTTCTTCATCCACATTAAACCACGCAAGGCGGATCAACGCGCACAGAAGATACACGCCGGGAACGATACCCTGCAGGACGGTTCCGCTGGTGCAGCGAAAACCGATCAGAGCCGGCAGTGCGCCGAAGCACACAAGATCACTCAAAGAGTCAATTTGAATGCCAAACCGCTTTTCGGCGTGGTTGCGCTTTCTGGTGGAAGCGATCTTGCCGTCAAACATATCACAAAGGCCGGCAACGATCAGCAGGATCAGTGCTTCTTTTATCTTTCCGTTGGCGGCACACAGAATTCCGCCGAAGCCGGAAAGCAGACCAAGGTAGGTCAAAATAACCGTGTAATTATAAAAACCGATCATATCTCTCTAATGTCTCCTTATCTAATGGGCAAAGGGGGCTGAAAGTAGGCGAAGGGAATAACTGCCCTCTATTATACTAAGAAATTCTTAAGAAATCAATAGGTTTTATTTTCTGCCGCCCAATACAGGAAACCAGCCACCCCGCCGCCGATTTTAAGTCGGCGGCGGGGTGGCTGGCGTAATGCATGATTCAGAAAGCGCGGAGATTAGTCTTCTTTTGCGGCATCTACCCATTGACCCAAATCAAAATCATAATACTGCCCCTTATAATCATCGACCACCCACTGAACCCAAAGTGTCAGGTGTGATAGTGGGTGCTTAATCAGACCGTCGCCGCTGCGCAGATGACCAATCCCGTTTTTGGTCAGACTGATGCCAAGGTTTTCTTCTTTTCCATCGAACCGGAAGCTGTATAACACCATATACTCCTCAGTATTGTAGGGATTAAGGTAGCTTGCGTCGGATATCTTTACAAATTGAACATCTGTGATTCCACCCCAGGCTTCCAGCTTTTCTCCACCCTCACAGAATTTTTTCAGTCCGTCTGCTTCAAAATTTATAAGGTCTTCTTCGGTGAAGAGCTTTCCGTCCAACAAATCCTGCTTCTTTTCCGCAACATTTAAATACGTGTATGCTTTGGCATAGTCCTTTTCCGTCAGACAGGTCATAAATTCATCCGCATAGGCAATGGCTTCGTCTTTTGAGAAATCCACCGGTCGCTGGTTTTGCTCACCGCGATCCGTGCCAACTAAGAATGCTATCGGTATTAACAACAGAACGGTAACAATGGCGATCAGCCAATGGATTTTCTTTTTCTTGTAGCTTTTTTGTATTTTTTTTAGGGGTTTTATATCATCCACATTCTTTTGGGGTGTGGCGATATCGGAGCGCAGCTCTGACAAAATGTGGCTGCAATGGGGACACTCTTTCAAATGGTCTTCAACCAGCGCGGCACTTTCTTTGGAGCATACCCCGTCATAATACATAGGTAGTATATCTTCGATAACTTTACACGACAGTTTCATTTCAATTCCTCCTTTATTCGCAATCTTGCCCGGTGATAAGTGACTCTTGCCCAGGCTTCGGTTTTCCCAAACAGCTCTGCAATTTGTTTGTACGACAGTTCTCCGAAGGTCCGGAGAGAAAAGACTTCTTTGTATGGCTCGTCCAAAGTATGTAGAACCTTATGAATGGCAAACGCGGTTTCTTTATCAAAGAAGATTTCTTCAAAATTATCGCTGCTTTGGGATAAATCTGTGTCAGTGTTGGGGCTTAGATGTTTATCCTTTCGGCACAGGGACAGGTACGTATTCTTTGCGATCTGGCACAGCCAAACAGATATTTTGCACTTGCCGTCAAAGCTGTCCAGCTTCGCCAGCGCTTTATAAAAGGTTTCCTGAGTTATTTCCTCAGCCAGAGATTCGTTTCGGCAAAGAGATAATGCGTATCGGAATACTTCTCGGAAATATAGGTCGTACACCTCTTGGAAATCTGTCACTTTCTCACCTCCTTCACCTATATGACGCACAAAAATCAGTTTCGTTACAAAATATGTTGTTTTTAGAACACGGACAATCAGGAGAAAGACAAAAAGCAGCTGTTCCCATTGGGGAAACGGCTGCTCATCTGTTAGATAAATGGATATTTACTGAAACGCAATCAGTTTATCGCCCTTGTATTTAAGGGTGCCTTTCTCGTTAACCCTGTAACCACTGTACGAGAGTTGGGAAACATAAAAAGATTTTTTCTTGCCGTTTACAGAAAAAACGATCACATATTTCTTGTGTTTGCCGTTTCCGGAGTACTTGTCAAAGGTTTCCACGATGTGTTTGTCGATCACAACGGCTTTGTCAGATTGCAGGGAGACGCGTTTGTTTTTGCTCGCTTTTATCATCACACGGATCATGGCCAGAAGCCAAAGACCCATGCACAAAGA
The DNA here is from genome assembly GCA_017397565.1 of Oscillospiraceae bacterium. Taxonomy (GTDB): domain Bacteria; phylum Bacillota; class Clostridia; order Oscillospirales; family Oscillospiraceae; genus Faecousia. The sequence goes on along the minus strand of JAFQIL010000016.1, from coordinate 1,404 downwards.
AATTCCCACAATCGTGAAAATATTATCCGGCATCGTGATGACCCCCCTTTTTGAACCCGCGTGGATTTCCCAACGGACTGTCTAATGAAATTATATACCCGCAGAACACGCAAATCAAGATTTTTGTATCTGTCCCACTTTTGAAAATAACCACATTTTGCCCCAATATGACACGAAACAGCACAGCCGCCTCCATCATGGAGGCGGCTGCTTTTATAGATTATGCGTTCTCTTTGGTATCAAAAAGTATGCTACGAATTTGGGAAATCTTCTCGTTATAGGCGGGATTGTTTTCCGTTTCGGATAGTGTTTTCAAGTGCAGTGCCAAGGACCACATCAATGGCTCAAGTGCTGCTTTTGCTACGGCGTTTTTTCTGGCCTCGTCTGCCAAAATCAAAACCAGTGCGTTTTCCCTCGATTTATATGCGTTGGGAAGCTTCTCAGCATAAGCAAGAGCCTTATCATAATCACCATACCGATAATAGGCGTGAGCAATGTTAAACAGCACAGACCCACGCACTTCTGAATCGTCGCAGTAGGAGATGATTTGCTCTTGCACCTCAATCGATTGGCGTAGATACTCCTTCTTTTCGGATTCTGTTCCGTCAAGGCGTTCCAGCGATGCGGAAAGCTGCACCAATAGAAGGGCGTTGTTAGGATAGAGCTTCAATGCATCACGCATCAGTTGCACATTAGCTGAATGGTTATTGTTGTTGCGATTTTCCTCCCACTGCTTGTTAATCTCCTCAAGAGCCTGGGCAGATTCAAGCTCATTCATTCCGATGAGTTCATCAATAGTGACCCCATAATAATGGGCAAGCACAGGGAGCATTGTAATGTCGGGGTATCCATCGTTCCGCTCCCACTTGCTAATGGACTGAAAAGATATGCCTAAGTGCTTGGCAACCTCCTCTTGTGTTAAATTCCTCGCTTTGCGAAAGTTTTTAAGATTTTGTCCAATGTAAAGTTCCATATTTACCTCCAAATCACAGTTATTAGATGCATCTGTAAGCATTATAGCCGATTTTACATACACGGGCAATAACTGTGTCATTGACCAAACTCTACAACACGTAGAAAAATTCTATCATTATACCGCTACCCGCCCATATCTGCAAAAGCAACTACAATGGAGGTAGCGGAATTTTTATGCCTATGCTGTCGGCTATCTGTTCCGCTGCTCAAAAGCCGTTTTTTCGGCTTCTATGTTAATGTCGTAACTCTTGCCGACGGGAAATGCCCTCCCCTTTGGGGGGGATCCTTGCCAGTGGGATGGGAAAATGCCTTCCCCTGGGGGAAGGTGTCGCCGCCGCCAGGCGGTGACGGATGAGGGTAATAACTGCACGCAGTGCGGCAAAAACGATTTTTAGGATCGACCCTCATCAGTCAAAAATCAGAGATTTT
>JAFQIL010000038.1 GCA_017397565.1 Oscillospiraceae bacterium | reverse complement strand
TCGTGCTGACGCACGAATGAATAATTGATAATGAATAATTGCGGTATTTCCTTCGGAAATGATTTTAAATATGTCGCCGAAGGCGACTCCTTCATTGTTCATTATTCATCATTCATTATTCATTAGCAGGCGCAGCCTGCCAGATAAATGGCAATTTATCCTTCTTTTTTCCCCCGGATCATTAAAATGTAGAGCATACTGCTCATCCGGTTCATAGCCTTGAGAATGTCTTCTCTCACCGGCAGTCCCTCCCGATCCGTAAAAGCGCGAACTGCCGCCAGCTCCGCTGCCCGGGCAGCGCACCGGGCCCGGTTGAGCCACAGGACCACTGCCCCGTCGGTGTACTCCGGCATAAAGTGGGGCTGGGCGTAATACTCCTGGGGAAAATGACTGTGTCTGCGGATCTCGGCTTCCGTCAAGCCGCAAAGCTTCTCCTCCGGCACAGGCTCATCCAGCACATCACACCGGATCAGCCGCCGCGCCAAGGCCAGAATTTCTCCCAACTCCTTGCGAAGCTCTCCACAATTTAGTTGACATAACATCAACTCTGCCTCCAGCGTATCCACCGCGCCGCGAAATACGATCCTGGGATGGGCTTTCTCCACCAGCACATCCCCATGCAGATGGGTCATATGCTCCGGCTTCTGAGAAATCGTGCCGCCGCTCAGCAGCTTATAGCTTTCGATTTTTGCCGCCTCGCCGGGCAGAATCGGGATCCGCTCCCGGGAAAGATAATCCCTTGCCCCCGGGGTCAGGGTGTCCCCTTTTCCCAAAAAGAACACCCGTTTTCCCTCCCGGTTGCGGATATTGTCCCGGACAGAAATTTCCGTGTACAGCATCAGGCCTTAGGCGCGGGGCCGGGTCTGCCGGACTTGGGCAAAATGGCATCCACCTCTGTGTGAGGACGGGCGATGACATGAACAGAGATCAGCTCGCCCACCTTCTCCGCCGCTGCTGCGCCGGCATCGGTGGCCGCCTTCACAGCACCTACATCGCCCCGAACCATGACCGTCACCAGACCGCCGCCTACCTGCTCCTTGCCTACCAGCTGCACATTGGCAGACTTGACCATGGCATCTGCCGCCTCAATGGCACCAATAAGCCCCTTTGTTTCGATCATACCCAAAGAATTTGTATCCATTTGATTGTCTCCTTTTTGATTCTTATTTGCTTCGTAGGGGACGGGTTCCCCGTCCCACAAGCCTTCCCCTTTGGGGAAGGTGGCAAAAATCTTTGATTTTTGACGTCCGTTACTTTAGTCTCTCCAAAATCTTCGCGGCAATTCGCTCTACCAGCGTATCGTCCACCTGTACCCGCACCTCGGGCGATTTTTGGGCTTCCTGTCCCCAGGCCACCCGGCGGATGTTGATCAGATCCAACGGCGAAATATTGTTGGACGAGCTGCTGCCGCCCACCGCGCCGCAGCCCAAAGTCAGCGCGGGGAACAGCCCCGTGGTCGCCCCAATGCCGCCCAACGCCGCCGGAGTATTTACCAGGAACCGGGATACCGGCACCTGAAGGGCAAATTTGCGGATCACGCCTTCCTCCGCGGCATGGATGGCGAAGGTATGGCCGCTGCCCTCATGCTTTAATACCTCAATGGCTTTTTGCAGCACCGCATCCTCGCTGTCCATGACGAAAAACGCCAGCACCGGACAAAGCTTTTCCATGGAATAGGGCCGGGTAGGCCCTGCCTCCTGCTCCCGGGCCACCAGAACCTTGGTCTCCCGGGGTACGGAAAAGCCCGCCATTTCCGCCAACGCTGTGGCCGGTCTTCCCACAATTGCGGGGTTCAGCGCTCCGTTGGGCTTAAACAACAGCTTCGCCAGCGAGCCTGCCTCATTGGTTGACATAAAATAGAAGCCTTGGCGTTTTCCTTCCTGCCGCACCGCTTCTTCCATAGACTTTTCCACAATGATGCTCTGCTCCGAAGCGCAGACTGTACCGTAGTCAAAGCTTTTGGATCTGCAAATGCACGCAAGAGCCCGGGCTACATCGGCACTGTGGTGAATATAAGCCGGGCCGTTGCCTGCCCCCACACCAATGGCGGGTTTTCCCGAGGAATAAGCCGCCTTTACCATGCCGGGCCCACCGGTGGCAAGGATCAGCCGCACCTGCTCTGCTCCCATCAGCTCCTGACAGCCAGCCATGGATGCCATGCTTAAGCACCCTATGCTGCCGGGTGGCGCGCCGGCTGCCTCCGCTGCCGCCGCCACGACGCGAGCCGCCCGCAGGGTGCATTCCAGCGCCTTGGGATGGGGTGAAAATACAATAGAATTGCCGCTTTTCAACGCAATGATAGCCTTGTAGCAAACTGTGGAGGTGGGATTGGTGCTGGGTACGATGGCGGCAATGACCCCCACCGGCACACCCACCTCCCATAGTTTTTCCTTTTCGCAGGTGTTTAATACACCCACCGTCTTCATACCCCGGACGGCCGCCGCCACGGTTTCGGAGGCAAATCGGTTTTTGACCACCTTGTCTTCGGCGTTGCCGAAGCCTGTCTCCCGGACGGCCAGCTCAGCCAGCTCCACGGCAGACGCGGAAAACTTGCCGGCAATTGCTTCCACAATGGCATCGAGCTGCTGCTGTGTCATTTGGGCAAGAATCTGCTGGGCTTTTTCTGCCTGCCGGCACAGAAGCCTTGCTTCCTGCCGCGCCGCTAAATCCTTATCCAGTTCCATGCTCTCACTCCTTTTGTAAATTGATAATGGATAATTGATAATGGATAATTACGGTCTTTCTTATAATCATTATCCATTATACATTTTCCATTATCCATTACTCTTTCGGTCTTGCCGCTACCTCTGCCACCGCCGCGGCAAAGGCACTGCAGGCCGCCTCACAGGCAGACTGGGTGCCGCTGAGCAGCCCGCCGCCGAAATTGGTCTCACTGGGTGGAGGATATAGTTTACATAACTTTACGTCTGCCGCCTTCAACGCCGCATCCAACGCATACATACTCTCCAATGGCGGCGCAATCAGATAAGCCACCGCCGACCCTTTGGGAACACCGGCCTCCCGGGCAAGAAAGCTCCCCACACTGGCCACCGTATGGGCAAGATATGGCACTTCCCCAGCCTCGTCAAAGCCCAGCCGTTCCAAAGCGGAAAGGGCAGCCTCCATACCGCTGCGTACCGCCCCGGGGGTAGGGCCTGCCAAAATCCCAATGACCTCCCCGGCATGGGGAGTGGAGGCATTGGCCGCCCCGGCATAAAAGCTGTGACCGTAGCACACCTGCACATCCGCTGCCTTGGTGGCGGCATCCAGAGCGATATAGGTAGCATCGTCACAGTCGGTGGTGAGCATTCCCAAACAGGGATAGCCCTTGGGCGCACCCAAAGCCTCCCCAAGGGCCGGTACTGCCCCGGGCAGATACCGCACCGCCAGCACCTTGACAGGAATCATTTCCCGACCTCCATATGCAGCCCTACGCCGGAAACCTTCTTTTTCAAGATGGTCTCGATGAGCTCGGCAATATGGGCCCCGGCTTCCACCGCCGGTGTCCCCTGGGCGTGGATGTTACTGACCACTGTCCGGGCAGACTCGGAAACCCCGGTGTGGGGCTTGTAGGTGATATAGGCAGACATACTCTTGTCCGTCACCAGTCCCGGACGCTCTCCTACCAGCACGCACACCAGCTCACAGCCGGTGACATCCCCCACGGCGTCCCCTGCGCCTACCCGGCAATACCGGATAAACACCGCCTTGCCGGTATCGATGCCCCGGGCGGTCAAGCCGTCCTTGATCGCCGCCATACAGTCCATGGCGTTGGCCTGAATGGCAGCAGAGGACAGGCCGTCACCTACAACGATCTGTACCCGGGGCGCGGCAGGAATGGTGCTCTTGAGCATCTTTTCACTGTCTTCATCCAAAAGCCGTCCCAGATCCGGCCGGGTCAGATATTCTTCTTTGTCCTTGCACCGGGTTTTCAAGGGGATCAGTCCGTTTTTCTCGGCAAAGTCCTCAACCACCTGAGAGAACACCGCATCCTGGGCAGCCGCATGATCCGCCCGAAACCGCAGCATGGTGAGCGTCTTATACCGGGGGCCTGCCCTGCCGCTGCCCAGTCTTGCGGGGGTCTTCATTTTCAGCCGGGCAAAGCCTTCCTTGTCCGCGGCATTTTCCTGCAAGTACAGTTTTCTTAAATCCAGCGCTGTCACATCCGGTACAAAATCCCCCTCCCGGAAGCCATTATCTTTCTGTACCGGGCCGGGATTTTCAGGCCTATAGTCGCTTCCCTTTACCATAGGCTCGGGAAGTCCCATTTGTCCCAAGATTTCCGCCACCATGGCAGTTAATTCCTGTTTGTTCATACGTCACCTCATTCAGTTTTCCGCTTGTCGAGTAGTTCCGTAAGGATTCGTAGGGCGGACTCATGAGTCCGCCGGTTACTTTCCGGATTTCGAGATGTTAAGGTTTTTAAAAATCTACCGGAATCATGGACGAAACCGCTCAACATCATGCAACCTGATCGGCGGACTCATGAGTCCGCCCTACGCACAGTTGATTTCCCAACCGTCCGATACTAAAACAGCAAGCTGGAGCCGTCGCCGGCCTTGGGTGTGAGCTTGCCGTTTTCGATAAAGCCCATTTTCTCCAGCCACTGCTGGAATTCCGGGATGGCGGTCTTGCCGGTGATCTGCCGCAGGGTCGCCGTCTCCCGGAAGCCGGTGGTCTGATAGTTCAGCATAATATCGTCACCGTGGGGGATGCCCATAAAATAGTTGCACCCGGCCATGGTCAGCAGTGCCGCCAGATTCTCAATGTCGTTCTGATCTGCCTTCATGTGGTTGGTATAGCAGCAGTCACAGCCCATGGAAATGCCGGTAAGCTTGCCCATAAAATGATCCTCAAGACCGGCTCTTGTCACCTGCCGGGCATCGTACAGATACTCCGGGCCGATAAAGCCTACCACCGTGTTGACCAGGAAAGGCTGGAACCGCTTGGCAAAGCCATAGCACCGAGCTTCCATGGTCACCTGGTCTGTGCCGTGATGGGCATTGGAAGAAAGCTCACTGCCCTGCCCCGTCTCAAAATACATGACATTGGGTCCTTCTGCCGTACCCTGATGCAAAAGAAGCTGTCGGGCTTCCTCCAAGGTTGCGGCGTCGAAGCCAAAGGCGGCGTTGCCCGCCTGAGAACCGGCGATGGACTGGAAGATCAGATCACAGGGCGCACCCGCCCGGACAGCCTTCATTTGCGCCGTCACATGGGCCAGTACACAAATTTGGGTAGGAATTTCCCAATGCTCTTTGATTTCTTTGAAGCGCCGCAGGACCTTTCCCACCTGCTCCGGGCTGTCCGTTACCGGATTCAAGCCGATCACTGCGTCGCCCGCGCCAAAGCTGAGGCCCTCCAATACCGAGGCAGTGATGCCGTCGGGATCGTCGGTGGTGTGGTTGGGCTGCAGCCGACAGGAAAGGGTTCCCGGCAGACCGATGGTGGTGTTGCAGTGGGCGGTGACAGGAATCTTGTTGGCGGCGTAAATCAGATCCAGATTGGTCATCAGCTTGCAAACCGCCGCCACCATCTCCGAGGTCAGACCACGGCTGAGCTTGCGGATATCCGCCCCGGTGGTGTTTTCCGACAAGATCCATTCCCGCAGGTCGCTGACCGTCCAGTTCCGAATGGATTCATACATCGGGATGTTCAGATCGTCCTGGATGATCCGGGTCACTTCATCTTCTTCATAGGGAACAGCAGGATTTTCCCGCAGATCATGCAAGGTCACCGCCGACAGCACCACCTTCGCCGCCACCCGTTCCTGGGATGAGCCGGCGGCTAAGCCTGCCAGCTTGTCCCCGGTTTTTTCTTCGTTTGCCTTGGCAAGAACCTCCTTCAAGTCCCGAAAGGCATATGTTTTTCCGGATAATACCGTTTTCAGTACCATAATTACCTCCTATTTAATTGATAATGGAAAATGTATAATGGATAATGATGGTGTCGCCTTTGGCGACAATCTGAAATCTATTTCCGGAGGAAATACCACAATTATCCATTATCAATTATCCATTATCCATTTGCGCTTAGCACCAAAGTCTTGATCACCACCGGCAGTGCCGGGCCTACCGGCTCCCCAATGTCCAAATAGCTTCCCGGCGAAAGCTTTAAAGAATCCAGACACACAAGTCTTCTGTCCTTCGGCAGCCGCAGTACCATGGCCTGCCCCAAAGCCTTTGCCATATCCTGCTCCAGGGCAACATATACCGGTCTTCCTCCAAAGCCCCGGGAAAGCCCCTCCGCCAGAGCTGTCACCCGTTCATACCCCGGTGAAGAAAACCCCGGCAGCGCCAAAACACTGTCAGTATCCTGTTGCGCCAGCCGGACTTGCACCAACCGTGCCAATTCTTCCGATGCCAGGCTCTGTTCCTCATCTGACAGCTGTACCACCGGCAGATTTTTCAGAGGCAGAGGCGCATTGCGGCAAAGTACCGTACTGCCCGATAGCTGGACGCTGTGACTTCCGGCACCGATCACCGTTGCCCGGATGGTGTGATCTCCCAGCCGATACTGACCCTGACACAATCGGCTTTTGCGGATCTCTTCCCCCAAAATCGGACCTAAGTCCCCAAAGCTTCGCCAGTCTTTCCGGGTTTCGATGCAGTCAGCCACCCCTCCGGAAAAGGAGATCACCACCTCCCCCTTTGGGGGCGTAGGCGCAGCTCCCGCTTCCCGGGTGCTCAGCTGCTCCAAAAGAGGCGTCACCTCCCGAAGTCCTGCCGCCATTTCCAGAGCCTCCACCAAAAGCTGTGCCACCGGCCGCAAGACCTCCGGGGTGGCGGTTCCTCCCACATTTAGTTTACATAACTCTTTTATCGCCGGAGATATATAGGTGATTCGGTCTTTTTCCTCAAACTTCACCAACCGCCCGCCCACATTCAGGCAGGAGGTTGACATAACATTCCCATCCTCTATCAGCGCCAGATTGCTGGTGCCGCCGCCAATGTCCATGTGCAGCACCCGTTTCCCGGTTTTTTCGGAAAAATCCGTTGCCCCGGCACCCTTTGCCGCCAGCACGCTTTCCAAATGCGGACCTGCGGTAGCCACTACAAACTCCCCGGCAAACTGAGAAAGGGCATCCAGCACCTGCCGGGCATTTTCCCGCCGGGAGGTTTCCCCGGTGATGATCACCGCCCCGGTGTCCACATCCGTGGGAGCTATCCCTGCCCGGCGATACTCTTTCTCTACAATTTCCCGAATACCAGCCCCGTCCACCAAGCCTTCCCCTATCAGGGGCGTGAAATAAACCTCGCTCTGATACCGCAGCTGCCGCCCGGTGATCTGTAGCTCCGGCACAGCAAAGCTGGATGCCTGATTCTCCACCGTAAGCTCCGACACCACCAGCTGGGTGGAGGTTGTCCCCACATCCAGCCCCACACTGCAAAGCCGCTCAGCCACGGCCCGTCACCTCTTCCAGGATCTTGCGGATCATAAAATCCTCCACTTTTACAGGGTTTGTCTCACAACAGGGGTCTGCCAAAGCAGCCTTTACGATGTTATCCATCTCCCGCCACACCTGCCGCGGTGGGATCCCTGCCTCCGCCAAGGTGGCAGGCAGCTTCATTTCCCGGCGCAGGCGGATCAGTCCGTTTTTCAGATTGTGCACCGCCACCGTATCGGCGCTGCCTCCCAAGCCTGCCGCCCGGGACAGCTTTGCATACTTATCCGCCGCCTGCCGGGCGTTGTAGCCAATGACCGTCGGAAGTAAGACAGCATTGAGCCGCCCATGGGGCACATGAAACGCGCCGCCCAGGCTGTGGGCCATAGCGTGACACAAGCCCAGCCCCGCCTGGGTAAAGGCCATACCTGCCAAAGTCGATGCGTTGTGGATGGGCAGCCGCACCTCCAGCCGCCCGGCAAAGGAGGCCGGCAGATTGGCAAAGGCCGTACAGAAAGCATCCCTTGCCAGAGCATCGGTAGCCGCTGATGCATTTTTTGCCACATACGCTTCCAGCGCATGGCTCAGCACATCGAACCCCCCGTCTGCCACCAGACTTGGGGGCAGCTTTTCCAGAAAACTGTCGTCTAAAACCGCCAGCTCCGGGCGAAGCCGGGGGTCTACCAGGGGGTATTTCACCCGGTTATGGGTCAAAACCGCAAAATCCGTCACCTCCGAGCCGGAGCCGGAGGTGGTGGGGACAGCCGCAAGCCGAATGTCCCCACCGCTGAAATAGGCCATGGCTTTGGCGCAGTCCATAGCGCTGCCGCCCCCCAACGCCACGATCACATCCGGCTGGAATGCCTTGACCAGAACTGTCCCCTCCGCCGCCAGCGCCACACCGGGGTCAGGCTCTACCCGGGAAAAGATCTCCACTTCCTCTGCCCCGGCCGCTTGCGCCACCCGGTCTGCCGTGCCGTTTTGGGCAAAAAAGGGGTCGGTCACCAAAAACAGCCGCCGTGCCCCCAAATCCTTCAGCGCCGCCACCGCCCCGGTACCGGATACGATTTTGGTGCTGCAATAAAATTCCTTCAAATTCCCACCGCCTTTTCACAGCCAGTATTCCCCATCGAAGAAAAATCATGTATTCCCAAAAATAAAATTGCCATTTCTCGTGCTGACGCACGAATTGATAATGGATAATTGATAATTGACAATTGTGGTATTTCCTTCGGAAATGATTTAAAAATGTCGCCTTTGGCGACTCCTTAATTGTCCATTGTCAATTTTCAATTGTCAATTGGCAGCCATC
>JAFQIL010000015.1 GCA_017397565.1 Oscillospiraceae bacterium | reverse complement strand
TTGCCATTTATCGTGCTGACGCACGAATTGACAATTGATAATGGATAATTGATAATTGTGGTATTTCCTTCGGAAATGATTTTAAAAATGTCGCCTTTGGCGACTCCGAAATTCTCCATTGTCAATTTTCAATTGTCAATTTGCAGCCATCGGCTGCTCGACAAACGGAAATTAGTAATGAAAAGCCTCTCCCGGGTGGGAGAGGCTTTTCATTATTGTTGTTCTTTATCCCAAAAATGGCGGCGGAAACCGAAACGGTCAAAAAATACCACAACGATCACATCGATAATCAGGCAGGCGCCTAAAATCAGCCCCAACTGCCACAGCAGGCACTTTCCCCCAAGAAAAATCGCGTCCATCAGCTCTTTCTTTGGGAATTTGCTGCCAACAACGCTCATAACAACGGTCAGGATCAGGCCCAGGCTGCTTAAGCCGATTCCTGCCACCCTTTGGGTAAAGGTCCAGGAATCCAGACTTGCCATGCCCCACCAAAAGCGGTAACCCAGAGAATGATTTGCCTCTTTTGGGGCTGCAAACAGATACAAAAGCCCAAAGCCCAGCATAACCAGAGGGCCAACCATTACAGCCAGCCGCAGGGCCTTTTGCACAAACGCTACAAAAGCATCAGACTGGGGCAGGATCTTGCTCAGATCCATGTCCGTAAGCAGCGTCTTCAGCTCATCGAAGTTCATAGCTCCTCCTTACTTTTCCTCCAGGAACTTATTGATCTCGTGGATAAAGCCACTGACATCCTGGAACCGACGGTAAACAGAGGCAAAGCGGATATAGGCGACCTCGTCAATGGGCTTCAGCCGTGCCATGACCATTTCACCGATCTTATCGGTGCTGACCTCCCGCTCCAAAGTGTTTTGGATGCTCTGTTCGATTTCTGTGGCGATCCTGTCCAGATCCGATACATCCACCTGCCGCTTATCAAAAGCACGAACCATGGAATTGAGAATCTTCGCCCGTTCAAAGTTTTGGCGGGAACCGTCCCGCTTGACCACAATGATGGGCAGGCTTTCCACGATCTCATAGGTGGTAAACCGGCGCAAACAGGCCAAACATTCCCGACGGCGGCGAATGCTGTTACCGTCTTCCGAGCGTCTGGAGTCTACAACCTTACTTTCCTGATCACCGCAAAAAGGACATTTCATGGGACACCACTCCCTCTTTTCATATTATTTTTGATTATAACAGAATTATGTCTACCTGTCCAGTATTTTTTTCTTGTCATTTTCGCCGGAATAGGGTACAATGTGCATACTATCCCCTACTTAAGGAGCTTTTCATGAAGAATAAATCTCTGTTTGTGATCTGGATCTTATATTATTTTGTTTGCGTTGCCTTTGCCTGCATCCCAAACCCCCAGGGGCCTTTGAGGGGGCTTTCCCTGATGCTGGGATTGCTATTCTTTGTCCCCGGCGGCATTCTGCTGGCAAGGTACTGCAAAACCAATAACCGGAAGGGCTTGGTTTTTTTCCGGAATCTGAGCCTGACTTCTTTGGGCTTGACTGTTTTATTGATTTTGGGAAACTTTATGGCGACGGCATTATCGGAAACTGCCGGTAATCTTTTTCAGGCTTTGCTGATTTTGGTGTCTGTCCCCATGATTTGTTGTCATGGGGTTTGGATCTTGAGTTTGTTTGGCTGGGCGATTTATTTATCTGTTGCCCGATATTACCTGAAGAACAACAAAAAGTAAAAGAAAGGCTTGCTTTGCAAGCCTTTCTTTTATTTCATTCGCTTTTCCAGCGTAGCAGAGCTGAGACCTGACAGGTACACCCGTTCCATGCCGTATTCTACCGTCAGCACATAGGATTTTGGCAGGTCATCACAGGGAACCACCTGTCCTTCTTTTTCTGCCCGGCTTAAAAATTCTCTTCCCCGGGCAGTGACAGTGGTGTTGTCGATATCAAAAATACCGATCACAGACCTGTCCCGCACTGCCATATCATTACCGATGGATAGATACATACGCTTTCCCTCTTATAGGGGAGGGTCAAGACCCTCCCCTACAGTATTTTTTTGATTCTGCAACCGCTATTTGGTCACAACGGTTGTTATAGGGATTGTCCGCATGACCTTTCACCCAATGATAGCGCATTTCATGGCGCATCGTCAAGGCAAGCAGCTTTTCCCAAAGATCCGGGTTTAGGGCAGGCTTTTTGTCAGACTTGATCCAGCCTTTCTTCTTCCAGCCCCAGGCCCAGCCTTTTTCCAACGCGTCAATGACATACTTAGAGTCTGAATACAGCTCCACGATACAGCTTTCTTTCAGCGCCGAAAGACCTTCGATCACGGCAGTCAGCTCCATCCGGTTGTTGGTGGTGTTGCTTTCCCCGCCGGAAAGTTCCTTTTCTGTGCCGTTATAAGAAAGGATCGCGCCCCAGCCACCGGGACCGGGGTTGCCGGAACAGGCGCCGTCCGTATATAGCATTACGGTTTTCATTGGTCCTGGGTCTCCTCAGAGGCAACCTGCTGGATGGCCATGATCTCGTTGCCGTCTTCCACTCGCATGACGATAACGCCCTGTACATCCCGCTTATACACATTGATGGTATTGGCAGGAACACGGATGATGACGCCGCCGTTTTCGATGATCATAACATCGTCCTGCTCACTTACCAGACAGCAGCCGGCAATGGGGCCTGTCTTCGGGGTGATGTTATAGTTCTTAAGTCCCTTGCCGCCACGGCTCTGGGCAACTTTTTCTCCGTTAGGACCGGTACGCAGGTATTCAGAAAGCTCTGTCCGCTTACCGAAGCCCTTGGCGGTTACCGTCAGCAGTGTGGTGCCCTCCTGGGCCTTTTGCGCGCCGATGACATAGTCATCACCTGTCAGCATAATGCCACGGACACCCACAGCGTCACGACCCATGGGGCGAACATCCTTTTCGTTAAAGCAGATGGCCATACCGTTGCGGGTTGCCAGGATGATATTGTCGTCACCGTTCGTACGGATCACATTGACCAGCTGATCCCCTTCGTCCAGGGTAATGGCACGGATACCGCCCTTACGGTTGGTCTTCAAAGAGATAAAGGGCAGACGTTTGACGGTACCGTTCTTGGTACACATCATCAAATATTCATCCTCATGGAATTCCCGGGTGATCACGGTTGCCGTCACATTTTCGCCCTGCTCCAAAGGCAGAACGTTGACAATAGCGGTACCTCTTGCGGTACGGCCTGCCTCGGGGATCTGATAACCCTTCCGGTGATGGACCTTGCCCTTATCGGTAAAGAACAGAATATGATCGTGGGTAGAGGCAATATGCAGATTTTCCACATAGTCCTCTTCCTTCAGGTTCTGTGCGTTGACACCTCTGCCGCCACGGCTCTGCGTGCGGTAGGTATCCACCGGCATCCGCTTGATATAACCCTGATGGCTGAGGGTAAAGGCGCAGGTTTCCTCTTCAATGAGGTCTTCAATATCGATCTCGTCCTCGATCTCCTGGATCTCGGTCTTGCGCTCGTCGCCAAACTTATCCCGGATGGCAATAAGCTCTTCCCGGAGCACACCCTGCAGCTTGACAGGATCTGCCAGCAGGCTTTCCAGGTAAGCGATTCGCTCCAAAATCTCATCATACTCGCTTTGCAGCTTCTCCCGATCCAGTCCCTGCAGGGCTTTCAGACGCATATCCAAAATTGCCTGTGCCTGAACATCGGAAAGACCAAAGCGTTCCATCAGCTTTTCCTTGGCATCGTCGTAAGCACTGCGGATGATACGGATGACTTCGTCGATATTATCCTGGGCAATGAGCAGACCCTCCAACAGATGGGCACGCTCCCGGGCCTTCCGCAGATCAAACTCAGTCCGGCGGGTCAGCACTTCTATCTGGAAGGTCAGATACTCATCGATGATCTGCCGCAAGGACAAGATCTTGGGCTGCTTCTGGTCATCCACCAGCGCCAGCATGATAATACCAAAGCTAGACTGCAGAGCAGTCTGCTTAAACAGATTGTTCAGCACCACCTGGGGATTGGCATCCTTTTTCAGCTCGATGACGATCCGCATACCGTTACGGTCGGTCTCGTCACGAAGATCAGAAACGCCTTCCAGTCTCTTTTCCTTTACCTGCTCCGCGATTTTCTTGATCAGTTCGCGCTTGTTGACCTGATAAGGCAGCTCGGTAACGATAATACGGGTACGGTCAACGGCAAAGGTCTCGAATTCTGTCCGTGCCCGAACAACCACCTTGCCACGGCCGGTGGCATATGCCGCCCGGATACCGCTGCGTCCCATAATGATACCGCCGGTGGGGAAATCCGGACCGGAAATATGCTCCATCAGGTCGACCATGGTGATCTCGCTGTCGTCCAGCACCGCCACGCAGGCATTGATAACCTCCGTCAGGTTGTGGGGAGGAATGTTGGTAGCCATACCAACAGCAATACCGGAAGAACCGTTTACCAGCAGATTGGGAAACCGGCTGGGCAGTACCCGGGGCTCTTTCCGGGATTCATCGAAGTTGGGATCCCAGTTGACGGTGTCCTTATCGATATCCCGGAGCATTTCGTTAGAAAGCTTGCTCATACGGGCTTCCGTATAACGGTAAGCAGCCGCAGGGTCACCATCCACAGAACCAAAGTTACCGTGGCCGTCCACCAGCATATAGCGCATGGAGAAATTCTGAGCCAATCGAACCATGGCGTCATAAACAGAGCTATCGCCATGGGGATGGTACTTACCCAGCACATCACCGACGCAGGTTGCGGACTTTTTGAAAGGCTTATCAGAGGTCAGACCGGATTCGTACATGGTATACAGAATACGGCGATGGACAGGCTTTAAACCGTCCCGGACATCGGGAAGGGCTCTGCCAACAATGACGCTCATGGCATACTCAATATAAGAGCGTTCCATTTCGTCTACCAAGTTGGAAGTAGTGATCGCCTGTTCCGGGAACAAAATATCCTCCGGTTTATAGTCACGGTTATGCTTTGCCATACTGGCACCTCCATTTTTTATGCTCTGTCGCTTTTCCTCCCCGGGGGAAGAGAAAGCCTGGCCCCCTCGTTTTGAGGGGGCTGTCAAAACACCTTTTATGGTGTTTTGACTGGGGGAGTTCCTCTACGATTTCTTTTTTTCACTGTGTCATCTATCACACTGCAAACTTCATAAAATCTTTTATCTATATCGGTGTTACAGAAACGGATAATTTGAATTCCGTATTGTTCGATCACTTTTGATCTTTGTTCATCTTTTTGCTTTGCAGCCTCATAGTAGTGTCCACTTCCATCTAGCTCAATAGCAAGCTTTGCTGCCGCACAGTAAAAATCAACGATGTAACTGTCTATCGCTTTTTGTCTCTGAAAACGGATTGGATATCTTGACAAAAAACAGTACCATAATTTTCGTTCCCAAGGGGTCATCTCTTTGCGAAGTCTTTTTGCAAGGGGTATGTTATTGTGTTGGTAAGGCATATAAACTCCCCCAGTCAGCTTCGCTGACAGCCCCCTCAAAACGAGGGGGCCAAGGCTTTTCCCGTTTAGATATCAATATTAATGGCGTATTTTGCGTTCTTTTCGATCCATTCCTTACGGGGCTCTACCTGTTCGCCCATGAGGACGGTGAAGATCTCGTCTGCCCGGCGGGCATCCTCCAGAGTGATCCGACGCAGTGTACGGGTTTGGGGATCCATAGTGGTCTCCCACAGTTCGTGGGGATCCATTTCACCAAGACCTTTAAAACGACTGATCTCCACTTTGGCGTTGCCTTCTCCCCGCAGTTCCGCGGAAACCTGATCCCGCTGCTCATCGGAATAGGCCACCCGTTCTGTTTTGCCTTTTTTCAGCTTATAAAGAGGCGGCACAGCAGAATAAACGAAACCATGCTCGATCAGCGGCCGCATATAGCGGAAGAAGAAGGTCAAAAGCAGGGTACGGATATGGGCGCCGTCCACGTCAGCATCGGACATGATGATGATCTTATGGTAGCGCAGCTTTTCAATATCAAAATCCTCACCGATACCACCGCCCAGAGCGACGATCAGAGGATTGAGCTTATCGTTTCCGTAAATTTTATCGGCTCTGGCCTTTTCCACGTTGAGCATTTTACCCCACATGGCCAAAATTGCCTGGAACCGGGAATCTCTGCCCTGAATGGCAGAGCCGGCAGCAGAGTCACCCTCGACGATGTAAATTTCGCAAAGGGAAGGATCTTTTTCGTTGCAATCCTGCAGCTTGTCAGGCATACTGCCGGACTCCAGACCGGTTTTACGGCGGGCATTTTCTCTTGCCTTCCGGGCGGCTTCTCTTGCCCGATTTGCCATCAGTGCCTTTTCCAAAATGATTTTGGCAGTCTGAGGATGCTCCTCAAAATAGGTCGCCAGCTGGTCACCCAGAATCTGCTCCACCAAAGTACGGATATAGGCGTTACCCAGCTTTGCCTTGGTCTGACCTTCAAACTGGGCATCTGTCAGCTTGACAGAAATAATGGCTGTGATACCCTCCCGGCAGTCTTCACCGGAAACCTTGTCATCGCCCTTGATCATGCCGACCTTGGTGCCGTAGTTATTCAGCACACGGGTCAGAGCGGTCTTAAAGCCGGTCTCATGCATACCGCCTTCCGGGGTGTTGACCTCGTTGGCGAAGGAAAGCAGATTTTCGTTGTAACCGTCGTTATACTGAATGGCGATTTCCGCGGAAGCGTCGCCCTTCATACCGCTGACATAGATCACATCACTGTGCAAAGCTGTCTTATTCCGGTTGCACCAAGTGGCAAATTCCCGGATACCGCCTTCGTAGCACATGGAATCGGAGATCTCCTCCTCTCCACGCTTGTCGGCAATGGAAATACCCAAGCCGGCAGTGAGGAAGGCCTTTTCCCGCATACGGGTATGAAGGATCTCATAGTCATATTCGGTAGTGTCGAACATCTCAGGATCCGGCTGGAAGGTAACTTCTGTACCGGTCTTCTCAGTCGTACCTACGATCTTCATTTCCTGGGTGATGTTGCCCCGGGCAAACTTCATCTCATAGATATTACCGTTCTTGAAAACACGAACCTTCAGCCACTCAGACAAAGCATTGACAACAGAGGCGCCCACGCCGTGCAGACCGCCGGAGACCTTATAGCCACCACCGCCGAACTTACCGCCGGCATGAAGCACAGTAAACACAACCTCCAAAGCAGGCTTGCCGGTTTGGGGCTGGATATCTACGGGAATACCACGGCCGTCATCGGTGACGGTGATGGAATTACCGGGGTTGATGGTGACGGAAATATTTTTACAGTAGCCGGCCAGGGCTTCGTCGATGGAATTATCCACGATCTCATATACCAGATGGTGAAGACCTGAGCTGGAAGTAGAGCCGATATACATACCGGGGCGCTTACGCACCGCTTCCAGACCCTCCAAAACCTGGATCTGTTCACCGCCGTATTCTTGCGTTACCTTTGTTTCGTCAGACATAATTTTACTCCTTTAATTAGGAATTAGGAGTTAGGAATTAGGAATTAAATTTCTAATTCCTAATTTCTCATTCCTAATTTTCCATGTGCAATTTCAATAGTTCTTCCCAGCTTGGTAAACCTTCCCGGTTCGCAGCAGGTGATGAAAACCTGACCGGAAGTGATTTGGTTCAGCACAAAATCCTGCCGTCCGGGATCCAACTCCGAAAGAACATCGTCTAAAAGCAGAACCGGTTCTTCTCCGGTGTCCCGTTTTTGCAGCTCCCGCTGGGCAAGCTTTAAGCTGATGGCAGCGGTACGGGTCTGTCCCTGAGAGCCGTAGGCTTTCAGCTCTATATCTGAAAGAAATACCGTAAAATCATCTTTATGAGGGCCGGTCAGACATTGACCGGATTCCAATTCTGCCCGGTAGTGGGATTGCAGGTGTTCCTGCAAAGCCTCCTGCAGCTGTGATATTGAGGCGAAGGGGTCTTTGACAGTGGAAACTGTCTTATATTCCAGCGTAAAGTCTTCTTTGCCTCCGGAAAAGCTATGATGGAACTTACCGGCAGAAGCTTCCAGACTTTCAAAAAATCTGGCTCTGTAAGAAATGAGCAAAGCGCCCACCTGACATAACCGGGCATTGTACTCCGGCAAGATCTCCAGTAAAGCGGGATTTTCAAAGTGATCCTTTAAAATCCGACTTTTTTGCTCTAAAATCCGGTTATATTCTGTCAGTGCAGCGTCATAGTTGGGTCGCAGCTGGCAAATAGCACCATCGGCAAACCTCCGCCGGGCGGCAGAGCCGGCTTTCAGGATCATCAGATCCTCCGGGCAGAATAAAACTGTAGATAAAACCCCGTGTATCTCTCCGGCAGTTTTCTTTTTTACGCCGTTCAGGTATATCTGTCTGGGTTTTCCCCGATCAAAAAGGATCCAACGGAGGGTCTGCTTTCGCTCCTGAGAAAAAACAGATCCTTCGATATCCGCAAACTCTGCACCAAAAAGAATCATTTCGCCGGTTTTTTGAGCGCGGAAGCTTTTTCCCGAGCCGAGATAGCCGATGGCCTCCAAAAGATTGGTCTTTCCCTGAGCATTTCGACCCACGATCAAGTTGACACCGGGATCCAATTCCAGAGATATTTCTTCATAATTCCGGAAATTCCGGAGATTTAACTCAGTTAATTTCATGGATGGAAATCAAATAGGTCTGTCCCTGGAAGGTAAAACGGTCACCGGGGCGCAGCTTTTTGCCACGCATAGTGCAAACCTCTCCGTTTACCAGCACCTGCTCCTCCTGGATCAGCTGCTTGGCTTCTCCGCCGGAATAGACAATATTGGCAAATTTCATGGCATCCTGCAGCTTGATAAACTCTGTGGAAATGACCACAGGAATTTCATTGGCAGATGTCTTCTTCTTAACAGTAACTTTCATAAAATGCTCCGCAGTTTAGTTGGTTTTGATTCTGACAGGCAGAACCATATAAGCAAAGTCGTATTTTTCCTCAGCCGGAGTCAGTACAATGGGGCTTAAACTGTTGGTCAGCTCCAAAATTACCTCTTCCGAGGGAATCGCCCGGAGAGCATCTGATAAATAACGAACATTAAAACCGATCTCCAGATCCTTACCGTCACCGGCAATGCTGCAGCGGTCTTCCGCCACACCGATGGTGGTATTGGTTCTGAGCTGTACCTCCTGATTAGAGAAGGTGCAGCGGACAGGGCTCTTATACTTTTCCGAAACGATCAGACCCACACGTTCCATAGAAGAAGCCAGATCAGACACATGAGCGCAAAGCTTTACCGGGCAGTTGGTGGGAACTACCTTCCGCCAATCCAGAAAATCACCTTCCAGCAGACGGCAGATCAGACTGGCATTGCCCATATGGAACAGAATATGTCTGCCACCCAAAGAGAAGTTTACTTCTTCCTCGCTGTCGGTGAGGATTTTTTCCACTTCCTTCAGGCCGGGAGCGGGAACAACAAAATTCAGCCGCATATCGTTGGTGGTTTCGCTGTGCCAGGTACGGCGTGCCAAACGGAAGCCGTCTACCGCAATAGCAGATACCCGATCCTCTTCCACCTCAAACTTAACGCCGGTGTGGATGGGACGGCCCTGATTTTCAGAAACCGCAAAGATGGTACCGGTGATCAGCTCCTTCAACGCTTTTTGCGGAATCCTGACACCCCTGTCAGGGCTGACCTCAGGAAGCTCGGGATAATCCTCTGCCCGCTCTGCGGAAATGGTGAAAGAAGCGTAGCCCGCCCGAATGGAAACTTTATAATTCTCGTCGATCACCACAGTAACCGGACCTTCCGGCAGACGGCGGATAATATCACCGAAAAGCTTTGCCGGGAGAATACACTTACCGGGATCCAGCACATCCGCTTCGATCCGATAGGTGATGGCAGTTTCCATGTTATAACCTGTCAGCTGAATACCGTCTTTATCACTGCAGCAGAGAATTCCTTCCAATACAGAAAGAGAGCTCTTTTGGGCAACAGTACGGCTGGTAATGTTCAGACCCTGAACCAACATATTTTTTTCACAGGTAAAACGCATAGGATTTTCTTCCTTTCCTGATTATTTATCTATTTATATATATTTAGAAAGAATAAAGGCAGTTGTAGTATTAGTAGAGAAAAATTATGTGGATAAGTGGAAAAAAGCTTAGAGCCGCAAGGGATTTTTATCCACAGGGGATGCGGTAAAAATGAAAACTTTATCCACAGGGTTTTTGAAAATTTTTAATAGTTTTGTTATCCACAGAAATTCTTTCCACATTCCACAGCATCTGTGGAAAACTTTTTACAAACAGGAATTGATATTTGCTGTGATATCCCGGATGGCATTTTGCAAGGTGGGATTTCCTTTTTTCAGATCCGCTTCCACCTTATTGATGGCATAGTGGACAGTGGCATGGTCACGGGCAAATTCCTGACCGATATCCGGCAGAGAAAGATTGGTAAGCTTCCGCACCAGATACATAGCAACCTGCCGGGCTTCCGCAGTACCCTTGTTTCGCTGGGTGGAGCGAAGCACGATCTCATCAATGGAATAGAACTTACAGACCTGGCTGATGATCAGGCTGGGCGTGGGCAAGGTGCTGCCCTCGGACTTGAACATATCCTCCACCGCACGGCGGACATTTTCCAAGTCCAAAGTCATGCCGTTTAAGTCCCGGTAGGCCATGATCTTTTTTACCGTACCTTCAATGGCCCGTACATTGTTGGTGACATTGATGGCGATGTAGTTGCAAACCTCGTCATCCAGCTCGACACCCAAGTGCTTGGCCTTGTTTTTCAGGATGGCCATACGGGTCTCATAATCCGGGGCTTCGATGCTGGCAAGCAGACCCCACTCGAAACGGGTGCGCAGACGGTCCTCCAAGGTCAGCATATCGCTGGGCTTTCGGTCGGAGGTCATGACGATCTGCTTATGCTCTTCGTAAAGCTTGTTGAAGGTGTGGAAGAATTCTTCCTGGGTGGAATCCTTACCGGCAATAAACTGGATATCATCGATCAGAAACAGATCTGCTTCCCGGTACTTGTTGCGGAACTCAATATTTTTACCGCTCTGGATCGCTGCGATCAACTCGTTGGTAAACTGATCACCCTTGATATAGACGATATTGGCATCGGGCTTTGATTTGCGGATGCCATTGGCAATGGCATAAAGCAGGTGAGTCTTACCCACACCGGGAGGGCCGTAAATGAACAGCGGGTTATAGACCTCACCGGGATGATTGGTAACGGCAATGGCCGCGCCATGGGCAAAACGGTTGGAGCCGCCAACCACGAAATTATCAAAGGAAAACTGAGGATTAAAGTCCATGGAGACGGGAGATTTATCCTTATTGCGGTACTCCTTCAGCTCCTCGTCGCCGAATACCTCCAATTTTGCGTCGGAATTGAAAATTTCCTTCAGGGCGTCCTGAATATAAGCGGTACAGCGGCGGCGGATCATATCCAACCGGAAATCAGAAGGGGTGTAGATAATCAGCTTCTCTTCGGTCAGCTCCACCACCTCGGCATCATCAAACCAGGCGGAGACAGTAACAGCGCCAAGTCGTTCTTCCATATGGCTTAAAACCTTGGCCCAAACATAGGCGGATGAGTACATAAAACGGCTCCTTTCGCGGTGTTTTTTCAGAAAGTCAGACCCAAAAAAGGGCGTAAAAAGGGCATAATTTTTCACCCTAAATTTTAACATATTTTTGCTTAAAAAACAAGGCTTTTTTGAGTAGATACAATATAAATAAATAAGAAAAAAGAGCCCTGGAAAAAGCTTGCTTTTCTCGGGGTGAAGCTCTATAATAAACCCAAAAAGGAGGGCGTTTTATGTTTGAAAAAACAAAGGCATTATGCGACTCGTTTTTGGATATGGGGATTCCCGGCTTTGATATGATCGTTTATCACAACGGTCATGAGGTACTGCGGTATTTTAACGGCTTCTCTGACCAGGAAAAGAAAATTCCAATCCGGGGCGATGAGCGGTATTACATCTATTCCTGTACAAAGCCCATTACGGTTACCTGCGCCATGCAGTTATTTGAACAGGGCAAATTCTCTTTGGATGATCCTGTTTCCAAATATTTGCCGGAATTTACCCATATGCAGGTAAAAACAGAAGACGGCTTGGTGGATGCGCAAAGACCGATTTTAGTCAGACACCTGTTCACTATGACTGCCGGTATTGTCAGAACCAGACAAAAAATATTAAATTCCTTAGGGGATCCGACTTTACGGGAGACTATGAAAGCTTTCGCCCGGGAGCCGTTGGAATTTCAACCGGGAGATCGGTATCAGTATAGCTTAAATCATGATGTTTTAGGCGCATTGATAGAAATTTGGTCAGGGGAATCTTTCCAGGATTACGCAAAAAATCATATATTTGATCCTTTGGGAATGAAAGATACCACCTATAAGCTTTCGGTGGAGGATATTCCGAAGCTGGCGGTATTATATAAATGGGATAAAGAAAGCGGTTTGATTCTTCGGGAAGAAGTAACCCAAGAGCAAGTGAACAAGAAGTATGTGTGTGGTGGCGCCGGTGTGGTAAGTACCGTTACGGATTACATTAAATTCTGTGAAGCGCTGCGTGAGGGAGAAAAGCTTCTGAAACGGGAAACGATTCGGTTAATGACTCAAGATCACCTGACGCCCTGGCAAAAGCGTTTCAATTGGAAAGATAAGCCCCACAGCTATGGTTTGGGTATGCGTGTTCCCAGCAGAGACCCCCACACAGAAATCAGAGATTGGGTAGATTTCGGTTGGAGTGGCATGGCCGGCGCATTTATGGCAGTGGATATTCCCAATAAGGTCACCATGTTTTATGTGCAGCATGTGAAAGATCCTCCCAACAACGGACAGAAGGCATTTACCTACCAATATGCCCTGGAAGATATGGGTCTGGTCTAAAGAAATATGATCCGCAAACAAAACCCACGCATCGCTTTTGCGATGCGTGGGTTTTTTGACACTCTTAAAATTAACCAAACACACTCAGCAGGAAGCCTGCTAACGCAGCCTTTCCTGCCACATTTGTTCTTAAAATGTGCATAATCCCCTGCCTTTTGGCAGATAACCACATTTGTTCTTAAAATGTGCATAATCCCCTGCCAAAAGGCAGGGGATTGGCATTTTTATTAACCAAACACGCTCAGCAGGAAGCCTGCGGCGATGGCAGAGCCGATCACGCCGGCAACATTGGGTCCCATAGCGTGCATCAGCAGGAAGTTGGAGGGGTTGGCCTTCTGGCCTTCCTTGTTGGCCACACGGGCGGCCATAGGTACAGCGGAAACGCCGGCAGAGCCGATCAGGGGATTGATTTTGCCCTTTGTCAGCTTGCACATGATCACGCCGCCGATGAGACCACCGCAGGTGGACAGGATAAATGCCGCTACACCCAGAACAATGATGCTCAAGGTCTGTACCGTCAGGAAGTTAGAGCCAACCATGGTTGCGCCAACGGAGACGGATAACAAAATGGTGACAATATTCATCAAGGCGTTCTGTACAGTGTCGCTGAGACGGTCTGTAACGCCGGTTTCCTTTAAGAGGTTACCCAGCATCAGACAACCGATCAACGGAGCGGTATCGGGCAGCAGCAGGGCTACAAACAATGTAACCACAATGGGGAAGATAATTTTCTCGGTTTTGCTGACCACCCGGGTCTGCTCCATCTTAATGGCTCTCTGCTTTTCGGTAGTCAGCAGCTTCATGAAGGGGGGCTGGATCAAGGGGATCAGTGCCATGTAGGAGTAGGCTGCCACAGCGATGGCACCCAGCAGCTCCGGAGCCAGCTTGGAGGTCAGGAAAATGGCGGTGGGGCCGTCAGCACCACCGATGATACCAATGGAAGCAGCCTGTTCAGGGGTAAACTTCAGCAGTAATGCGCCAATAAAAGCAGCAAACACGCCCATCTGGGCAGCAGCGCCCAGCAGCAGACTCTTGGGACGGGAAAGCATAGGACCAAAGTCGGTCATGGCTCCAACGCCCATAAAGATCAAACAGGGGTAGATGGAAGTCTTAACACCGAAGTAGAAGAAGTCCAGCAAACCGCCGTTTTTAAAAACTGCGCCGTAGGAGTGATAGTCTGCATGCTCAGCATTCATAAAGTTGTCCCACAACTCTTGGTTATACAGACCCGCGCCGGGCAGATTGGTCAGGATACAGCCAAACGCAATGCCACAAAGGAGCAACGGCTCAAACTTCTTGGCAATGGCCAGATACAGCAGTACGCAGCCGATTGCGATCATAACAGCGTTCTGCCAGCCAAAACCGACAAACAGAGCCGCAAAACCGGAGTCATTCCACAGTTTTGAAAGAATTTTTACAATTTCCATAGGTATCCTCCTTAGCCGATGACGACCATAGGAGCGCCGGTATCTACGGTAGAGCCTTTGGAAACCAGAACCTGGGTAATCGTGCCGTTTTTGGGAGCCAAAATTTCATTTTCCATCTTCATAGCTTCCAGAACCACCAGCACATCGCCTTCCTTTACGGCCTGACCGTTCTGGACATTGACCTTCAGGATGGTGCCGGGCATGGGAGCGTTGACAGCATCACCGGCACCGGTGACCGCAGGCGCGGCAGGTGCCGCAGGTGCGGCCGCAGGAGCAGCGGCAGCGGGGGCGGCGGCTGCAGGAGCGGCAGCAGGGGCAGCGGGAGCAATGGCTTCATACTCATCCAAGAGCATGGCTTTGCCGGCCTCAACTTCTACTTCGTAGGTGCGGCCGTTTAACGTGATTTTGTATTTCATAAATGGGATCTCCTTTTTGAATTATCTGGAGAATAATTTGTTCAAAAGCAGAACAGTCAGGATAATAACGCCGGTGACAATAAAAATGCCCAGCATACCGATGCCCATGATAGACACGGCATCAGTGAGATTGGCGGTATCGATGGAGCAGAAGAAGTTTATGACAGCTCTGCCGATATTCATGATAAATTCGTGCATTACGATACCCTCCTTACATTCCCAGTATGCCCTTGACCAGCGCAAGGATCAAGCCGCCGGCAATCACAGATGCGATCTGGCCGGAAACATTGACGCCGATGGAGTGCATCAGCAGGAAGTTGGAGCTGTCCTCTTCCAGACCCAGCTTGTGAACCACACGGGCGGACATGGGGAAAGCGGAAATACCGGCCGCACCGATCATGGGATTGATTTTTTCCTTGCTGAACAGGTTCATGATCTTGGCCAGCATGATGCCGCCAAAGGTATCCACGATAAAGGCCACCAGACCAAGACCCATGATCAGCAGGGTCTGCCACTGCAAAAAGTCTTCTGCCTTCATGCGGGCGGCAATGGTAATACCCAGGAAAATGGTGATGAGGTTTGCCAACACATTTTGGGCAGTGTCAGAAAGAGAGTTCAGAACACCGCACTCCCGGATCAGGTTGCCGAACATCAAGAAGCCGATCAGCGCAACGGCATCCGGTGCTACCAAAGCTACGATAACCGTTACCACGATGGGGAACAGGATCTTTGTCAGCTTGGAGACCTTTTTGCCCTTGTAGGGCATCCTGATCAGACGCTCTTTTTTAGTGGTGCAGAGTTTAATGATGGGCGGCTGCACCAAAGGAACCAAAGCCATATAGGAATAGGCTGCCACCATGATGGCACCGATATAGTTGGACTGCAGCTGTCCGGCAACGAAAATGGAGGTAGGACCGTCAGCAGCACCGATAATGGCTATGGAAGCGGCGTCTTTGAGCTCCGGGAAGAAGAAGCTTGCCATCAGCAGAGTAAAGAAGATACCAAACTGGGCAGCTGCACCGAAAAGCATCAGCTTTGGGTTGGTCAGCAACGGCTCAAAGTCAATCATGGCACCAATGCCTACAAACAGAAGCAGGGGGAACAGCTCATGGCTGTCGATACCGATCTTAAACAGAAAATCAATGACCGCCTGTACACCGGAGTCGGCTTCAGCAATTGGCAGGTTTACCAAAATCGCGCCAAATCCCATGGGCAGCAGCAGGGTGGGCTCCATTTCTTTGGCAATGGCTAAATAGATCAAAATGCCGCCGATGACCCACATGATCACATGCTGCAGCTCGATGTTGGAAAGGTTTTGATACAGAATTTCCATCCTGTGCCTCCTTAGCCGATAACGACCATAGGAGCGCCGGTATCTACGGTAGAACCCTTGGAAACCAAAACCTGTGTAACAGTACCGTTTTTGGGAGCCAAAATTTCATTTTCCATCTTCATAGCTTCCAGAACTACCAGCACATCGCCTTCCTTTACGGCCTGACCGTTCTGGATATTGACCTTCAGGATGGTGCCGGGCATGGGAGCGTTGACAGCATCACCGGCACCGGTGACCGCAGGCGCGGCAGGTGCCGCAGGTGCGGCAGCAGGGGCAGCGGCAGCGGGGGCAGCGGCAGCGGCAGCAGGGGCAGTGGGAGCAATGGCTTCATACTCATCCAGCAGCATAGCTTTGCCGGCTTCAACTTCTACTTCGTAGGTGCGGCCATTTAAGGTAATTTTATACTTCATGATCACTTTACCTCCTTGATGGAAATGAAGCGCAGCTCATTCAGGGGCTTGCCCAGCTTATCGGCTACGATAGCCATCAGCATAGCGGCAGTCTTGGGCTCTACATCATGAAGCTTCAGCTCACCGGCAGAGCCGGGAGCGGTAGGTGCGGCAGGAACAGGTGCTTCCTCTACAGGGGTAACAACAGGAGCGGGAGCAGCCTTCTTTGCCTTGGCAGAAAAAAACTTACCGATGATGGTAACTACGATCATCAACAGCACGATGCCTAAAAATACCACAGCATAGCCAACCAGGGCCACGATAAAGTTATTCATACCGGGACCTCCTTAGGCTTCGGTGATGGTATAGGTGACACAGTTCTCTTCCTTGGCCTTCCGCTCTTCAAAGAACTTTTCAGCCAGGTTGGGGAAGGCAATGTAGGAAAGCACATCCTCGTCGGACTTGGCCAGATCGCCCAGCTTCTGACGGGTGGGTTCCACAATGGGAGCCAGGGAGTCGGCATAACGGGTGGTCAGGGGCTGCTCATTACCCAGGATCATCTTCTGGATCTCGGGGTTAATGGGGGCGGGAGTTTCACCGTACTCACCGCGGCAGTAGGCCTTGAT
Organism: Oscillospiraceae bacterium; assembly: GCA_017397565.1. Lineage (GTDB taxonomy): Bacteria > Bacillota > Clostridia > Oscillospirales > Oscillospiraceae > Faecousia. The sequence goes on along the minus strand of JAFQIL010000015.1, from coordinate 2,699 downwards.
CTCCTTGGAAACGGTCTTGTAGCGCTGACCGTCCAGAACATTACGGACAGCCTGGACACCGACCATCTGGCTGGTGGGGGTGACCAGAGGAGGATAACCCATATCGGCGCGGACCTTGGGAGTCTCGGCCAAAGCTTCCTCAAATTTATCCAATGCGTTCATCTGCTTCAGCTGGCTCATCAGATTGGAGAGCATACCGCCGGGAACCTGATAGGTCAGGCACTGGGTATCGGTAGCCATAGCCTTGGGCATCAGGGTGCCGTCCTTGACGAACTCGTCACGAACGCCCTTGAAGTAGTCAGACATAGCGGTGGTGGCTTCGTCATCCAGATCTACCTGGTAGCCCAGCTGACGCAGAGCGTAAGCCAGAGTTTCGGTAGCAGGCTGGCTGGTACCGCCGGAGAAGGGAGAAATGGCGGTGTCGATGATGTCACAGCCGGCCTCTACAGCCTTCAGGTAGGTCATGAAAGCAAGACCGGTGGTGGAGTGGGTATGCAGGTCAATGGGCATATCCACTGCGTCCTTAATTGCGGATACCAGGTCATAAGCCTCCTGGGGACCCATGATACCGGCCATATCCTTAATACAAATGGTGGAAGCACCCATTTCCTTCAGTTCCTTGACCATCTGCACATATTTGGCATGGGTGTGGACAGGGCTGGTGGTGTAGGAAATGGTACCGGAAGCGATGGCGCCGGCCTTAACGGTGGCTTCCATGGCAACCTTCAGGTTGTTCACGTCGTTCAGAGCGTCGAAAATACGGATCACATCGATGCCGTTTTCCACAGCCTTCTGCACGAACAGCTTTACGAAATCATCGGGATAGTGGGCGTAGCCCAGCACATTTTGACCACGCAGCAGCATCTGCAGCTTGGTGTTGGGCATCTTGGCGCGGATCTTCCGCAGACGCTCCCAGGGATCTTCATTCAGATACCGCAGGCAGACGTCGAAAGTGGCACCGCCCCAGCACTCGGCAGCATAGAAGCCGGCCTTATCGATGGTTTCCAGCATAGGCTCGAATTTCTCAAAGGGCAGCCGGGTGGCGATGAGAGACTGATTGGCGTCCCGCAGGACGGTCTCTACAAACTGTACTTTTTTTGCCATGTATAAATAACCTCCGTAGAATAATATTTAACAAATTTATCAGCGAAAATGGTAAAACATCCGCATAAAAACGAATTAATTTTATATATTTTATACGATATTTATCACCAAATCCAAATTTTCACCAAATACATATTATCACAAGAAACCGAGAAAGTAAATACCTGTTTTGGGAATTGATCCGGAAAAAAATCATCCTTTGCGAAACCTGCGGGTATGCACCCGCTGGCAATTTCGGGACTGGCTGTCTGGTGGTATTCGTTACTCTGCACACCGCCCGGTTCGTTACGAAGGCAAAATGTTCAAATTCCCGTTTATCGGGCAGCCGATGGCTGCCAATTGACAATTGAAAATTGACAATGGACAATTAAGGAGTCGCCAAAGGCGACATTTTTAAATCATTTCCGAAGGAAATACCACAATTATCAATTATCAATTATCCATTATCCATTCGTGCGTCAGCACGAGAAATGGCAATTTGGTGGTCGTATTGGCAAGCATTGAGAAGAAGTTTGTAGAGAAAATCTGCAAAAATTCACAGATTATTATTGATTTTCTTTTAGGAATAAGGTATGATAAAATTGCAAATTATGGGATACCGATTTAAAACGGTATTACTTTTATGAAAGAGGTATATATTATGGCAAAGCTTGATCTGACTAAGTACGGCATTACCGGCGCTACCGAAATCATCCACAACCCCTCCTATGAAGTCCTGTTTGAGGCTGAGATGGATCCCTCCCTGGAAGGCTTTGAGAAGGGTCAGCTGACTGAGCTGGGCGCTGTCAATGTTATGACCGGCATCTATACCGGCCGCTCCCCCAAGGATAAGTTCATCGTCATGGACGAGAACTCCAAGGACACCGTGTGGTGGACCTCTCCCGAGTACGCTAACGACAACAAGCCCGCTTCCCAGGAAGCCTGGAATGCGTGCAAGCGCCTGGCTGTAGAGCAGCTGAGCAACAAGAAGCTGTACGTCATGGACGTTTTCTGCGGCACCAACCCCGACTCCCGTATGGCTGTCCGCTTCATCATGGAAGTGGCATGGCAGGCTCACTTCGTGAAGAACATGTTCATCGCTCCCACCGCTGAGGAGCTGGAGAACTTCGAGCCTGACTTCGTTTCCTTCAACGCTGCCAAGGCTAAGGTCACCAACTACAAGGAGCTGGGTCTGAACTCCGAGACTGCTGCGATCTTCAACATCACCTCCAAGGAGCAGGTTATCCTGAACACCTGGTACGGCGGCGAGATGAAGAAGGGTCTGTTCTCCATGATGAACTACTTCCTGCCCCTGAACGGCATGGCTTCCATGCACTGCTCCGCCAACACCGACATGAACGGTGAGAACACCGCTCTGTTCTTCGGTCTGTCCGGCACCGGCAAGACCACCCTGTCCACCGACCCCAAGCGTCTGCTGATCGGTGACGACGAGCACGGCTGGGACGACAACGGCGTGTTCAACTTCGAGGGCGGCTGCTATGCTAAGGTCATCAACCTGGACAAGGATTCCGAGCCCGACATCTACAATGCCATCAAGCGCAACGCTCTGCTGGAGAACGTTACTGTCGACGCCAACGGTGTCTGCGACTTCGCTG
>JAFQIL010000014.1 GCA_017397565.1 Oscillospiraceae bacterium | reverse complement strand
GGATTCTGAAATGTTTATATTTTGCAAAAGACTATGAAAAAATGGACGAAACTGCTCAAAATAATGCAATCTGGTCGGCGGGGTCATGACCCCGCCCTACGAACATAGGATATTCCAACTGCTCGGGAAATGGCAATTTGTCGGGCAATTTCATAATTGCTCCGAGACCGGGATCGATTTGCATTTTCGCCTTTGGCGAAAATTATTGTAGCCACCAGTGTTTGCACTGGTGGCAGGAAGTGTCCACCGGACACTTCCATTCCTATTGTTCGATCCCTTTATCCGCGGTGACAAAAAGCAGGATACCCCGTTGGGGTATCCTGCTTTTTGGTGCCGCTGACCGGGATCGAACCGGTACGGATTTTACTCCGAGGGATTTTAAGTCCCTTGTGTCTGCCTGTTCCACCACAGCGGCGTAGTGGGTACGACAGAAATGGTATCATATTTTTTCCGCTTCGTCAAGTCTTATAGTTGATCCAAATTCAGCGCAAAGGCGGAAAGACAATTCTCGATAAACCAGTCAAGCTCCGGCAGATCCATGGCCTTCATGGAATCCATGGTGGCCCGGGCGGCAGAGTCAAACTCCGTATTGCCGGCCTTCTGCTCCTCGATGCACTTGATATAAGCAGACAGCTTATCCGCCGCCTTGACGATGGGCTCTACCTGGGCATCGTCCTCCAGCACCAATTTCGCATAGCTGTCCCGAAGCTGAGGGGGAACCATGGTCAGCAGCCGCTCCCCGGCGATCCGCTCCACCTGCTTATAGGCAAGCTTGATATCGGGATTATAATACTTGATAGGTGTGGGCATATCCCCGGTGAGGATCTCAGAAGCATCATGGTACAGTGCAGCCACGGCGCACCGATCCGGGTCAGGGCAAGGCAGCTTCAGAATATCCCGGCGGATCAGGGCCAACGCATGGGCCAGCACCGCCACTTGATGGCTATGCTCCTGAATATTTTCCGAAAAGGTATTGCGCATCAAACCCCAGCGGGTGATATAGCGCATCCGCCCCAGCAGGGCATAAAACTCATTGGCCATAGACTTCTCCTGCGATTCTCCGGATCATTGCCGGCAGGTTTTTGGTTTCGTGGCAGTAATACTCACCCCCGGCCTTCTCCAGTACCTCCACGTCCCGGAAGCCCCAGGTGACACTGAGGCAGGGAACGCCTGCATTTTTTGCCGTAAGCACATCCACCTCGGTATCTCCCACATAGATGCATTTCTCCACGCCCAGGTTCTGCATAGCCAGATACACCATGTCCGGGGCAGGCTTTCGGGGGCATTTTTCTGTTTCGCCCAAGGCGTACATACCGGGGAAATACTGGTCTGCCAAAGCCTTTACCGCGGCATCCGGCTTGTTGGACACGATGGCAAGGGCAAATTCATCCTTCAAGTCCGCCATGCCTTCCAAAATGCCGTCGTAGGGCTTGGTTTTGATCTGGCAGTGGGCCTTATAATACTGCTGATAGTAAGAGAGCACCGTATCTACCTGGGCATCCGTGACCGCTTCCGGGACTGCGCCCCGGATTAGCCGCCAGGCACCGTTGCCGATGAAGCTGCAAATCTCCTTCACCGTCCGCTGGGGGTAGCCAAAGTGGGCCAAAGCCGCATTGGTGCTGTCCGTCAGATCCTGAATGGTATCGAGGACTGTGCCGTCCATATCAAATAACACGCCGATTTTCATGGATTACTTTCGCCAGCCTTTCATTACCCGAATATCATCTCCCAAAAAGAACAGCAGCTTAAACCGGCCATCCAGCCGGGAAGCGATCTGAGGCGAATAACGGGTTGCAAACTCCTCGGGATTGAGGTTGGTGGAAATGATCATAGGCTTTCCTGCCAAAAGCCGGTCATTGAGCAAGGTATACAGAGCGGACACCGTAAACTGACCGCCCATTTCCGTGCCCAGATCGTCCACGATCAGCAGGTCGCACTCCTGATACCGGCGGACATGGGCTCTTGCCTCCTCATCACCGCCGAATTTTGCCTGCTCCATCCGGGAAAACAGATGGGTAGCACTTTCATAGACCACAGAATAGCCCTTATCCGCCACTGTCCGGGCGATGCAAGCGGACAGGAAGGTCTTTCCCAATCCCGTATTGCCGGAAAACAGCAGATTTCCCGCATTCATGGTAAAATTGTTGGCATAGTTCCAGCAGCTCTGATATGTTTTTCGCATAAAATCCCGGACATTGACCCCCAGATCGTCATCTTTGCGATCCGGGTATGCCTCCAGACAGAAGCTGTCGAAGGTTTCCGTCCCCACATGTAAAAGCGTCAGCTCCTTCCGCTGTTCCTGCCTGCAGAGCTCCTGCAAACAAGCACACATGGTGCTGCCTACATAGCCGCTGCCGCCGCAACGGGAGCAGATGGGTGTTTCATCCAAAAAGCCCGGCTCAAAATGGGTAGCGATCAGCTGCTCCCGCTCCCGCTGGAGGGCGAGATTTTCTTCCTTGATGCGATTCATGAGCTCCATCACATCGCCGCCCTGGGTAAATGCCGTGCGGGCAGCCTGCGCCATGGTCTGGCGCAAAAGCCCGTCGATCTCCCGGATCCGGGGAACCCGGTCGTAGGCTTGACGCAAATTCTGTTGTTGCTGAGACTGCCGGTCTGCTTTGGCCTGCTCCAAACGCAGTCTTGCCCGGCGCACTACTTCCGCACTGTATCCCACAGTCATTCCTCCTGCATCAATCTGGCAACTGCCGCCCGTTCCTTTGCGTCAGGCCGACGCTGGGCAGGCTTAGCTGTACCCGCTTTTTTGTCTTGTTTTTGGATCTGCTCCAAGGTCCGGTAACCGGCATCCTTCCACCGGGTAAGGATGGTGTTCATATACGGCCAGTTCATACCGCCGGTGTTGATGCAGGTCTTTTCATAAGCCAAAGCCAGCACATCCTCCGGAAAATTCATATCCAGCCAGCTTTGGGCATACCGGGTCTCTCCCGGTGTCAGGGCTCTGCCCCGGATCTGCAGCAGATTCATCAGCTGATGCAGCCGGCTGCGGCGGATATTTTGGCTATGGATAAAGGCCGCTGCCGCTTCCAAAGTGTCAATGCCCTGCTCCGCCCAGGCGTAAGCCTCCTTCTCAACGGTTCGCAAAGAGGGATTGCGTCCGCTGCGCTGCCGGGACAGATCCTTACAGTAAGACACCAAAACAGAGATCACCTCGCCGGGCAGTCCCAAATACCGCACAAAACCCAGCAGGATCTTCAGCTCCTCATCATTCAGAGTGCGTCCCAGCACCCGCTGGACTTCCCCATAGAGCATTTTAAATTCGCTATCCGTATCCATGGCCAAAGTGACATCTTTTTCCGAATAGGCAGGCCGCTCCCCGGGAGCGATGATCTTTTTGTCCGGTTCCCGCCAAAGACCCAGCTGCCGCAGGGTTGCCATGGCGCAGGAAAAACGGGTGCCCATCAGGCCCAATGCCTGCTGTGCCCCCTCCTCCGGGCCGCCGTTTTGCAAATATAAGTACAGCAGTGCCGCGTCACCGCTGGCAGCTGCCACCAGCTTGGCGATATCTGACCGCTGAAGCTGTACACAGTCCATTTTCCTAACATCCTCTCAAATTTCGTCAGTTACAGTCATTATATCACACACTTTCCAGGGATACAACGACTTTTCGACTGAGAATATTCATCAAAATATCCCTTGATTTTTGGCACTGCACAGTATCTTGTGGTATCGGTGAATTTAGACCACAATTCCCCCTTACCAATTCCCGTTTATCGGGCAGCCGATGGCTGCCAATTGACAATTGAAAATTGACAATGGACAATTGAGGGGTCGCCAAAGGCGACATTTTTAAATCATTTCCGAAGGAAATACCACAATTGTCAATTATCAATTATCCATTATCAATTCGTGCGTCAGCACGAGAAATGGCAATTTGCCGCAAAAATTTGCGGTGTTTACATTTCCGCGGTTTCATGGTAAAATAAACAGAAGTTCTATGAAGGAGGTGCCGTTTTGGGTTACGAAAACACCTATCTAACGGTGGATCTGGATGCCGTTGAAGCCAATTTTAATGCCATCGCAAAAAAAGCCGGCGTTCCGGTTTTGGCTGTGGTAAAGGCCGATGCCTATGGCCACGGTGCGGTATCTGTTGCCAAATTTTTAGAGAAAAAATGCGCCTTTTTCGGCGTTGCCAATATTGAAGAAGCACTGGAGCTGCGTCACGCAGGGATTTCCACGCCCATTCTGATTTTGGGACCTTCCCCGGTTTCCGCCTTTCCCCAGCTGGTGCGGGAAAACATCCGTCCCACCTTGTTCCGGCTGGAGGAAGCCAAGGCGCTGTCTGAGGAAGCCTGCAAGCAGAACAAGACTGTGGCCTTCCATCTGGCGGTGGACACCGGCATGAACCGCATCGGTATGCCTGACACGGAAGAATCTGCCCAAGTATGTATCCAAATGGCGGCGCTTCCCGGTCTGCAGGCAGAGGGTGTTTTCAGCCATCTTGCCACCGCAGATTGTGCGGATCTCAGTCAGGCTAAAGCTCAGGCTGACCGTTTTGATGGCTTTTGTCAGCGGCTGGAGGCATTGGGACTTTCCGTTCCCATCCGGCATTTGAACAATTCCGCCGGTCTTATGAATTTCAGCAAGCACTATGACATGGTACGGGCCGGCATCGTTCTTTACGGTCTGTATCCCAGCGACTGCATGGACCCTTCCCTGCTGCCTCTGCGTCCGGCCCTTTCCTGGTACAGCCGGGTGACCCATGTAAAGCTTTTGCCTCCCGGCTGCCCCATCAGCTACGGCGGCACCTTCGTCACCGAAAAGCCCACCCGGGTGGCTACTGTGGCTGTTGGCTATGCCGACGGCTACCGCTGGAGCCTGTCCGGAAAATTCCATGTGCTGATCCGGGGCAAAAAAGCCCCCATTTTGGGCAGGATCTGCATGGATCAGCTGATGGTGGATGTGACAGACATTCCCGACACCGCTGCGGAAGATACCGCTGTTCTCATTGGCACAAGTGAGGAAGAAACCATCTGTGTAGAGAGCATCGCAGCAGCGTGTCACTCTTTCCCTTATGAATTTATCTGCGGCATCAACCGACGGGTCTCCCGCATCTACACACGCTACGGAAAAATTGTTGGTGCCGCCCACTATCTGACAGACTAAGGAGATACCTTATGCCGGAAGAAACTACAGATAAAAGCCGCAGGCAGTTATGGATCCTGATCCTTTGCATTTCTTTGGTGGTTGTATGCGCTGCCGCTGCGGCCGCAGTCATTTGGCTGGCCAACCGGAAGCCCCTTCCTCCTGCGCCTACCCAGCCTTCTACCCAAGTCACCACCGAAGCTACCACCCCCACCACCTTGCCAACCCAGCCCCCCACTGAACCCTCTACCGTGCCTACTGAGCCTCCGGTAGAAAAGGTGGCCTCCGCCACCGTGGTCAGCATGGGCGATATTCTGATGCACGGCCCGGTGCGGGATACTTACATCACCAAATTCTTCCCCGGTACCGCTGTGGGCGAAGAATTCAACTACGCACCGGTTTTTGCCGGTATTCAGGATATCATCTCCAAGGCGGATTATGCCGTAATCAATCTGGAAACGCCCTTGGCCGGTCTGGATAACGGCTACCCCTATTCCGGTGTCATCGGCTCTTTCAACGCCCCGGATGTGATTCTGGACTATGCCAAGGCCGCCGGCTTTGACATGATGCTTACCGCCAACAACCATACCTATGACTGCGGCTCTTTCGGTATGCACCGGACCATGGAAGTGATTTTAGAAAGAGAGCTGCAGTATCTCGGCACCCAGCAGTCTGCTGATGAGCCGGATCACAAGGTCATCGATATCAACGGCATCGCCATCGGCATGGCCTGCTATACCTACGAAGTCCCCAACGGCAAGGATGCAAACCGCAAATCCCTCAACGGCAAGTGGGTCACCGATGCGGATCTGCCTTTGGTGTCCTCCTTCGACGCCTACTGGCTGGATCTGTTTTACGCTCAGGTTGCGGCAGATATTGAGGCCATGCGCACTGACGGGGCGGAAGCCATTGTTTTGTATGTCCACTGGGGTGATGAATACAAGCTGGTGCAAAACAGCGCCCAGCACGATATGGCCCAAAAGCTTTGCGATTTGGGCGCGGATGTCATTATCGGCGGTCATCCCCATGTGGTGCAGCCGGTGGAGCTTCTGACCTCCACAGTAGATCCCGGGCACAAAACAGTTTGTCTGTATTCCATGGGCAACGCCGTGTCTGCCCAGCGACGGTACAAAATGACCATGAACACCGGTCACACAGAGGACGGTGTGATCTTCAGCATTACCTTCAGCAAGTATTCTGACGGTACGGTGATTTTGGAAACCGCTGATATCACCCCCACCTGGGTAAACGAGCTGTATCAGATTTTGCCGGCTGTGGCCCCTGTTCCCCCGGAAGCGACAGAACCGGAAGCAACCCAGCCCAGCGGCTCTGAGCCGGCAACCCAGCCCACAGAGCCTGTTTGGGATCCGAATCTTCAGGAATCCTACAACCGCACCATGGCTGTGGTCGGAGAGGGACTGGCCGTTGTGCAGGAACACCTCCAAAGGAGCACCGCCGAAACGGAAGCCCTGCTGGGCGTTAAAAACTGACTGACCAAAAAAGGACACCGCGGATGTTCCCGCGGTGTCTTTTTACCAATTCCCGTTTGTCGGGCTGTAGAGGACGGGTTTCCCGTCCCGAAAACCTTCCCCCTCGGGGGAAGGTGGCTTCAAAAAATGTCCAAAAGTGGACATTTTTTGAAGACGGATGAGGGGGAATGTAAAGAAAAATCCCCTCATCAGTCACAAAAAACGGTTTCAAAGAGCCGTTTTTTGTGCCAGCTTCCCCCCTGGGGGAAGCTCGGCGGCTACGCCGCCGGTTCTAGTACAACTCACCGGGAAATGGCAATTTGTTGGGGTATAGAAAAAGCCAGCCTGGGAGGCTGGCTTTCTGTTTTTTATGGACCGGTGGGGCTGATCGTTCCCCACCTGTTCGCATCAAACCGTTGCGCTTTTCGGTGACACACTTGACGAAAAATGTAACTAAGCGTCGCTGTCGTCACAGGTTTTGCTTTGTTTTCTTCTCCGTCCAAAGTCAGTATGCCCTGCTTCCGGGGGCTTATGCAAAAATTTTATTTATCCAAATGTACATTCAGATGGGGGTAAGTCATCTCAATGCCGTCAGCTTCAAACTGTTTCTTGATGTTGTGCACAATGGCAAAATGTACATCCCAGTAGTCTTCTGATTTTACCCATACCCGGACCACATAGGAAATGGCGCTGTCACCATATTCCGTTACCGAAATGAAGGGCGCGGGATCTTCCAGAATGCCGGGAACCTGTGCGGCATTACGCAGAGCCTGCTCCACCTTTTCCACCGGAGCATTATAGGAAGCTGTGATGGGAACATCCACGCGTCGGGTACCTATGCTGGAATAGTTGACGATCTGCGCCGCCACCACTGCGCTGTTGGGGATGGAAACCATTTTATTATCCGGGGTGGTAAGTCTTGTATAAGCAATACCCACATCCACCACAGTACCGGACTGTCCGGCGATCTCCACAAAGTCACCGGCGCCGAAGGGATGGGTGTTCAGCAGGGTAAAGCCCCCAAACACATTGGACAGCATGTTCTGCAGTGCCAGGGAGATGGCCAAAGTCAGCACCGAAGCCAATGCCACAATACCGGTCACATCCAAGCCAAGGCTGGATGCCACCATCAGAGCCAGCAATGCATACAGCAGCACCCTGAGCACCGTCTTCAGCAAACGGTGGGCCGCCTTTTCCAGTTTGGATTTTTCCAGCATTTTGGTTACCAGGCTCATAACGATCCGGATCACCAGAATGCCGATGCCGGCAATAATCGTTGCTTTGAGCAACACCTCACCGGAAGCGAGCAGTTTATTGAGTAATACTTTCCAATCCATATTTTATCCTCCTTTTTTATGTTATACGTTTATTATATAAGATATTGACATTGTTTCAAGTCATTATTTGTTAACTTTTTGTTTTTTCTCTTTCCTAATGGGACATATCCTGCTATAATAGGTACAATAAGCGATGGAGGATCACGCTATGTACAATATTCTGATCTGTGATGACCAGCCTGACATTGTGCGGGCTTTAAAGCTATACCTAGCCCCGGAGGGGTATCATCTGCTGGAGGCCTTCAACGGCGCGCAGGCTCTTCAGCTGGCAAAAACAGAAGACATCCACCTGATCCTGCTGGACATTATGATGCCGGAAATGGACGGCATCACCGCCGCCGCCAAGATTCGGGAGTTTTCCAATGTGCCAATTATCTTCCTGACGGCCAAGTCGGAAACTGAAGACATGGTGCTGGGCCTGAACATCGGCGCAGACGACTATATCACCAAGCCCTTTGTCCCGGTGGAGCTTTTGGCACGGATCCGATCCCAGCTGCGGCGCTATGCCAGCCTGCGTACATATGAAGACAACGAACTGGTGATTGGCGGCATTATTCTTAATGACCGCAACAAATCTGTCACCGTGGATGGTGAAGCGGTAAATCTGACCCCCACCGAGTACAGCATTTTGCGGCTGCTCATGGAAAACCCGGGAAAGGTATACTCCACCGGAGCTCTTTATGAAGCGGTTTGGCAGGAAGTTCCCTTGGACAGCGGCGGCGCGGTTGCCGTCCACATTCGCCATCTGCGGGAAAAGATCGAAATTGACCCCTCCGCTCCCAGATATCTGAAGGTGGTATGGGGTCAGGGCTATAAAATTGAGGGAGGAAATTAAAGGGTGAAACGCAGTATCCTTTTGAAATTTGCTGTCTTTATCCTGACCGCCCTGTCTATGGTCATGGCCATTGGCGGTATTTTCGGCATCGTTGCCATGGAAGATGCCGATATGTTTGTCAACGGCCCGGACTCTTTGCAGGACCAGCAGTACCGTGCCATTGCGGAGACACTGGCGGAAGCCTACACCGGCAAGCACGTCACAAAAGAGATGGACACCTGCCCGGATGCCCTGGTACGGCATCTTTATGACAATGTGCTGAACCGTTTTGACAAACACCTTTGGGGTATCCGTCTGAATCTGGACAAGCAGGTCATCGCCCAAACCGAGATCCCTGAAAATTGGGCAAAGAAAATTGAATTTACGGTGGAATCCGAGTATCCCATCGCCGAGCTTTATCTGACTTCTGACCCGGAAGAGCCCCAGACCCAGCCGCCACAGGAAGACTCAGAGCCCACTGTCCCGGAAACTACCCCGGAAGAAACAATGCCTGACGGCTGGCTCTACAACAGTGTTGCCACGGTCTGGGAGCAGGGCGAGATGTCCATGTATCGGCTGTACTACTACCCCGGTCCTACCTATACTGTCACCGTATATCTGCAGGAAGCAACACTGGAAAACAGCGCCCTGCACCTGCTCACCGAGCTATACCCTCACCGCTACGACTTTATTTGGATGCTGACCATCGGCCTGATCGGCTTTGCTGCCGGATTTGCCTTCTTGATGTATGCTGCCGGTCACACCCATGACGACGCCATCCGTCCCGGCGGATTAAACCGGATCCCTCTGGATCTTTACTTTGTCACGACTGTTCTGGGTGTTTCCCTGCTAAGCTGGCTGTTTACCTCCTTAAGAGCATGGATGATTGCCGAAGGACCCCACCCGGGCAACTTAAGTCTGCTGGGTGCTACTTTGTTTGGTATCATTTTGCTGGTTATCGGCTTCTTTTTTGCTCTGGCAGCCCAATCCAAACTGAAAAACGGATTTTGGTGGAAGCACAGCGTTTTGGGCTTCTGCCTGCAAAAGCTTTTCGCAGGACTGCGTCTTTCCGTTAAAGGTATCTACCATTTGGCGGGGCTGTTACCTTTAGTATGGCAGTGGCTGATCACCTGCATGATCTTGATGACTACCGCTTTTGTCAGCTTGGCTGTTTTTTTGACGCACCCCAATCTCAGTATCTTTCTGTTTTTGCTGCTTCCCACCACCGCGGCTACCCTGGCTCTGATCGGCTACGGTGCTTATGCCTTTGGTCTGCTGCATCAGGGGGCCAAACAGATGACTGCGGGAAATCTGGAAAAAAAGATTCCCACCAAGTATCTGTTCGGCTGCTTCCGGAGCTTTGCCCGGGAGCTCAACGCCCTGTCGGAAACTGCCGTCATCGCCGCCCAAAAGCAAACACGCTCGGAACGCATGAAGTCGGAGCTGATCACCAATGTATCCCATGATATCAAAACGCCCCTGACCTCCATTATCAACTTTGTGGATCTGCTGCAAAAGCCCCATACACCGGAGCAAAACGCCCAATATTTGGAGATCCTCCGGCGGCAGTCTTACCAGATGAAGCGGCTGATTGAAGACCTGATTGAGCTGAGCAAGGCTAACACCGGAAATATGGCAGTAAATCTCACCCGGTTGGATGCGGCGGAAACCGTCAATCAGGCTTTGGGCGAATTTTCTGACAAGCTGGATGCTGCAGGACTGACACCGGTTTTCCGGCAGCCGGAGCACCCTGTTTTCATTCAGGCAGACGGAAGGCTGTTATGGCGGGTACTGTCTAACCTTTTGACCAATGCCATCAAATATGCCATGCCCGGCACCCGGCTGTATTTGGATCTGGTTTGCCGGGATTCTCTGGTGGAGATTTCCATGAAAAATGTATCCAAAGAGGAGCTTCGCCAGACCTCTGAGCAGCTGATGGAGCGTTTCTCTCAGGGTGATACCTCCCGGCAAAGCGATGGCTCCGGTTTGGGGCTGAACATTGCCCAAAGCTTGATGGAAGTTCAGGGCGGCACTCTGGTGCTGGAGCTGGACGGAGACCTGTTTAAGGTGACCATTTCCTTCCCGGAAGCGTAATGTTTACAATTTTGTCGTTTTTTGTTTGCAATTTGGTCAAGCACCATTCAAATTTAGGGTGTATCTTAATAACAGAAAGGATGCGGAAGCCGTGAGCCGCCCCTTTCTACCGTAGATCCTATTCTACCTCTCTTCTTTCCTAAATTCTTTATGGAGAAAGCCCGCTGTCAAAAGCAGCGGGCTTTTTCCATTCTAACGACAAACGCTTGCCAATTCCCGTTTGTCGGGCGGGTTGCACCCGCAGGCAATTCGGGACTGGCTGTCTGGTGGTCTTCGTTACTCTGCACACCGCCCGAATCGTTACCTTGTATAAATGTTCAAATTCCCGTTTATCGGGCAGCCGATGGCTGCAAATTGACAATTGAAAATTGACAATGGAGAATTTCGGAGTCGCCAAAGGCGACATTTTTTAAATCATTTCCGAAGGAAATACCACAATTATCAATTATCCATTATCAATTGTCAATTCGTGCGTCAGCACGAGAAATGGCAATTTGGTGGGCTGTTTCTGCGGTTGACTTTTGTTTTTGGTGCGGTATAATGAAATTAACCGATACATAAAGGAGTGTTACCCTATGGTCTACACCATGAATATCGCAGGTCTTCAGCGGGATCTTCCCCTTTGTCCCATCAACGAACAGCTGTACATTGCAGGCTTTGTGGTCTTCGGCGATCAGGAACTGACAGTAGCCTGCGCCCGGGAGCTGTTGAAAATTGCCCCGGAGTATGACTACCTCATCACCGCAGAAGCCAAGGGCATCCCCATCGCCCACGAAATGGCACGGCAGTCCGGTGCGCAAAAGTATTTCCTTGCCCGGAAAGCACCCAAGCTGTACATGACCGGGGTATTTGAATCCACAGTTCGTTCCATCACCACCGCCAAGGAGCAGCACCTGTATCTGGATGTAGCCGATGCGAAGCTGATGCAGGGCAAGCGGATCTTGCTGGTTGACGATGTGATCTCCACCGGAGAAAGTCTGGCTGCTTTGGAAAAGCTGGTCAACGACGCCGGCGGCATCGTTGCCGGACGGCTGGCGGTTTTGGCGGAAGGTGACGCCCAAAGCCGGGATGATATCCGGTATCTGGAAAAGCTGCCCCTGTTTAACCCCGATGGAACTGTAAAGGCTTGATTGTTTGATAAAAAGGACAGAGAACGAAACCGTTCTCTGTCCTTGTTCTTATCTTCTCCGTTTTGCTGTCAGGGCTGCCAACACTGCGGCTGCCACGATCAGCACCCCACCACCGGCTGCGATGAGCCAGGTTTGGGTAGAAATACCCTCCCCGGAGGGATCATTGGGCTGGGTAGGTACGGTTTCCGGAGCTGTTTCCCCCGTCGAAGGTGCCGCTGCCGGTGCAGAGGGCTGGACAGCAGGCTGCGTCACGGATGGCTGGGTGGCAGGCTGAGTAGGCGCTTCCGTAGACGGCTGGGTGGCAGGCTCGGTTTCCGGTTGGGTCGCCGGTTGGGTCTCGGGCTGGGTTGCAGGCTCTGTAGGCGGTTCCTGCTCCTCCGGCACGGTGGGGTTGGTTTCCGGCTGCTGGCTGCCGGAATTTCCTGTATTGCCGGTATTTCCCGTATTACCGGTGTTGCCTGTGTTACCGGTGTTGCCCGTATTGCCGGTGTTGCCCGTATTGCCGGTGTTTCCTGTGTTGCCCGTATTGCCTGTGTTGCCAGTGTTGCCGGGAATGGCATAGTCGCTGCTTGCCAGAGGATAGGCCGCCAAAAAGGCAGGCTCGATGTATTCCGGGTCTTTGGTATGATCCGTCATATTCCCATCGGTTTTCAAGAAAAAGCTATAATCCTTGGTCACCGCATCCCAGGTGGCATCCAAATTGTAATAGACACCGTCCAGCTTTACGATGTTCCAGGAATGGTTTCCGCCCTGGCTTTGTCCGAAGATAAACCGGCAGTCAACACCGGCTTCCAGCGCCAGGCGATACAGCAGGTTGCTGTAGCCCTGGCAAACGGAAGTGCCGTTGATCAAGGCCGCATAGGCAGTAAATTTCAGATCATAGCTTTGGTTGTTCAAATTGGCGTTGTCATAGACCACATTGGCGCAAAGATAGTCATAGATGGCTTTGACCTTTTCATAATCGGTCTTGCCTGCCAGATTCAGCTGGGACAGCACCTGCTGCACCTTGGCTGTGACTGCATCCTCCTGCGCTTTTGTGGTGTAATAAGTCAGGGAAAATTTGAAGTAGTAGACAAAATCCTTCATTTCGTTGCCTACCTTCACATAGCCATAGGAAAAGCCTTCCTCGCAGGTCTTCAGATGCCAGCGCAGATAGTCGCCCTCATAGCCCACGCCGGTATGGGCCAGGGCTTGCTGATAGATCTTTTCCATCAAAACGCCCATTTCCTGCCCCAAAATCGCCTGGGCCTCCGGCTCCTCACCAAAGGCTTCCGGGCTAAAGATCCAGGAATCGCTTTTGTAGGTGAACTCGATCTCATCCTCCCGGGCCACCATGGTATCCCGAAGGTCCTTGGCGGCATTGTTGATCCAGGTATCGTCCACCGCTCGGGATGGCAGCGGGATCACAGAAATTAGCAGAATCAAACAAAGCACCAGACAAAGGCTATGCCGGAAAAGGTTCTCTTTTTTCATAACTACCGCTCCTTCTCTCTCTGTTTACAGGCATAATGATAGGCTAGTTTATAATCTCCCATGGCTTCAAAGCACCGCTCCAGCCGGGGGATGATCTGCTCCGGGAAGGCTTCTTCCGCTTCCATAAACCACTTTGCCGCGGCGGCATATTCCTGCCGGTCAAACTGCACCTGGCCCATGGCTGCTGCCCACCGGGGGGTTGCCCGATTTTCCATGCTTTCCAGCAACGCCTGGCTTCGTGTCAGGTCTCCGGACTCCCGGGCAGCTTCTGCACGAAGCAGCAATTCTTCATCCAGACTGGGAAGCTGAGCCAAAGTAGCTTCCTCCGGCTGCAGCCGCAGCCTCAAAAGCAGCCGCCGGCGGCGGTGCCAATCATAGAAACCGCGGGACTCCTCCGCCTGAGCCAGTAAGCTAAGCGCATAAGGCTTTTTCCCCCGGTTTGCGGCTTCTTCCGCTAAAGAAAGCAGCGTCTCCTGAAGCAAAAGCCGGTATTCCGGATCCAAAAGTATATCCGGTTCCCGGTAAGACTGCAAAATCTGCCGGCTTTTTTCCCAATCGCCATAGGCCTCCCGGGCGGCAAGGATCACCTGCAGGTTTGGGCTTATCGCCCCATCCTCCTCCAAAAACCAGGACATGGGCCTGCCTAACTGCTTAGCCAGATATTGCAGAGTCTGCATAGAGGGCTTTGCCGAACCATTTTCAATTTGCGAAAGCATATTGCGGGTAATGGT
Organism: Oscillospiraceae bacterium; assembly: GCA_017397565.1. GTDB lineage: Bacteria > Bacillota > Clostridia > Oscillospirales > Oscillospiraceae > Faecousia. The sequence continues at coordinate 37,910 of JAFQIL010000014.1, read as the reverse complement.
ATCCCCGCACAGCTGCCGCTGGGTGATCCCGGCCTCCAGCCTGGCGGCACGCAGTTTCTCCCCTAATGTCATAGGTTTCTCCTTTGGGTAAGCTATATTTACCTTTATTGTAGCATAGGTTATCCCGAATTTCTACTATTACAAAAATTTTATTTGCTATTTCCTCAGAATTGGTTTACCATAGAGAAAAATCATCCATACAGGAGGTATGGAATCATGTTTGACTGCCGGGAATTGAAGCAGCGGGCAAAGGTCTCCTTAGCAAGAACGCCCTGTGATCCCAAGCGGCTGGTGCTGATCCATGTGGGTGCCAGTACCGTAGCCAGCCTGCTGCTGACTACTATTACCTATTTTCTGCAAGTAAAAATTGAAACCACCGGCGGCCTCAGCGGCATCGGACTTCGCAGTGTCCTGTCCACCGCTTTGGCCGTGCTCCGGCTGTTTTATATAGCGCTGCTGCCTTTTTGGCAGATCGGCTATCTGTCGGTTTCTCTTTCTGTTGCCCGCTGCGAGCCCGCAGACAAGGAAACATTATACACCGGTTTTTACCGGTTTTGGTCTGTTTTGCGGCTGTACTTTTTTCAAACAGTGATCCTTGGTGCTTTGTTTCTGGGCAGCAACTATGTCAGCTCTTTTCTTTACATGCTGACTCCCTGGGGCAAATCCCTGTCTGAACAGCTGATGGTTGTCATGGAACAGTCCGGTGAAGCCATCTCCCCGGATGTGCTATTGGAGGTTTTCTCCGGGCACACCGCACCGCTCCTGATTCTGGGTGGTCTGATTCTCCTATCTTTGGCGATCCCCGTGTTTTACCGGATCCGGCTGTGCCGGTATCGTGTCATGGACGATCAGCCCCGTTCCATTCGTGCTATTTTCGAAAGTGTGAGGCTGACCAAGGGCAACTGGCGCTCTTTGGTGAAGCTGGATCTGAGCTTTTGGTGGTTCTATGTCATTCAAATTGCCATCGCAGCTGTGGCCTATGCCGATGTCCTGCTGGAGCTTGCAGGCTATCCCCTGCCCTGGCATCCGGCAGTACGGTTCTTCGTGCCCTACCTCTGTTCCCTTCTTTTACAGTTTATTTTCCTGCTTTGGCAGAAAAATCCGGTAGCTGTGACCTACGCCCATGCCTACGAAGCGATGCGCCAAGCCAAAGAAGACAAGCCGGAGTCCGCTGCCAAACCCAATCAGGCCCCTCCTCCTAAGTCTGTATCCAAAAAACACCCTTGGGAGGATACCTACCAGCGCTCTTCCAACCAATAAATTGCCATTTATCGGGCTGTAGGGGACTTATTTTCCCGTCCCTTCGAAAAGCAACCAAGAACCGAAAGAACTGTCATTGCGAGACCCCAAAGGGGTCGTGGCAATCTCCTGGTACAAACTAACGACTTTTTCTAAGGTTAAATAGGGATAGTTGCTTGATTTGACTTATCTTTACAACCTTTCCATAGAACACCCCCGGTTCCGGGAGATTCCCACGGCTGCTATCGCAGCCTCGGAATGACAGCTTTTTTGGCAGGTGGTCCCCATATCGCAACTGCCCGACAAACGGGAATTTGAAGGAGTTATTATGGCCAATATCATTCAAATTACAGACTTTTCCGCACCGGAGCTGGATATCTACGCCCGGCTGACGGAGGCACAGCTATTGAACCGGTTTGATCCGAAAAATGCTATGTTCATTGCCGAAAGTCCCAAGGTCATCTGCCGGGCTTTGGACGGCGGCTGTGTTCCGGTGTCGATTTTGGTAGAAGAAAACCGGATGGTTGGGGAATCTCTGGAAGCCATTCAGCGCTGCGGTGATGTCCCGGTTTACACCGCCCCTCTTTCGGTGCTGACCCAGCTGGTAGGGTATCCTCTGACCCGGGGCTTACTTTGCGCCATGCGCCGCCCTCAGCTGCCGGAGGTAGAGGCACTTCTGAAAAACGCGAAACGGGTGGCTGTGCTGGATAACATCCAAAACCCCACCAATGTAGGCGCCATCTTCCGGTCAGCCGCCGCTCTCGGCATGGACGCGGTGCTTTTGACTTCGGACTGCAGCGATCCTCTGTACCGCCGCAGCGCCCGGGTCAGCATGGGCACGGTTTTTCAGGTGCCCTGGACCTACATGGAGGAAAACTGGCTGGATATTTTGAAAGCCGCCGGGTTCAAAACCGCCGCCATGGCATTAAAGGACGATTCTCTTTCCGTGGACGATCCCGTTCTTGCGAGGGCTGAGCGACTGGCGGTGATCTTAGGCAGCGAAGGGGACGGTCTTGCCGATGTGACCATCGACGGCTGTGACTATACGGTGAAGATCCCCATGTACCACGGTGTGGACTCCCTCAATGTGGCAGCCGCCAGTGCGGTAGCCTTTTGGGAATTGCGCAATAAACGCTGATAGTAAGGCGGAGTCAGGAAGACTCCGCCTGTTTCTTATTTTGCGTTTACCACCACGCCGATACCATCGGGGATGGCGGTGACGGTAACGGCTTCTTTGCCCAAGAGGGCTTTGGCCTGCGCCAGTGCCTCGCCGATGGAATGGGCGGGGATCATGTGCAGCTTTCTGACTAAGGCATCCTCCAGGTCAGACACATAAATCACCCTTGCCCTGCTCAGCACCCGCAGCAGCACCTGGGTCTGCCACTGGTCGGGAACGGTCTCCTCTCTGCCACGGCTGCGGAAGAGCGCCATGGTCTTCTCCATATCCGGCTCGTCTGCCAGCTGATGATAGAAATGGTCGCCGCCGATGCCGTCGGCGGACTGGGCCAGCATGATGATCACGCCGCCATCCTTCACCACCGCTTCTCCGGCAGTCATGCCCTTGGCTGCCTGATAGACATTCTGATCCAGAGGGTAGCCGCCGTTGGTGGTTATGACGATGTCCGTCAGCTCTCCCTGCGCACCGCAAAGTCCGGAAAGGAAATCTGTACCGGCTTTGTGGGCGGCAAAGGTATCTCCCGCCACGGCGTGGATCACCTTCTTCTCCCCGTTTAAGACCACATTGACGATGTAGGAAAGCTTAGCCTGCTTCGCCGCCCACAGCATATCAGCATGGATCGGGTTTCCGTCCAAGCTGCCGGTCCGGGCCTTGGGATGGTCGATAAATTCTGAACAGTGGTTGGCAAGCACCGTAGTTCTGCCGGCAATACCGGGTAGGACACTTTTCCGTCCGCCGGAAAAGCCAGCAAAGAAATGGGGTTCAATAAACCCTTCTGCCACCAAAAGGTCTGCTTCCACCGCCAGTCGGTTTACATAACATCGTCCGCCAGAGGGCAGTGTGCCCAAATTCACCAAGGGGGATCGGTCGCAGTCGTGGACGACAATTTTTTCCTCACTGACGATCTTTTTACCGAATTTGGCTTCCAGCTCTTCCACAGTGGTGCCCCGGTGACAGCCGGTGGCAATCAAAATGGTGATATCCGCCTGGGGGTTGCCCTTGCGAATTTCAGTCAGCATCCGGGGCATGATGATCCGGCTTGGCACAGGACGGGTATGGTCGCTGGCGATGATGACCACCTTATTTTTCCCCTTGGCAAGCTCCCACAAAGGCTGGGAGCCAATGGGCTTTTCCATGGCCATGTCCACCAGGGCTTCTTCCCCAGCTTGGGGAACGTAAGCCTCCAGCTTGGAAATCAGCACCTGCTTCAGCTCCGCCCCAAATTCATAGGAAAGCCGCTGTTTTCCGTAAGGAAATTCTACATTCATGTTTCTACCTCTTATCGATTACTCCAGCCAAATGGGATTGCTGAAAGCTACCGGCAAGCCGTCGCTTTCGTTGGTGACCTCTGCCCGGTAATAAAGCCGCTTTTGCACCGGCAGAATGAGGGTTTGTTCCCTGCCGTCAAACTCCCGGGCATAGGCAAGGCCTTTGTCTGTGTAAATTTTCAGGCAATAGACGGTATGTTCCTTCTTGTGGGCAAAGTGGAAGCCATTTAGCCGCAGGTACAGCTTTTTCCCCGGAGCGTAGGAGGTGGCGCTTCCCATGGGGCAATCCTCAACGGACATTTGGATCGCCACACCGCCGGCGGTACAGTCGCCGCTGCGGATCACCTTGAAAATATCCGTAGAAAAATGCCGGGGGGCATAGACTGCCGTTAAGCCCCGGTTGGACACCGGGCCGTGGGCATCACTGCTGCCGTGGGTGCGGATCCGCTTGCCCATATTCAAAAGTGTCACCCAAAGATCCCGGTTCTGCCGGGTGGCGTAAGCATCCACATCCCCATGCACCGTTTCCAGTGGCACATTGTCCCCAAAATAATAGTGCAGCAGGTCTTTGGATGCCATCAGCTGTCTGGGGTGAGCATGGGTCAGCAAACCACCCAGCTTCCAAACAAATTCTGCAAGCTCCAAAAACCGCTCTTTGGTCAGTCCGGGATAGATGGTACAGCCATCTATCCCCCCGGTAAACTCAAATTCCGGAAAGGCTTCAAAAACCTTACCCAGCCCTGTTTTGTCCGGAAAGATCATGGTATAGTGAAATCTACAGGCATTTGGAGGACGGCTTGGATCCTGAAGCCTCATGCCAGGCTCTGTACCGCAGATCAGGTACTGCTCATCCCACTCCGGCAGGAAGAAATGGCGCATCTGCCGGTGATCAACAATGGCGGCAAAGTCCATACCCAGCTCCTGCATCCGGGGAACATAGTCCCGCAAGGGTGTTTTTCCGTCGCTGGTGCCACCGGAATCGGAATGGCAATGAAAATCCCCGTAGAAAAGCTGCCGCCCGGCATAAAGCCCATCCAGCACAGAAAAATCTCCTGTCACCGGGGTGTGGGGGTCGGTAATGGGGTAGGTTTTTTCCGGGTCTACCACCGTGCGCCGGGGTTTGGTCTTTTGGCAAAGACTGGCGTAGCCGGTTTGGGTGGTATTTTCTACCGTAACCTTGCCTAATCCATCATAGCAAATGGCCGTATCTCCTGCGCCCTCAAACCGGCAGTTTGTAACGGACAATGTGCAGTTTTCGTTGGGCAGATTGGCCCAAACTGCCGCGTCCTCCGGAAAGCTCCGGACAAATTGACAGTTTTCCAGCCGGATGGCGGCCCTGGCATCCCGGGGAAGCCGGAAGGTCAGTCCCCGGACGGCGGTGCAGTTTTCAAGCAGGCAGTCCTGCAGCAAAATGTCGGTATCACTTCCGATTTCGGCAGTACGGGAATAGTTACTCAGACCGGGGAATTTATCGGTAGCCGCCATGTAAAGCCGTCGCACCTGAAGCTTACCGCTTCCGGCGGCAAAAAGCCGGCCTTCCCCGTTGCACGCGTCCATGCCGTCTGCCCGGCAGTCGGACACAGAAAGGGAGGTTTTCCCGGGAGCAGATAAAATATCGTACACCAGCGCTGACCGCAGCTGGCAGTTTTTCACCGCAAGGGTGGCATTTTCGCCGGTGCGCTCATCGAGGAGCTTGGCCTGCAGATCGATACCGTCCACCGTCATAGTGCCGGGAAGCTCTCCCCGGATGGCAAGGCAGCCAAAATAGAAGTTGCCCTCAATGACGGATTCTGCCCGGCGCTGAGGATTTTCAGTACGAAGGTCCCGTCCGTTGGGGCTGATGCCCGCGTTTTCCCCCAAAACCGTCACCGGGCAGGGAAACCAGGTGCGAAGACTCTCTTCCTTGGTAGTAGCATGGGCATAGGCCCGGTAAAGGCCTGCGGGAAGCAGGATTACCGGGGTGTCCTGGTAGCCGCAAAAGGGCATTTGCGGCGCTGTCAGCGGCTGGGTGATCAGATCCTCAAAGCAGGAGAATGCGTTTTCTCCCAGCCGGGCCTCATAAGTATCATCTTGAAAAGAAAAGAACACCTTTCCTTCCTTTTCCGCAAAGGCTTCGGATACGCAATATACGCCTTTTGGCAGCTGTTTCATAAGGCACTTCCTTTCCAATAAATTGCCATTTTTCGGGCAGTTGGTTATTAACCATAGGGGTTATTTCGTAATTTGCTGCGCCAGGTGCTTGCCGATGTCAGCCAAAAGCTTCAAAGCCTGTCCGTGGAGGGACATAGGCATATTCCGGAACCAATACGGGGTCTCAAAGGTAATATCCCCCCGGTAGCCGATGTCCTTCAGTGCCTGGGCGATCTCCTCCCATTTGCCGATGCCGGTATAGGGAGGCATATGGTTATCGTGGACACCGTCCACATCGTGAACATGAAGGCATCCCAGCCGCTCTGCGCCCAAGGCCCGGATAAAGGCTGGAGTATCCTCCACCAAGGCAGCATGACCAAGATCCAAACAGCAGGTGACCCATGGGCTGTTCATAGTGTCATGATAGCGAATCATTTCCGCCGGGGTGGAGCAGGAGGAGTGGTCGATGCGCTTCTGGGAATTGACCTGCCACATATTTTCCACAGCCACCTTGATGCCGTACATCTCACAGTAAGGGATCAGTCGCTGATAAAAATCCATGTTGATTTCAAAAAGCTGCTCCGGTGCGCCTTCGTCATAGTAGCACAGGTGCTGCATAGGATGCACCACCGTCACCGGAATCCCCAAAATGGCGGCGTGCTTCATGGAGCGAACCACCTCCCAAAACCGCTGCTCGGTTTTGGCTGGGTCTTTGAAGCTTGTGCCGAAGGGGGCGTGGGCCTGGTTAAAGACGATGCCATTATCCTCTGCAATTTGCCGCAGATCACGGTACCATTCCTCACCAAAGCCGGTTTCTTCATAATAGGGCGGTTCCAGGAAGCTGAAATCAATAGCATCGAAGCCGGCATTTTTGATCAGCTTTACGGCTTCCTCCGGTTTCCGATTTTTGATAATAGCTTGAAAATCTAAGGATGTACGCATAGTGTTTCCTCCTGTTGTTCATAGGCTTTACGGATTTTTTTGCTCATATAGATGGCCAACGGAATGGCCGGGATCAAGGTCAGCACATCCGCCACCGCCTGAACGGAGGCGATGCCGTATTCGGCAAACATGATGGCGAGTGGATACAAAATGGGAATGAAGCAGGTGCCCTGCCGGGCGGTTGCCAGCAGGAATGCGCCCTTGGCATTGCCAAGACCGGTGCAGAGCATATTCACCACCGCCACCCAGGCGTGGATGGGCAGGGCAACAGACTGCAGCCAAATGCTTATCTTGCCGATTTCCCGCATTTCGGGATCGTCCCCGGCAAATTTCAAAATCATCCAGTCCGCACCGAGAATCAGGACTGCCGCCATGACAAGCGCACCGATCAGCGCTGTCCATGCGGAGAATCGGAAGCAGCTGCGGACCCGGTCATAGCGTTTTGCGCCCCAGTTAAAGCCTGCCACCGGCTGGAAGCCGCTGCCGAAGCCAAGGATAATGCTGAAGGGGAACATCATAATCTTGGTGCAAACACCGACGCCCGCCAGCACAGAGTCGGAGATGTCGCCTGCCAATTTATTCAGCAAGATGGCAGAAACCACCGCCAATCCGCTGCGGAACATGGAAGACGAGCCCACACTGACCACATTGGAAATGATGTCCCAGCTGTAGCGGATGTTCTTTACGGAAAGGTGCAGCATACTCCGGCGGGTGATATAGGGGAAAAGCAGGATCACAAAGCTGACTACCTTGGAAATTGCCGTTGCCAGAGATGCGCCGGCAACGCCCATATCCAGCGCAAAAATAAAGATGGGATCCAATACGCAGTTTAAGATGCCGCCAAAGCCCATACCGATCATGCTAAGCAGGGCGCTGCCTTCCGAACGCAGGCACTGGTTCATAACAAAGCTGGTGGCCATAAAGGGGGCAGCCAGCAGCACATAGGTGGCATAGTCGATGGAATGCTCCTCACAGGTGGGGGTCGCGCCCAAAAGCCGCACCATAGGTGTCATGAAGGTGCAGCCTATGACAGTCAGCAGCAGGCCGATGGCAAAGGCGGTAAAAAAGGAGGTGGACAGCACCTGACTGGCTTTTTTGTCATTGCCCTGACCCATGAGTCGGGCGATGTAGCTGTTGGCGCCCAAGGCAAGCAAAGAGCCGCACATCATGATCAGCTGATCCAAAGACGCATTGACACTCACCGCTGCGGTGGCGTTGGTGCCCAAAGAGCTGACAAAAAAGGTATCTGCCAAAGAATAGATAGAGTTGATCAAAAAAGCCACAATGGTGGGGATGGACATTTTGATGATCACTTTGGGGATAGACTGGTTTAACATCATAGCACGGCGGGCTTCCTGCTGGCTTGTGTTTTTACCCACGGCATATTCCTTCTTTCTGTAAAATCACCTAGATTATAGCACACACGCCCCAAAATAGAAAGTATTCCCGGGAATTTTCCCGGAAAACTTTTCTATCTTGGGGCGCTTTTCGTGGGGTTTCCCATTTCCCGGAAAGTACAATGAATATCACTTACTGTACATAAGGAGGAAGGGCTATGCAATGCCAAAAGCTAAAGACCTATATGGATACCGGAAGGGTGGTGTTTGTCCCGATTCGGTCTATCAAGCCCAATCCAGCCCAGCCGAGAAAGGTCTTTCAGCCGGAGGCATTGGAGGAATTGGCCCAGTCCATAAGCGTCCACGGGATTTTACAGCCTCTGTCTGTCCGGCGGGTGGAGGGGGCTTACGAGCTGATTGCCGGAGAGCGGCGGCTCCGGGCTGCTCAACTGGCAGGCTTGACGGACGTTCCCTGTATCGTCATGCGAATGGATGAAAAGGAATCCACCGTTGCCGCCATGATCGAGAACTTGCAGCGGCAGGATCTGGATTTTATCGAGGAAGCCGAAGGCATCGCCTGTCTGATGCAAAGCAGCAATATGAGTCAGGAGCAGGCGGCCCGTGCCTTGGGAAAAAGCCAAAGCGCTATTGCCAACAAGCTGCGGCTGCTGCGCCACAGTAAGGAGGTCATGGAAGCTTTGCGGGAAGGGGGGTTGACGGAGCGCCATGCCCGGGCGCTGCTAAAGATTCCCACAGAGCCACAAAAGCTGCAGGCCATTGCCGTCATTGTACGGCAGAGCATGAGCGTTGCCCGGACGGAACGATATGTGGAAGAATTGCTGTCCCCGGAAAAAGCCCGGGAAAACCGGGTCAATGTAAGTTCGTTTCTCAATAACCTGCACCAAACCCTGACCCGGATCCAGCTGTCCGGCATTTCCGCGGTTTCCGAACGGAAAGAAACCGACAGTCAGATCATTCTGACCATCACCATCCCCAAGGAACGGTAGCGCCTGCCAATTTCCGCTTATCGAGCAGGTTTTACCTGCCAATGGATAATGGAAAATGTATAATGGATAATGAAGGAGTCGCCTTCGGCGACATTTTTAATCATTTCCGAAGGAAATACCACAATTGTCAATTATCAATTATCCATTAACAATTCGTGCGTCAGCGCGAGAAATGTAAGTTATCTTTGAAAGCCAGCCTGGTTTTTCAGGCTGGCTTTTATCGTTTCCGGGAGGATTGACGAATCTTTCCGGATTTGGTATAATACTTCCACAAATTTCCCGAGGCGATAAATGTTATGTCAACCAACAAGGACTTTTTTCGAGGGCTGCGGGCAGGCTTTCCCATTGGCGCAGGGTACTTCTCCGTATCCTTATCCTTTGGAATCCTCGCGGTGTCCTACGGTTTTACCTGGTGGCAGGCGGTGGTGATCTCCCTGGTGACGGTCACCTCTGCCGGTCAGTTTGCCGGTATCCAAACCATGCTGACCCCGGGGCAGTATTTCCCCCTGCTGCTGAGTCAGGTCACCATCAATCTCCGTTACAGCATGATGTCCGTATCCCTGTCCCAAAAGGCAGACGCTGCCTTTGGAAGGCTCTTAAGGTGGCTGTTGGGATTTTTTATAACCGACGAGATCTTTGCCGTAGCAGCCGGAGAAGCCGTGGTGAAGCCCCGGTTTTTCGCAGGACTTACGGTGCTTCCCTGGATCGGCTGGGTTCTGGGTACGCTTTCCGGCAGTCTGCTGGGCAGTATCCTGCCTGCCATGCTGATGGACGCCCTCAGCGTTGCCCTTTACGGAATGTTCATTGCCATTGTGGTTCCCGTTGCCAAGCAGGAGAAGCCTGTTCTGTTGGCGGTGGGGATCGCCGCCGTCTGCAGCTGCCTTTGCTCTTGGTTGCCCGGACTAAAGGAGCTGCCCGGGGGCATTTCCGTCAGCATATGTGCCATTCTGGCAGCAGGTGTCGCCGCGGCGATCTTCCCGGTAAAGGAGGATATGCCATGACCTACTACTGGATCTGCCTGGCCATTATGGCAGGCACTACCTATCTTCTGCGAGCCGTTCCCTTTGCTTTGGTGCGCAAGAAGATTCAAAATACCTTTATCCGTTCCTTTTTGTACTACATTCCCTATGCCGTCCTCACCGCCATGACCGTCCCTGCCATATTTTATGCCGTGGACGCGCCCTTGGCGGCGGCCGCCGGTTTTGTTGTCGCCCTGATCCTTGCTTTCCTGAAGCAAGGGCTTACGGTGGTGGCTTTGGCGGCCTGCAGCACGGTGTACCTTACCAGTCTGATTTTCACCTGTTTTTGACACTTACGAAGGAGGAAGTTCCCATGTCTAACCAGGAAACCAAGCTGAACCAATATGCCCGGCAGATCTTACACCAGGTCAGCACCGTGATCTCCGGCAAAGAGCCGGTGCTGCTGTGGGTCTTAACGGCAATTTTGGCCCGTGGTCACATTCTGCTGGAGGATATCCCCGGCGTTGGCAAAACTACCATGGCGGTGGCCTTTTCCAAGGTATTGGGACTTTCCTGCAACCGTGTTCAGTTCACCCCGGATGTGCTGCCCTCGGATATTACCGGCTACAGCATTCCCGACCCCGCCACCGGCAAGCTGTCCTACCAGCCCGGTGCGGTGCTGTGCAACCTGTTTTTGGCGGACGAATTGAACCGGGCCACCTCCCGCACCCAGTCTGCCCTTTTGGAGGCTATGGAAGAGGGTCAGGTGACGGTGGATGGTGTTCGCCATAAGATCCCCCACCCCTTTACCGTGATCGCCACCCAGAACCCTGCCGGTGCCGCCGGCACGCAGCTGCTGCCGGACAGTCAGATCGACCGGTTTGCCCTGCGGCTGAGTCTGGGATATCCCCGGGTCAAGGATGAGCTTTCCATGGTGCTGAACCGCCGGGAGGGCAATCCTATGGATAACCTCACCCCGGTGCTTACGGCCCAGACCCTTGCCGAGCTGCAGGATCAGGTAGCCGCCACCTTCCTTCATGAGCAGGTGGCAGAATATGCGGTGGCTTTGGTAGACGCCACCCGCCACAACGACTATATTCTCCGGGGTGCCAGCCCCCGGGCCACACTGTCCATCGTTGCCCTGGCCAAGGCTACTGCCCGTCTGCAGGGCCGGGACTATGTGACCCCCCGGGATGTGCAAGCCGTATTTTCCCAGACCGTTTCCCACCGTCTGCAGGTATCTCCCAAGGCCACGGGAAGCGGCAAATCTGTGCGGCAGATCTTAAAAGACATTCTGGCGGCAATTCCTGCCCCCAGCCTCAGCTAACTATGCTGCGCCGGTGGCTGCTGTACCTGGCGACCTTGGCCGGGTGCATCGTATTTCTCTTTGCCTACCAGCAGCGGTATGCCTGGGTAATTCTGCTGGCTGTTTTGTGTCTGCCCCTGCTGGGGCTGATGGTCAGCCTTCCCATGATGCTGACCACAAAGCTGCGGCTTACCCTGCCCAGTCACTGCGTCATAGGGGAACACTTTCCCGTTTCCGGAGAATTCCACGCCCCCTTGGGCAACACCCAGACCCACTGGCATTTGCAGGTGGGGCAGGCACGGAAAGCGCCGGGCACTGCCCTTCCCACCCAGCATTGCGGTATGCTGCTGTGCCGCCCTGTCAGGGTGCGTATTTACGACTGTCTGGGGCTGTTCTTTTTCGTGCCCCGGACGAAAAAAGAGCATCGGCTTTTTGTCCGTCCCACTGCCCTGCCTGTTTCCGATTTCCCGGAGCTGGAGCGTCGGCTCACTCAGGCTTGGCGTCCCAAGTATGGCGGCGGTTTGGCGGAAAACCATGAGATCCGGCTTTACCGCCCCGGCGACAGCCTGAATCAGATCCATTGGAAGCTGTCAGCCAAAGCCGGCAAGCTTGTGATCCGGGAAGCTATGGAGCCTCTGAATTCTCAGGCGATCCTTGCCCTGACCTTGGGCGGCACACCTGAGGAAATGGATCGGAAGCTGGGCAGACTTCTTTGGCTGGGCAGCCGTCTGCTGGAACAGAATCTTCAGTTCTGTGTCCGGGCAGCCTCCGGCAAGCAGATTCTGCAGCTGCAGGCCGATTCCCCGGAGGCTCTGATGTCCGTGCTGGATCAGCTGCTGGCCGCGCCCCCGGCTGCCGGGGATGCCCCGGCGGATTCCTTCTACAGCCCCCGGCTGTACACCATAGGAGGTGAGCCGGATGAAAATTAAAACCTGGCTGACCGCCTGGACCTGCAGCTTTTGCATCAGCTTTGGCGCGGTTTCTGCCTTGGTAACTGCCTTTGAGCTTTACGAGGTTTCTTTGACGGAGCTGGGGCTGTACTGCCTGCTCCTGTGCGCCCTCTGCGGCTGGATCTTCCTCACCAAGTATGGTGCCATCTTCCTTTTTAGCCTTATGGGTGGGCTTTTGGTCTGCAGCCTGTTTTGGCAGGGTCTTTGGCATTCCGTACAGGCCGTTGCCTATCAGCTCAGCACCGTGTTTGATGCCGCCTATGGCTGGGGCACGCTGGATATCTCTGTGGAAAAGCAGGCCTTCACCCAAATTCCCGCAGTGTGCTTTTTAGGGGCCCTGCCGGCCATTGCCCTGACCTGGACGGTCTGCCGCCGGGAACGACTGTTTTTCCCCCTGATCCTTGCCCTGCTTCCTCTGTACCCCTGTTTTATCGTCACGGATACCGTCCCGGAAAGCTGGTGTCTCCTGCTGATTCTGGGCGCTGCCCTGATATTGATCCTGAGTCAAGCCCTGCGTCGGCTTGACGGAAAAGCCGGTCACCGGATCACCGCCTTTGCCCTGATTCCGGCAATTTTGCTCCCTGTGTTTTTGATGGCTTCCGTCCCGGAAGGGGGCTGCTGGGACAAATTCCCCACCCTGCAGGCACTGGCCGGGCAGATCTCTCAACCGGGCAGCAGCGGTGCGCAGACCACTGTGGGAATGCCCGCCGACAACCGGATGGATCTTACCTCTGCCGGTTCTCCGACGGGAATGAATCAGACGGTGATGACGGTCAGGTCCGAAACCAGCGGCTTTTTGTATCTGCGTTACCAGTCCTTTGACAGCTATAACGGCACCCAATGGCTGGCAACGGAGTTACCGGAGGATCCTGCCTTCTGGCCGGAGGAAGAGGACCTGGCGGCTGCGGGTTATGTATCCATCACCACCGCAAAGCCTTATGACGGTATCTTTATTCCCTACTACGCCCGGAACGGCCGCTATCTGCTGCTGGAGAACGGAAAGCAGCCTAACAAGGAAAGTCTTAACAAATACCGGGTTTCTGTAGGCCTTTTGCGCGAACAGAGCTATGCTGCCCAAACACCCGATCTTACCCCCTATCTGGAGCTGCCGGATGCTACCCGGGCGGCTGCCCAAAAAATTCTGCAGGAGAACAATTTAAAAACCCCGGAGGATATCCTCCAATTCGTGAAAAGCTCTGCCGAATACAGCATACAGACAGAAGCGGCCCCCAAAGGCACCAAGGATTTTGCCATTTGGTTCCTCCAAGAGGGGGAAACCGGCTACTGTATCCATTTTGCCACGGCTGCCGCTGTTTTGCTCCGGGCAGCCGGGTATCCGGCCCGGTATGTCACCGGCTACGCGCTGATGCTTCGGCGAGCCCGCACTTTCACCGTAAAGGAAAACAACGCCCACGCATGGGTAGAATATGCTGAGCCGGAAAGCGGCTATCTTTGGCAGGTCATGGAGGCCACCCCCGGTGATTTTGCCGACGTTTCCACACCGACTCCCACCACCCGGCCCACACAGCCCGGCACGCAAACCACACCGCCAAGCACGGAAGTTCCGCCATCTACGGCATCCGGCACAGAGGTGCCTTCTTCCACATTCCCCAGCGGCGCGACTACGGGAACTGTGAACGGTCCTACTGCAGCGCCCTCCACCCAAGCATCCGGGCAGCAGCAGGAAACGCCGTCGGTGGATCTTTCCTGGCTTTGGACATGGCTTCTCCGTTTCGGAATTCTGCTCGCGGGAATTGTGGCGCTTTGGGGGCAATACCGCATTCGCTTGCGCAAACGGCTGAAAAAACAGCACGCAGGCACACCCAACCAACGCACCCTTGCGCGCTGGCGGGAGATCACCCTTTTGGGACGGCTGTTGAAGACAAAGCCGCCGGAGGCACTTTTGGAGCTGGCGGAAAAGGCTAAATTCAGTCAGCACACCGTAACAAAAGAAGAGCTGACCCAATTGGGCATCTATTTGCAGCAGCAAAGAAAGACTATCGCAGCCCTTCCGGTTTGGAAGCGTCTGGTCCTGAAGCTGATTTGGGCAATCTAAACATAAACCGGCATCGTGGAAGTCCCACGATGCCGGTTTTGCTAATTTCCGTTTATCGGGCAGGTTTCGCCATACAAATTCTGCCCAAGACCATAGAGAAAATATCCCAAAAGCTGAGCCTTGTCACAGCGGACTGCGCCACCATCGGCACCTGCGCCAGGGTATGCTCCCCGGCTTTTACGGTGAGCGTTCCCAGCCGTTGCCCTTCGCTGATGGGGGCAGCCACTTCCTCCTCCAAGGTAACCTCGGTGGTGATGCTGCTTTGCATAGACTTGTCGATAAGCAGCTCTATACTCTCTGCCGGTATGGCATTCACCTGCGTCTTCGCCCCCAGCTTCACCCGGACGGTGTTTTCCGCCGGCAGCTGGGGCTTTGCCAGACAGAAGCCGGCAAAGCCGTAGTCCAGCAGCTGCTTACAGCTATTGAAGCGATCCTGAGAAGTCTGCGCCCCCATGACCACGGCAATGAGCCCCAAGCCGTCCCGCTGGGCTGTTGCCGACAGGCAGTACCCGGCAGCGGAGGTAAAGCCGGTCTTCAGTCCCGTTGCCCCGGGATAGAACCGCACCAGCTTATTGGTATTGGCAAGGCCGAAGCTGCCGTCCCGGACGGTATCCATCCAAATGGTGGTGAATTTTTGGATGTCCGGGTGGTTTTTCATCAGCTCCCGGGACATGATGGCAATGTCGTAAGCGCAGGTCAGGTGGGAGGCCGCGTCTTCCCCGTCATCCAGGCCGGTGCAATTGACGAAGTGGGTATCGTCCATGCCAAGCTCCGCCGCCCGGGCGTTCATTTTCTCCACAAAGGCCGCCTCCGTCCCGGCAATGTGCTCTGCCATGGCGCAGGCGCAGTCGTTTGCAGAGCTGACGGCAATGGATTTGACCATATCGGAAACAGTCATGGTCTCCCCCACCTTCAGGTAGATCTGACTGCCACCCTTGGCGGCAGCCGTTTCCGAAGCGGTGACGGTATCCTCCCAGCGGATCGCCCCGGAGTCGATGGCCTCCATGATCAGCAGCAGTGTCATAACCTTGGTGACGCTGGCCGGCGGCAGCTTTTCGTGGGCGTTTTGCTCATAGATCACCGTACCTGTGGCCATGTCCATTAAAAGCGCGCTTTTCCCCGCCACCTGCAGGGCTGCTCCTTGGGCCGGTGTCGCAAACATCGTCAAAAGCAGCACCATTGCCAATAAGATCCCCAACCGTTTCATATCTGACCCCTCCACATTTCAAGTGGTACAGCCTATGTGCCTTGTCCAGTTGTTATGCCAATTCCCGTTGCGGGCAGTTGTGTTAGAACTCTTGGCCCCCTCGTTTTGAGGGGGCTGGCAAAAATCGGCTACAAAAAAGCCGATTTTTGACTGGGGGAGTAAAATAAATGACGAACTCCCTCAGTCAAATTGCCTAATATCGGCAATTTGTCAGCCCTTCGGACCCGGGCCCCTTTTGTCCGCTTTGCGGACATTTTCCCCGCTAGCGGGGAAATCAACCCTCAAAACGAGGGAGCCGAGGGCGGCTTCGCCGCAAGTTCTAACCAACTGCCCGATAAATGGCAATTTGTTGGGACGAAAAAAGGACTACCAATGGTAGTCCTTTTTGTTATTTCATAAACTTATCAATGGCGGCGCAAAGCTCTTCGATGGCGGTTTCATCCCCGGCAGTCACCGCATCCACCATACAGTGGCGCATATGGTCCTGCAGGATCACCTTGCCGGTATTATCGATAGCGCTGCGGACAGCTGCCAGCTGCACCAGCACCTCGGAGCAATCGGTCCCTGCTTCCACCATCCGCTTGACCTTCTCCAAATGGCCGATGGCCCGGGCCAGCCGGTTTACCACCGCTTTCTGATTTTCATGGACATGGCCATGGCTGTGGGAAATGCCATGGGCGTGCATATAGGTATGGTCATGTTGCTCTGCCATGGCGCACACTCCTTTGCTTTTTTCTGCATTATACCCCAATTTTCCAAGGTCTGCAAGCCCATAGGGGGGATATTTTTGAAAATGTTTTGACGGATAGCCGGGCATCTGTTATAATAACAGGAAATGAGCCTTTCAGGAGGAAAATCCTATGAGAATGCGGAAAATGAAGAATTTAGAGCCCCGGATGGAAAAATGCGCTGCCCTGCGGATCGCGGATCCCGCCGCCCAAAAGGGGGCTTGGCGGGCCTTGAAGCAAGACGCCAAGTCGCTGTGGGTGGAGGTCGGCTGCGGCAAGGGTAAATTCACCGCCGAGACCGCGAAAGCAAACCCCGATGTGCTGCTGATCGCCGTGGAGCGCTGCCGGGAAGCTATGGTGGTTGCCATGGAAAAGGCAAAGGAAATGGGGCTTACCAATGTATTTTACATCGATATGGATGTGGCAAATATCGAAGAAATTTTTGCCCGGTCGGAGATCGACCGGCTGTTTATCAACTTCCCCGATCCCTGGCCCCGGAAGAAGAACGCCAAGCGGCGGCTGACCCATCGGGGCTTTTTGGATAAGTATTGCCGGGTAGTCAAAACCGGCGGTGAGTTCCATTTCAAGACGGATAATGCGCCCCTTTTTGAGTTCAGCGTAGAGGAGTTTGCCGCCTGCGGCTTAGAAGTGAAGAATCTGACCCGGAATCTTCACGAAAACGGCATTGTTGGCATCATGACCGGCTATGAAGAGAAATTCCACGCCCTGGGCACTCCCATCAACCGCTGCGAGGTGGTGTGCAAACCCTTTCAACTTCATGAGGAATTAGAAATTAGGAATGAGGAATAAATTCCTAATTTCTGATTGGAAAGGATGAAAATCCTATGAACTACTATCACGCAGGACAATGTGATATTGCGGTGGTGGGTGCCGGTCATGCCGGCATCGAGGCGGCTTTGGCCGCAGCCCGGCTGGGGCTGCGCACCATTCTGTTCACCATCAACTTAGATGCCGTGGGCAATATGCCCTGCAACCCTGCCATCGGCGGCACCGGCAAGGGCCACATCGTCCGGGAGATCGATGCCTTGGGCGGCGAAATGGGACTGGCGGCAGACAAGGCCTGCATCCAGTACCGGATGCTCAACCGGGGCAAAGGCCCGGCTGTCCATTCTCTCCGGGCCCAGGCTGACCGTCGGAAATATCAGCAGGTGATGAAGCACACCCTGGAGCAGCAGGAAAATTTGGAGCTGAAGCAGGCCCAGATCACCGATATTTTGGTGGAAAACGGCGCTGTTGCCGGGGTGGTGACGCAGCTGGGGGCAAAATATGCCGCCAGGGCGGTAATCCTCGCCACCGGCACATACCTGGACAGCACCTGCATCACCGGCGAAAGCGTCATTTCCTCCGGCCCTGACGGGATGCATCCCAGCATCGGTTTGGCAGAGAATCTGCGCAAGCTGGGGCTGCCCCTGCGGCGGTTTAAGACCGGCACGCCCCCACGGGTGAACCGGCGCTCCATCGACTTTTCCCAAATGGAGCTGCAGCCGGGAGATGAGACCATCGAACCCTTCTCCTTCCGCACCGAGCATACGCCCTACAACGCGGCGGTGTGTTATTTGACCTACACCAACGAAAAGACCCATGAGATCATCCGGGCGAACCTCCACCGCAGCCCCATGTATGACGGTACGATTTCCGGTGTCGGCCCCCGGTACTGCCCCAGTATCGAAACCAAGATCGTAAGGTTTGCAGAGAAGAACCGCCATCAGCTGTTTATCGAGCCCTGCGGGTTGGACACCGAGGAAATGTATATTCAGGGCTTCTCCTCTTCTCTTCCCGAGGATGTGCAGCTGGAGATGATGCGCACCGTTCCGGGTCTGGAGCATGCGGAAATGATGCGCCCGGCCTACGCCATTGAATATGAATGCATTGACCCCACGGCCCTGCTGCCAACCTTGGAAACCAAGGCGGTTTCCGGTCTTTACGGCGCGGGACAGTTTAACGGCACCTCCGGCTATGAGGAAGCCGCCGCCCAGGGTCTTATTGCCGGCATCAACGCCGCTTTGAAGCTGCAGGAAAAAGCGCCCCTGATCCTCACCCGGGACACCAGCTACATTGGTACCCTTATTGACGACCTGGTGACCAAGGGCACGCAGGAGCCTTACCGGATCATGACCAGCCGCTCGGAATACCGGCTGCTCCACCGGCAGGATAATGCTGACCAGCGGCTGTGCCACATAGGCGCGGCGGTTGGCTTAGTGCCGCCACAGCGGCTGCAGCAAGTGGAAGAAAAATACGAAGCCGTTCGCCGGGAGATCGCCCGGTTGGAAGCAAACGGTGTACCCGCCTCAGAAGCGCTGAACGAAATGCTGGAAGCAAGATCCACGGCAAGGGTAGAAAACTCTGCCCGGCTTGCGGATCTTCTGCGCCGTCCTCAAGTCAGCTATGCCGACATTGCTCCTTTTGACCCGGATCGCCCGGCGCTTCCCGAAAGCGTCACTCAGGAGGTGGAGATCCAGGTCAAGTATGCCGGCTATCTTGCCCGGCAGCTAAAGCAGGTAGCAGAATTCCAAAAGGAAGAGTCCCGGCTGCTCCCCCCGGATACGGATTATACCTCCATTGCCGGTCTGCGGCTGGAGGCACAGGAAAAGCTAAACGAAATTCGCCCCATGTCCATTGGGCAGGCCGGGCGGATCTCCGGTGTCAGCCCGGCAGACATTGCGGTTCTGCTGATCTGGCTGGAAAGCAATAAATAAACGAAAAAGGACAGAGAATGCAGCATTCTCTGTCCTTTTCTTGTTTGTAACCCGATAAATTGCCATTTATCGGGCTGTTGCATACGGCTTTGTAGGGGCGGCCATTGGCCGTCCGCCAACAAATTGCAACGCAATTTGTTGGTTTTCCGCAGGAAAAATTTAATTATCGCCTTACGGCGATGTGATTTTGTTTTACAAAATCACGCGGACGAGCGATGCTCGCCCCTACGATGTCTAACGAAACTACCCGACAGGGAATTGGCAGGGGCTTATCCCTGCCAATTTCTAAAATCATTCCCGAAAGCTGTCTTTGTATTCCTGTTCTTCGGTGATCCAAAGTTGGGGATTTTCTTTCAGCCAGGCTACGGTGTTTTCTGCGTTATCATAGATGGCCAGGTTGGTATAGATGCCATCGGTATAGATCTCCACCCAAGTGACAAGCTTGCTTACATCATTATGGTAGATCCCCATTTGGGCCATGGTGCCGGCCTCGCAGTCCGCGATCACCGCTGTCAGCAGCTCCCGGGCAGCCTTCCCGGTAAGCTCGCCATTGCTCAGCTTCACACGGGACACGCTTGCCAAATAGGCATCCTGATCGCCTTCATAGCCCAGCACATACTCCGGGTGGCTGAAAAATTTCGCCAAAGGCGCAGCCGGGACACAGTAGTTATAAACCCTTGTCACCTGTCTGCCGTTTTGCAGGGTATAGCACAGCCGCAGGCTGGTCACGCTCTGGCCTGAGATATCTCCTTGTCTGCGGACTACCTCCCGATGCAGCTCGATAATGGCAGCGATATCCTCCTGCTCCTCCAGCAGCAAGGACTCCTCCCACTTGGAAGGACCGTTTGTTGCCAAAACCACACTGTAGTCGTCAGAAATTTCCACACGGACCACCTCTGAAGGCTCCGGGACACGGGTTTTATACCCCATGGGGTCCAGAATCAGAAGGGTGACCGCCAGAGACATGACCGCCGCAAAGATAGCAAACCGCAGCAGCACCTTGCCCTTGAAGACCTTGACCGTTCTTTTCAGCAGCATTTGCCCGGTGAAAAAGCCCACCACAAAGCCTATGGGGAGGAAAACCATGATTTCTCCGAAAAACAGGTCTCCCGCAGCACCTATGGCAGCTGTCACCGCCAGGGTATAAATCACGGAAAATATCGGGGCCAAAGGCTTAAAGGCAATGAAGTCCCCCGCAGCTTCCAGCGCTCTGCGCCGGTAAAGCAATAGCGCAAGACCGCCAAACAGCAAGCCAACGCCGCCCAGAATCAGAAGATAGCCCCAGCCTTCTCCCAAGCCCGCAAACACCAGTTCCTGAGACACCCAGTCAAAGCAGATATAGTCCCTTCCATCTGCCAACCAGATCACCGGGCTGAACCTATAGAACCAGTCGCCGGACATATAAAAGCCGAAAAGCAAGGGCTTTACCACCGTCTGGATCACCCACAGGATCAGCACAGACAGGAAGTTTACAATGCCGTATACCGTTACCATGGCAAACCGATTGCCCACCAAAAGCATACTCAAAACGGCAAGACCGAAGAAAAACACAAACATCAAGGTCACTGCTGCCAGCCAAAGCAAGGAAACGAACCAGTACTGCCCCAGGAAAGGCATCACCGCCAGGGCGCAGATGGCCGTAGGCACCAGGCTAAAGCTCAGGCCTGCGCCCACATGGCAAAAAAACCAACCTCTGCGCTTTAAGGGCAGGGCATGGAGAGCGTTACACAGCCGGGAGCGGAACAGATCACCAAACAGGAGCTGGGCGCAGAGGGCGGCATAGAAGAAGGTTAAAACGCTCAGCCCCCCCAAAGACCGCCCCAGAGTTCTGCCCGCCATTGCCGGGTCATCTCCCACCAGTCCGGGAAACAGCAGCAATGCAAGCCCCACCAAATACAGACCCCAAGCCGGCGCAAACCGGGTCAGGTCCTTGGCAAGAACCGTCTTACAGGATGATGTTCTTAACTTCATAGTTTACACCTCCCAGTTCATAGATAAAGATCTCTTCCAAAGAAAGGGGCAATACATCGAAATAAGCAGGCTCGGTGGCCTTGATCGCCTCGGTTACCGCCTCGGCACTGCCCCGGATCACATAGGTCGTCAGCCGTCCGGACTGGCTTTCGTGAAGCACTTCCAGCCCCTCCGGCGCAGTTCCCACCATCTGCAGCTTTACGGTGTTGCCCTGCATATCCGCAAGGCTTCGCTCCAAAAGCATTTTGCCGTGGTCCATAATGCCCACATGGTCACAGATATCCTCCAGCTCCCGGAGGTTATGGGAGGAAATGAGCACCGTGATCTGCCGCTGTGCCACCTCCGAAGCGATCAGGCTCCACACCTGCCGCCGCATTACCGGGTCCAGGCCGTCCACCGGCTCATCCAGCACCAGCAGATCCGGGCGGGTACAAAGTGTCAGCTGGAAAGCCGCCTGCTTCTGCATACCCTTGGAGAAGCGACGGATCTGTCCCTTTTTCGGCAGCTGAAATACTTCATAAAGCCGCTCAAAGAGTTCGTCATCAAACTCCGGATAGATGCCCCGGTAGTAGCGGCGCATTTCCTCCAGGGATGCCGAGGGGAAATAGAACACATCGTCAGGAATGTAGCCGATGCGGCTTTTTAAGGCAGGGTTTTCATAGATGCCGATGCCCTCCATGGTGATACTGCCGCTGTCTGGGCGGTAGACACCGGTGATCAGCCGGATGGCGGTGGTTTTTCCCGCGCCATTTGGGCCCACAAGGCCATATACCGCACCCTTGGGTATGTTCATGGAAAGATCGTCCAAGGCCTTGAATTCCCCAAAGGTTTTCGTCACATTTTCCAGTTTAAGCATGGTCGTTTCCTCCTTCTTCCAAGCGGCAGATCAAGGTCTGCCGGGATACGCCCAGGGCAGTCAGCCGGGCACATAGGTCGTCAAACTCCTGTAGTAACTGTCGGGACGGGTCTTCCCTGTTTCCGGGGACTCCGCCGACAAAGCTGCCTTTGCCGGGAACGGATACCATCCAGCCCTGCTGCTCCAGCTCCCGATAGGCTCTTTGGATGGTGTTGGGGTTGATGGCCAGCCGAGTGGCCAGCTCCCGCACAGAGGGCATCCGGTCCCCTTCCCGCAGGACCCCTGCCAGGATCTGCCGGCGAAAGCCCTCACAGATCTGCAGATAAATGGGCCGGGCATCCCGGTAATCCAGATTTATCAATATCGCCCCTCCTTTGCTGTATGAACCGTACTAACTGTACTAGTACAGTTATGATAACAAGGAATCCTCTCCCTGTCAAGTATTTTTTGCGCCCCACCAAATTGCCATTTCTCGGGCAGTTGTAAAACGCCTTGTAGGGGCGGCCATTGGCCGTCCGCCAACAAATTGCAACGCAATTTGTTGGTTTTCCGCAGGAAAACAATCGGTTATCGCCCTACGGCGATGTGATTTTGTGAAACAAAATCACGCGGACGAGCGACACCCCAGGGTGGCTTCTCTTGCCCCGTTGGGGCAATTCACCTTCTGCTCGCCCCTACAATGTCTAACGAACCTGCCCGATAAACGGAAATTTGAACATTTTGCCTTCGTAACGAACCGGGCGGTGTGCAGAGTAACGAATACCGTCAGACTCTCAGTCCCGAAATTGCCAGCGGGTGCATACCCGCCCGACAAACGGAAATTGGCGGTGCCGCGCAAGGCAGCACCGCCAAATAATTTCTTATTTCTTTTCTAATTTGGAAAACAGCTTATCCTGAAGCCGGGCAAAGCCACGTTCCGCAAAGCGGTGGTAGAGCCATGCGATTCCGATCAGCGCCCCCAGAGACACGCCGAAGGCCAGTGCCACGCTGCCAAAATAGCCAAGCTTTCCTTCCGTCCACAGAAAAACACCGGTAGTCAGGGAAAAAAGCAGAGGAATGTGGATCAGGTACACGCTGTAGGAGAGCTTTCCCAACCAGGTAAAGAGCCGCCAGGACAGAAGCTTTTGCGCGCCCTTCCAGAAGAGGATGCCGAAGAGCATCACAAACGCCCCTAAAATGTGCCAGTCAACGAAGGTCAGTCCCCGGAAGTACCGATAGAAGTTGGTTGCCGAAAAGCCGCTGGGGTAGCCACCCAGCAACAGTCCCAGCAAAACCGCCATCGGAGGCACAAGCTTCGGCAGACGGAGATCCCGGTGCAGCAGCCACGCCAAAAGCGTTCCCAAGGCAAAGGCCAGCAGCAGATCTGAACGGTCAAACAGCAGCGCCGCCACCGCTATGTACATGATCCATGCTCTTTTCCGGTATTTCCAAGCCACGGTACTCAGAAGGATGGCAAGGAAGCTGCCGTAAAACAGCCGGGACAGCATCCAAAAGGCAGTCGACAGGCTTTCATCCCCGTAAAACCACACCTTTACCAGGGCCGCCTCCAAAAACTCCCGGAAAGAAAGGGCATGCCGATAATACTGCCCCACCCAGGGAGAACCGGTAGCTGCCACGGCTTGCGTATTGGTAAACAGTCCAAACCGGAGGAATACCCAAACCACCAGTCCTACAACAAACAGGGGCGGCATCAGCCGGAAATACCGCTTTGCAACCACGCCGCCCAGCCGGGTTTTGTCCTCCATCCCCATGACCTGCAGGCTGAGGACAAGGGCGCTGAGCATACAAAACACCGCCAGCAGAAAGTTGCCGTTGAGCACCACCCCAAGAGGAGATTGGGCAAGGTAGGTATCGATCCCCTGAAGCCGGGACTCGGCCCAAGGACCGTAAAAGGTAGCCGGGAAGAAGATCAGCGCAAAATGGTGGCAAAAAATCAGCACACAGGCGATGCCTTTCAGCCCATCCACCCATTCGATCCGTTTCTTTTCCACAGCATTTTCCTCCTTTTCCGCAGAACCGCGCCTGCTCCTTGAGATATTTTAGCACAAGACACAACGGGATTCAATGTCTATTTATAGGTGAGTTTGCATTGTAGGGGAGGGGCAATTGCCCCTCCCACAGCGGCTGCGCCGCTGTGCTTCCCCCCGAGGGGAGGTTTGCGGGACGGGAAAATAAGTCCCCTACAGCCCGACAAACGGGAATTGGCTGTTGTTTTTTGCGGTTATGGATGCTACAATAAACCCATCGAGCCACGGAAATTGGACGAAAGGGGATCGTTATGTCCAAGAAGGAACTGCAAGCCATTGCCCGGCACATGCTGCATGTTTACAGCGGTATTCTGTTCCATCATCAGGAATTTGAAGCCGGCAATGGGGAAGAAAATGTTTATGCGTTTGCCTGTCCTGAGTTTGAAGCACTGCGCAGCCAATATCCATTGACGGAAACTGCCGGAAAAGGCAGCGATTTTTCAAGAGCCAGGAAGCTGCTTCATAATCTGGCTCCCAGATTGGCCCACTGCCCCTGGTATGATAATCACATTCCCTGTAACGCCCTGGCGCTTTTGGCATACAGTCTGGATCAGCCGGAACACGGCATTAACTGTCTGAATAAGGCCAAGCTCTTCGCAGAATGCTGTCTGGCTTTGGGCATTTATGCCCGGCGTGTCCGCATTATGCCCTTCTCTCCTTATGACTTTGATAACCATGTTGTCACAGAGATCTATGACAGACACCTTGCCAAGTGGATCATGCTCGACCCCACAACGGACGGATACTTTATTGACGCAGACAGAACACCCCTCTCCCTCCTTGAAATGCGGAGCAAGTTTGCAAACGGGGAATTTATTACCTTTGTGCATTCCAAAGACTCGCTGAAGGATATCCGCAAGCTGCGGGAAAAGTATTTGGATACCAATCAATACATCTGCAAAAATCTTTTCTATTTTCAGGTAGAGCAATATTCCACCTTTGGGGAGAAAGGCAAGTTTTTGCATTTTGTCCCCCTGCACTTCTCCATCAAAGAAACGCAGCAGGCAAATCTGAAATATCGCATGGAAAATTTGCCGGCTGAACAGGAAGCTTTCCGGGCAAGCCTGATAGAGCGGGCTGACAAGCTGGCGGCGGCTCCGGAGCCGGAACGAACCGCTCTGAGCAGCTTGCTGAAAAAGCCCTGTTGATTCTTTGCTTCACGAAAACGAAAGACGGCACCCGCGTGGTGCCGTCTTTTCATTGCTTCACAATGAAATTTGTCTGCGATATGATATAAATTCCTGCGCCCCGCAGGGCATATCGCTCCACATTGTGGAATATCGCGCGCGTAAGCGCATATCGCAAATTCCACAGGAATTTATATCGCTGAATCAATCGTTTGTAAGACAAACGATTGATTCCACAGTTGTCCCTTTAGGTAGGGAGTCTACCAAAGTGTTTGATATATTGGAATTTGTCGTACTATTATTCCGTGAAAATCTCAATATAACTTTTTGTTTTCTTTGGGTCAACCTCCTGCACACCGCAGAAGGAACCCTTATACCAGAGAACAAATCTATTATCATTATTCACGATACAGCACACAGGCAGCGGGCAAGCATTGCCCTTGGTATAAACCGCCTTAGATGCGTAGGATATTCCATAATAGTCCAATGCTTCCATTATCTTTGACCAGGATGCCTTCCCTTTTCCCATCAATCCAACTACATCTGGAAGCGGCACAGCTGCAAGCATGGAAACACAGTGCTGTCCGCACAACCCGTCTTGGCTGGGAATTGTTATAATTCCATCAATTTTTCGGACAGGATTCTCCTTGGAATATGGGCTGTTATGGTTGATTCTTGATAAGGCGGCTATTGGCTCCATTTCGATTTCATATTCTTTCTTCAATGCAAGAACAGACAAACACCCCTTTGATACAGGAATAAAATATCTACCGCTCCCTTTCGGAATGAGTTTACACTCAAAAGAACATTTCTGGATGGCTATACGGCACGGGATGTTTCCCTTTAAGCCTGTTTCTTCCCATACATTAAAAGGTATTTCAATAAATGTGCGATTTCCCTCGGTATGTATGATAGAAGTAAAGCTATATACCATTATGATACCGCCTTTCATATTCTCTGCTATGTAAATTCAAGTTGGTAAATTGTTCGACATGTTGGAATTGACTTAAGTAAAGTCTATTTCGTAGCGTGTGCCATTTGAAAACAGAATACCATTGGTTAGTTTAATGCAAAGGATACAAGTGTTTGTGTCATCAAAATTGTTGTGTCCGTTATCAATCCAAGTGGAAAACACTTGCTTCATTTTATTTGCGATATGTAAATTATCTGCTTTCCCGAAGTATCCTAAATTAAGCCCTTTGCCTTGGGCTGTAAACCATTCTCCAGATAGTGCAACAGTAGGATTTTGTTCTATTTGTTTCATTTTACTCGACAAACCATGGGTAAGTACATAAAAGACACCGTTCTCATAAAATGCATCCACACTGCGAACATAAGGAATATTGTCAATAGCAGTTGCCAGAGCAATAATACTATCCTTGCCGAATCGTTCCAACAAAATTGCGTCTACTTCCTTTGTCAATTTTTCCATGTACACTACCTCCGTCAATTTCAAGTTTGCCGGTTAGTTCGTCTTGGTTTGCAAATCCTCGGTATGAACAGAAATACGGATATAATCGTCGGCCTTTTCCCTACTCAAACAAACAATACTCTCGACGGGGGTCAATTTGTCCCAACTGATTTTGGGGGTGTTTTCGTTCTCATAGACCACAGGTACACACAGCTTTATGCTCTTGATAATTCTGCCGTCCTCGGTTTTCTCGGGGAAGATTTGAATTTCCTCAACGAGAGACCGCAGCAGCACCTGTTTGTCAGCAGGTGTCATTCTATCAAAGAACAGGGAGAAGTGGCTCAGCACCTTGAGAACGGTCTCCTTAGTCAGTTGGTTTTGCTTCACCGCAACGAGCTTGTTGCGAAGCTCCGCCAAGTCTTGCCTATATTCTACTTCCTTAACAGACAGATTGTCAATGCTTGCCTTGGTATCTCGAATTTTAACGCTGTCGACAGGGTCGGAGGGGTCTAAATCATCCAGTTCTTTATAGCGTTCCCTTTTATTTGCCTGTGTTCGTTTCAGCGCTTTTTCTAACTTGGCAATATCAGCTTCCACAGTTTCCGCATCCACCACACTGGTCAGCTTGGAGCGGATATAGTCAGCCAGTTTTGGGTCATTGATTAGTTGGGTGACGATTTCCACTACAGGGCCGTCTATATCTTTGTTGTTCCAGTTCTTTTTGTAGGTGCAGGTTTTTCCCTCAATGCTCCGCCGATGCTTGCAGGCATAGAAATGGTAATCAGCATAAAACTCTCCGCTTGCGGTCTTTTTCCTCTTCCGTGTGGTGTTTCCGTACATAGAAGCTCCGCACTCGGGACAACGCAGCATCGGGGACAGCAGATGTACATAGTCATTGTCGGGGCGGCGTTCGCACATATTGCTCCGCCCTTTCCGCAGTTCTTGGGCAGCTTGGAACTGCTCCAAGGATATGATGGGCGTGTGTTCGCCTTGAACAAGGATATATTCCTGTTGATTTACCACTTTTCGGTTGCCCTTGCGGTCTGCCTTTTCCATATGCCGCCGTCCGTAGGCTATCTGTCCTGTGTAAATGGGATTTTCCAACACATCAGAAACCAATTTGCGGCCAATTTGCCCATAGGTGCGGTTTTGGCGAGGGGGTCGCTTGACCTCTTCCTTCAGCAGTTGCTTGACAACGCCAGCAATGCCGAGCGGGCGTTCTTGGGTGTATAAGTCAAAGATGCGGCGGACGATTGCAGCTTCTGCTTCGTCGATAATTAGCTTGCCATCGACCAGCTGATACCCCAAGGGGGACATACCGCCGTTCCACTTGCCCTCTCTTGCTTTCTGCTGCCGACCCAAAAAGGTCTGCTCGTGGATATTGGAAAGCTCTGCCTGTGCCAGTGCCGCCATGATGAGGGCAAAAGTCTCGCCCATCTTGGTACTTGTGTCGATGCCGTCCTCTACTGCCACCAAATAGACATTGTTTTCCGTAAGGATACGCAGAGACCCGTGAATATCATACGCATTTCGTCCAAACCGACTAAGCTTATAGACGAGGACATAGGAAACGCCGTCTTTTTGACTCTCTATATCATTGAGCATTTGCTGAAACTGCTCTCTTCCCACGATTGTTGAGCCAGATTTTCCCTTGTCGGTGTATGTGCGGACGATTTCCATATCGTGATATTCGCAATGCCGCCGCAGCCGTTCTTCCTGTGCTTCCAAGCTGTAGCCATCGACCTGCATAGCGGTTGACACTCGGGTGTATATGTAAGCCTTCTTTTTCTCCATTTGTGCCGCTTCCTTTCTGTTTAAGTTGTGCATTGTCCAAACTTTGATATTATCATAACTCCAGTTATCCCAAAAAGCAAGCAAAAAACGGAAACGCTCGGTGCGTTTCCGTTTTCGGTATGAGCCAGTTCTTCGAACTCGGCTTCGTATTTGGCAATGAGGTCGGTCAAGGTGTGCAGAAATCCGTTAAAGGTGTAGGCGTTGCCGCCGCCGATGATTTCAGTATGTACTTTCATAGTCAATCTCCTATCTTCTTCTTAAAATGTTATGTAAACCTAAGATAGAAGAAATCGCCCCCAGAGGGAGGGCAGACTAAAAGATTGTCAAAAGCGGCATTTTTTATCGTCTATTTTATTTAAGCCTTGGAATGGTGCAGCCAACGGATGACCTTAACTGGTGTGATTGACTTATTGATAATATTTAGACTGACTTATTTAGCGGTTGGCTTTCGCTGGCTGCATCATTAAAGCAACCCAAGGCACACAACTGAATCATAGAGAGTTTTGGAGCAAATCTCTTTAAAAATTGCAGGTCTACCGACCACTCCGAAAAAAATGTGAAGCGAGTGGGGCACTCCACCCTGTGTCCCTACAAGTTTGGTTGCTTGATTATCGTTTATTTTGCGAAGAATACTGGTGAGCAAGTAAAAGAATAGACAGTGGCAGATAATGGCTGCTAGCTTACGGATTGTTAGCTTAAATCAGCGCAGTTCGGTGCCCCATTGTGAAAAATATGAGATGCCGTTGAGTAATCATGTTTAAGAGGTTGGGTAATAGCGAAGGATAGCACACGCATAGCACAATTATGTTTCGGTGCAGGGATGAACCTGTTAACACGCAGAGCAGATGCGTAAATGGTTCGTCAATCAGGCAATGGATTGACAAGTCAGGGTGGCAAAGAAAAATGCATACGGAAACCTCGCCTCTAGGACGTGTTATACGTAGCGGACTTATTCCTTTGAATTTTCAAAGGGATAAGTCTGTCCATTCTGCTCCGTTTGCCTACATAGGACGTGAACGTTTGGGATGCAAAAACGGTTCACGTCCGTTTTTTTGTGCGACGCATTCGTGTCCCACCGCCGACCCACATATATGTCCCAAAAGGAAAAGGACACGGGATTGATTTCCCGTGTCCTTATTTGTTAACGCTCCCTGTCATCATAATCTTGCTCGTAGTCGTACTCTCGTTCACGGAAGCGCTCCTCCTCTTGCTCAAGTGGAGGGTAGTAGTTGGGTAGTAACTGCTGCTCCCACTTGGCACGGAGTTGTTCTTGGTTGCGAGCGAGATATGTTTGGAAGCCATCAACCACCAGCTTGATTTCTCCCCGTTCGCCTCTGACCTTTGCATTACGGATAAACTCCATCATGCAGTAAGTCAAAAACGGCTGCTCCACTTGTTGGGCAAGAGCTTCATTTATATCTTGGAGTTGCTGATTCTTCAAAAGTAGCGTTCTACATTCTTTCTGTAGCTCCTTGCTCTGCTTGCGAAGCTGCTCGTTCTCAATTTCAAGCTGTTCGTTCTTGTAGGCTTGTACAGAGAGGTGCTTTCGGGTATGTTCGGGGTCGTGGACTTCACCACGCTCAAGTCCTCTTGGCTTGCCCACTTGCTCATAAAACTCGTCTTGACGGCGGCGGTAGTCATTTCTGC
Organism: Oscillospiraceae bacterium; assembly: GCA_017397565.1. Classification (GTDB taxonomy): domain Bacteria; phylum Bacillota; class Clostridia; order Oscillospirales; family Oscillospiraceae; genus Faecousia. The sequence goes on along the minus strand of JAFQIL010000014.1, from coordinate 8,054 downwards.
CGCCCATAATGTCACGGGCGGACAGACGAGTGCGCCCGTCCTCTCCCTCTATCAACGGCAAAGATTGGCAAGTCAGATGGGGTGTTGCTTCATCGAAATGAATCACAGCATTGATGACCTTGCCATAGGTCTGCTCGTGGAAAGCCAAGCAATCCTTGAAATAGCTGACGATTTCATCTATATTTTTGTCCTTGAACCAGTCGGGGGTTGCTCCATAGAATCCGTCAAGCACCACAACACTGTTCTTCCGTTCCTGTATTTCCGCTTCTTTGAATGCAGCCGTAACGGCTTTATTCCAGTTTTCAGACTTGACTAAATACATATTAAAATCAGTCAAGCACCATTGAATGTCGCTGGCGGTAAAATCCCGCCCTTTTTCGTGGTCTGCCGTGGTGCGGTTCGCTTCAATCTGCAAGCCATACAGAGCCGCCCGTTTTCTCTTTTCTACACGCATAATACAATAAGCCATAGGGTATCTCCTTTCCTTTGGGATTGCAGGAGCAACGCCGTGGGTAAGCCTTTCCCGTTCCTGTTCGCCGTTCTGCCTACAAACAAGCCTGCCCCCTGTCGTTAGGCGCAGAGCTTATTTGTAGGCTTCACTGACCCTCGCTCAGCCGCCTTGCCGCAACACACGCCAATGGGCGCATTGCGGCTGCTGCGACTTCGCTCGGGTTTCACAGCCCCGAGGAAAGTCTAACCCACTAGACAAAGCTGTGCTTTGTTCATGGGGCAGGGCGTTCCCTTGCAACCCCAATATTACTTTTGTTTTCAAAAGTAATATAGAACATGAGAATAACAGACCATTGATTTTCGGGTTGATGGGTGGTAAAATGAACTCACCGATAAACTTGAATTTGACGGAGGAACGAAAATGAAGTGTCCTAAATGTGGAAAAGATATGACATTGGGAGAGATTGCCAATCATCGCGGTGATACGACCTTTTATTGGCTACCACAGTCTTTTATAGATAAACATTGGGTTTTTCCATATAATCATACAAAGAAAACCGTTGAAAACGAGGGCGGAATGATTATTAAGGCAAATAGCAAAGTTAATCAAGTATCGGCTTGCTATGGGTGTAAAGATTGTAATATGATTGTGGTGGATTGCGATTAGGCAGACTTGAATTTGAAAGGAAGAACTGATAGAATGAAAAGAAAAGTGAGTATCGGTCAGCTTATTAGCATTATAGGAACACTGATTCTGTGTGTAGGGCTTTTTTGCAATGGTTTTGAGCTTGTTTCAATTACTGTATTTCGCATCATTATCGCCATTGGCATAATTGCTCAAGTGGTTGCTCTCTTTTTTATTCTTAAAAAGAATGAATTTTAAGGTCCATATTCCAATATGTCGAACAGATAAAGACGGCACCCATCACGGGTGCCGTCTTCTCATATAAGTCCGTAATATTGGAATGCTTCCCGAATGGCTGCTTCCCGTTCGGGGGTTAAGTTTGTGGGCGGTCTGCCGTGTCCCGAGGGGAGATTGTAGCACTCGCCAACTTCCAAGCCACATTTCTTTTTGGTTTGGGCAATGGCAAGGCTTGAGACCTTTAAGCCGTGATGTTCTAAAACATGCGCCTTTATCTCGGGATATGTGGGAGAGACTTTTGCGGTGATGGTGTTCAGTTCCTCGGGGTCAATCTCCATTTCGATGTGGGTATCTGCGAGTTTGGACAAACACACTATCGTCTCTACATGGCTGCAGCGGGGGAACAGATCTGCCGCCATGGCATTTTTTAAGGTATATCCCTTTTCTTTCAAAAGCGCCACATCTCTTGCCAGGGTTGCCGGGTCGCAGGATACATAGACGATCCGCCGGGGAGCAAACCGGTCGAGGGCTTCGATGGCATCGGCATTCAAGCCCTTCCGGGGCGGGTCGACAACCACCACATCCGCCTTGACCCCCTGTTGTTCCAGCGCCAGCGCCGCCTGTCCGGCATCACCGCAGAAAAACTCCGCGTTTTCGATGCAGTTGCGTCTGGCGTTATCCCGGGCATCCTCTACTGCCTGAGGGATCACCTCAATGCCGATGACCTTGCCGGCGGCCTTCGCCATAGCCAGGGTAATGGTACCCACGCCGCAGTAAAGATCCAGAACCGTATCGTCTTTGGTGATCTCCGCCTGAGAAATGGCAGCTTCATAGAGCCGCTGGGCCTGATGGTGATTCACCTGGTAAAAAGACCGGGGAGACAGCCGAAAATTCAGTCCGCAAAGGGTATCCTCGATATAGCCGGGGCCATAGAGGGTGATAAATTCATCCCCCAGCACCGCGTTGCCCTTTTTGGTATTCACGGAAAGCACCAATGTAGTAAAGCCGGGGAGCTTCTGCAAGCGGGAAATCAGCTCCGGAACATGAGGCAGACTTCTCCCGTTTACCGCAAGGCACACCAAAATCTGCCCGGAAACGGCACCGCGGCGAACATATATGTGCCGCAAAAGCCCCTTATGGGCCAGTTCATCGTAGACGGTGATCCGATATTGGTTTACATAATCCATCACAGCTGCCTTGACCCGGTCGGTTTCCTGAGGCAGAATCAGGCAGCGGTCATTTTCCACCACGCTATGGGTGCCTGCCCGGAAGAAGCCTGCGTAGGCTCTGCCCTTTTGGGCAGCTACGGGATACTGGGCTTTATTGCGATAGCCGTAGCAGGTAGAGGCGGACAAAATGGGAACATTCTCCAAATTCTCGCCGCCGATGCGGTTTAAGCAGTCCCGCACCCGGGTCGCTTTCAGCCGGGATTCTTCCTCATAGTCCATATGCCAGAAGTCACAGCCGCCGCAAAGCTTGGCAACGGGACATTCCCGGTTGATGCGGTGAGGGGATTTTTCCAAAATCTCCACGATCTTACCCGCCGCCCAAGTCTTCTGCGCCTTCTCAATCCGGATGCGATATCTCTCCCCGGCGATGGCATTAGGCAAAAACACCGCACAGCCTTCCACATGGGCAACCCCTTGCCCCTCAGCGGTATAGTCTGTGACGGTGGCTTCGTAAATTTGATTTTTTATCAGCATACGCTGACCTCCATGCCGATTTTTTGAGGCTTCATGCCCATCTTTTCATAAAAAGCCATAGCACTGTCATTGCCGCACCAGACATTCAATGTCACAGTCTGGCAATGACGCTTCCGGGCAAGCGCTAAAACTTCCTGATAAAGAGCGGTGGCGATACCCTGACCCCGGCAGCTTTCATCCACGCACAGGTCATCGATGTAAAGCTCCCGTCGGTCACAAAGCACGCTGTCGTTCTCTACATTCCTGAGAATGCAGAAGGCATAGCCCATAACTTGGGTATCCCCGGCGATCAAAATGGGGCGGTTTTTGTCTTCCAGCAGAGCTTCCAGCGCCGGGGCATCATACTTTTGGGCATCGCCGCGAAACAGGTCCGGGCGAATGTCATGGTGGACACCGCCTACCTGCTTTAACAGCTTGATCATCCCGGGAATATCCTCCCGGGTGGCAAAACGAATGGTCACAGTGCTTTCCTCTTTTCTGAAATGTACCATTTTCCGTTTGTCGAGCAGCCGATGGCTGCCAATTGACAATTGAAAATTGACAATGGAGAATTTCGGAGTCGCCAAAGGCGACATTTTTAAAATCATTTCTGAAAGAAATACCACAATTGTCAATTATCCATTCGTGCGTCAGCACGCAAAATGGCAATTTTACGAGCCGGCGTAGCGGTATTTCCGATCCCAGTCGCCGTCAAACAGCAGGCTGGTACGCTCCATTGGACAGCCCTGTGCCAAATCTACCGCCAGCTCCCGGAGCGTTTCAGTAGGCTCCAGACAATCCAAATAGAACTCCGGCAAAGCCTCCTCACCCAGCTTTGCCCCCAGCAACGCTCCGGTGATGGCGCCCACTGCCGCACTGCGGCCGGAATGGTTCACTGCCGTGATCATGGCGGTATCGAAATCTCCATGGCAGGTCAGGCAGGCATAAAGGGCACCGGCCAGCACCTCCGGAGCACTGACACACCGCAGCTGCTCCATAGCCTCCCGGGGAGAAATGGTATCAGAATCTGCCAGAGTCAGCGCCATCTGCAGCAGCTCCCAAATGTGGGTGGTTTGGGCATATTCTCTGCCAAACTGCAGCTGCACCGCATCCATAGTCTCTAAAACGATTTGTGTTTCCGTCAGATCCGGACTGCGCAGCACCAACGACAGACCGTGTGCCAAGGTGGCCGCAGACAAAAAAGCCTCAGGGTCGCCGTGGGTCAGCGCTACAGACTCTGCTGCCAACCGGTCAATCTCCGGCTGCTGAAGATTCAATCCGGACACCGCCAGCACCACCGCCACAGCCTCCGTCAGACCGCCGGGATGGTTGGAACGGTTGGTGGGTTCTTCCATGGTGCCTTGGGTGGGGCGGTTCAACGCATCCAGCATCCGGGTGTCCATGCAATGACGGCGCTTCAGCTCCGGCTGACCGCTGAGCCAGCAGAAGGTCCGCTCCGGGGCGCTGTAATGCTGAGAGCGGGACCATTCCCGCAAGGCAAGGTTTACATAACGCACCAAGGGTGCCATTTTCCCTTGCATCTGTCCCCGAGTCATGCCCAAAAGCAATCCATTGGCGCAAAAAGCCGCCACCTGGGTATAGGAGGTCACATCGGCATAGCCGTTGACCAAATCGTAGCCTAACAGTCCGTTGGGGCCATAGTCTTCACAAATTTCTGCCAGAGTCTTATTGTCCACTGTATTGCCCATAGCATCGCCTACTGCCATACCCAACAATGCGCCCCGGTAAAAGGTTTGCATATTTCCCATTTTAAGCCCCTCCTTTGGATATTTTTCTACCATTATTATACTGGTTTATATAGAAAATGCAAGAAAAATATCCATCCCCCAAATTGCCATTTATCAAGCTGTTGCGATGACGACGGTAGGGGCAGGTCTTGACCTGCCCTTCGAAAAAATACGGTCTCGATGGACGGATTCTTTCGCAATGTCTTTTGATTTGCACGAATTTCACCCCATCGAGGTGTGAAATTCGTGAAGGGAGGGTCAAGACCCTCCCCTACAAGCACTAACGAAACTCACCGGCAAACGGAGAGTTGACAATTCCGAATCCCCAAGCCCCTTGTACTTTACTTTTTCCTGAAAATTTGGTATGCTAATATTTTAGAAAGGAGGCGTGGCTGTGAAAGTGAAAAAACTGGTATTGATGGGACTGCTCACTGCCATCGCCCTGACCATATTTATGATTGAAAACGCCATCCCGCCCCTCGTCCCCATCCCCGGTGTGAAGCTGGGACTGGCCAACATCGTCACGGTGTTTGCGGTTTTCGCCATTGGTTCCTGGGAGGGCTTGGCCATCCTCATCTGCCGGGTGTTCTTAGGTGCCATCTTTGCCGGTAATTTCAGCACCATCCTCTACTCCGGCGCAGGCGGTCTGTGCGCCATCGGCATCACGATCCTCGTCCGGCGGTTTTTGACCCATCGTCAGCTTTGGGTAGCGGGTACTTTGGGAGCCATTGCCCACAGCATTGGACAAATGGCTGCCGCCATTTTGATCTCCGGGACACCGGGACTTGCCATTTATCTGCCTGTGATGCTGATCATCAGCGTTATCACCGGCACATTTACTGGGCTTTGCGCCCAATTTCTTCTGAATCGGGGAGAGAAAATATGGAAAACCTTTTTGCGCTGAGCTTTTCGAAGAATAGAATCAACGAAATGTCCAGTTTGGGGCTTGCCCATATTGGGGATGCTGTGTATGAGCTGCTGTGCCGCAGTTACCTGTGCTGCAGCGGCGATCACACCGTAAAAAATCTCCACAAAGATACCATTTCTTTGGTCAACGCCCAGACCCAAGCGGTGTTTGCCCTGAAGCTGCAGCCCCACCTGACGGAAGAAGAGCAAAGCTGGTTCCGCCGGGGGAAAAACGCCCATTCCCACGCCCCCAAGTCCGCTTCCCCCAAGGAATACTCTTTGGCTACGGGACTGGAAGCCCTCTTTGGCGCACTGTACCTTGCCGGCCGGACGGACAGGCTTTTAGCGTTATTTGCCAAAATGCTGGAAAAAGAGGAAATTGACAATGGATAATTGACAATGGACAATTAAGGTGTCGCCTCTGGCGACAATTTCAAATCTATTTCCGAAGGAAATACCACAATTGTCAATTATCAATTTTCAATTGTCAATTACTTAGGAGGAAAGCTTATGGCCTTTGATGCCTTTTATATGCACTGCGTTTTACAGGAGCTCCGAAATCTGGGTGAATGTCGGGTGGAGAAGATCCACCAGCCTGCCCGGGATACGGTGATCCTGCTGCTCAAGACCCGGGAGGGTCGGGAGCGGCTGCTGCTGGGATTGAATCCCACCGCCCCTCGCCTGCATCTGACCGCCACCTCCCCGGAAAACCCAGCCCAGCCCCCTATGTTCTGTATGCTGCTGCGCAAGCACCTCACCGGTGCAAGACTTACCGGCATCACCCAACTGCCTATGGAGCGGTGTGCCCGGCTGACCTTTGCCTGCATCGATGAGATGGGGGACCCGGTGGAAAAAACTCTGGTGGTGGAGCTCATGGGCAGAACCTGCAACTTATATCTGCTCAGCCCTGAGGGACGGATCTTAGACTGCCTGCGCCGGATCGGTTTGGATGAGACAACACACCGTCCTGCCCTGCCGGGTATGTACTATCAAAACCCGGAGCCCGTGACAAAAGCAGACCCTATGGCCCTTGCAAAGGAAGATTATGTTAACCTGCTGACTCAGCCCGGAGCAGATCTTTTATCCCACCGGCTGATGGACACCTTAGGTGGACTGTCTCCCCTGATTTGCCGGGAGGCTGCGCTTTTTGCCGGGGGGAGTGTGGATGCCCGTATAGAAGCCCTCCCGGTGGAAGAAACCACAAAAAAGCTAATGCTGTTTTTCCGGGAAAATTTAGCCCATCCTGTCCCCTGCTACACCTGTGCCCCCGACGGCGCGCCCAAGCAATTCGCATTCTGCCCCATCCGCCAATACGGAGACTGCCGGGAAGAAAACACCTTCAGCGGCCTTTTGGATCATTTTTATGCCCAGCGGGACAAGCGGGATTCCCTGCGGCAAAAAAGTCAGGCCATGCGAAAGACGGTACAGAACCTCTGCACCCGTCTGACCCGAAAGCTGGCCATTCAGGAACAGGAGCTTTTGGAAACCTATGACCGGGAGCGGCTGCGGCAGCTGGGCGACATCGTTACAGCCAATATCCATCGCATTCAAAAAGGGCAAACGGATGTGGAGGCCGAGGATTTTTACGACGAAAATATGCCCGTCATCTCTATTGCTTTGTCCCCCACCCTGTCACCGCAGCAAAATGCCGCCAAGTTTTACAAAGACTACACCCGGATGAAAAACGCGGAAAAGGAGCTGACAAAGCAGCTGTCCTTCGGACAGGCAGAGCTGGAGTATCTCCAAAGTGTGCTGGATGAATTAAACCGGGCACAGTCTGATCCGGAGCTGGAGGCCATCCGCCGGGAGCTGCAGGCCGGAGGCTATGTGAAGGCAGACAGCGCCAAAAAGATGAAGGCAGCCAAGGTCGCCCCCCTGCGCTTAGAATCCACCGACGGCTTCCCCATTTATGTTGGGCGCAACAATCAGCAAAACGATGAGCTGACCTTCCGTCTTGCCCGGAAGGATGATCTTTGGCTCCATGCCCAAAAGGTTCACGGCAGCCATGTGATCATCGCCTGCAACAGCAAGACACCCCCCGATGACACCGTCACCCAGGCGGCGCAGCTGGCGGCCTTCCACTCGGAAGCCGGGGTAGGTCAAAACATCCCTGTGGACATCACCCCGGTGCGGCAGGTAAAAAAGCTTCCCGGCGCGAAGCCGGGCATGGTGATCTACCACAGCTACCGCACCGTCATCGTCAACCCCTACAAGGATATTGTGGTTGATCCCCTGAACGCGGAAAAGAAGGATTCCTGATATCCGCCAATTCCCGTTTATCGTGCTGACGCACGAATGAATAATTGATAATGAATAATTGCGGTATTTCCTTCGGAAATGATTTTAAATATGTCGCCGAAGGCGACTCCTTCATTGTTCATTATTCATCATTCATTATTCATTAGC
>JAFQIL010000013.1 GCA_017397565.1 Oscillospiraceae bacterium | reverse complement strand
GTTTATCGGGCAGCCGATGGCTGCCAATTGACAATTGAAAATTGACAATGGACAATTAAGGAGTCGCCAAAGGCGACATTTTTAAATCATTTCCGAAGGAAATACCACAATTGTCAATTATCAATTATCCATTATCCATTATCCATTCGTGCGTTAGCACGAGAAATGGCAATTTGTTTTTGCAAATAAGAAAAGTGGGAGAAGCTGTTTGATCAGCTTCTCCCACTGTGTTTTGTTTATTCTGTCCGCAAGGCGACCACAGGGTCTTTCTTGGCAGCGCTGCGGGAGGGGATAATGCCGGCAATCAGGGTCAGCAGTGCGCTGATGATCACCAAAACAATGGCACCGCGCCAGGGAAGGATCGCTTTCAGTCCGGCAATTCCGGTGAAGTGGTACAAAATAGCATTGATGGGCAGGGTCAGCAGCAGGGACATACCAATACCCACCAGTCCGGCGCACAGACCCACAATGAGGGTTTCTGCGTTGAACATCCGGGAAACATTCCGCTTGGAAGCGCCGATGGCCCGGAGGATACCGATCTCCTTGGTGCGCTCCTGCACGGAAATCAGGGTGATCACACCAATCATGATGGAGGAGACCACCAAAGAAATGGACACAAAGGCAATCAGCAGGTAGCTGATACCGCTGATGATGGCGGTGATGGAGCTCATCAGAAGGGCTACATAGTCGGTATACTCGATCTTATCTTCTTCTGCCACACCGGCATTATATTCCTGAATCAGATCCGCAATCAGATCTTTGTCCGCAAAGGAGGTGGCATACAGGTAGATGGTGGCGGGGCTTTCTTTATCCACATAACCCATCAGCTTCAAATTTTCATCAATGGTGGACTCGGAAACCGTGGGGGGCATATGGTTTTCATACAGATAGCGATACTGCTCGGCGGTAAAAGGCTGGACCATACTGCTGACACCGCCGGACATAGCGGCTTGCAAAGCGCCCGCCAGCTGCTCCTGACTCATAACGCTTAACTGCTGTGCTACATTGGCTGCGTACTGGGCTTTGATCTGGACAGCGGCGGCTTCCCGTACCTGACCGAAAAGCTCTTCGTCGCTCATTTCCTGAATGTAGCCCATAATGGTATCAGCATCCACGCCCATTTCCTGAGCGTACTTATCCACGATCATTTTTTCTACATCTTCCCGGGTCAGCTGTCCCACTTGCTGTTCAACCATCATGGTTATATACTCAGAAGAAGGCTGGCACATGACATCGATATAGGCAGCAGCCTGCTGGGCGGTGGTCAGGGTCAGAAGATGCTCGGTAATGGCAGCTTTGATCTCTTCGTCGGTGGGTTCTTTTTCTTCACCGGTGGCAAAGGGCAGGTTCAGCAGCACATCCTGCTTGGGGTTGGCCAGCTGTTCCTTTACTACCTCCATATTTGCGGTGGCATCAATGGCGTAGGCGGTCAGTGCCTGGGTGTAGCCGATGGAGCCGGTGACCATGGTGGAAGTGGCATCCTCGTTGGGACGGGCAATGCCGACGATCTTCAGCTGTGTGCCCACCTGGGTGCTGTTGTACAGGAAGTCCATGCCGGCTGGTGTTTTGGACATATCTACATAGGCACCGGTAATGGTGTCCTTTTGGAAATACTCGGCAGGCAGCAGAAGCTTGAAGGTTCTGCCGTACAGATCAGCATATTCCCAGCTTAGCTGCTCAGCTTCCTCCTGCTTGCCCTGGGTCATGTTATGAAGGGTCTCGTTCATTTCTTCGGAGGAGATCAGGCCCAAGGCGTAGAGCATCAGGTCGGAAATTTCGTTATTGCTGTCTACAAACAGGATCACTTCGTCGTGGGCAGAGGGCCAGTCGCCGTAGAGAATATCATACTGGTCCTTCACTTGTTCGCCAACAAGCTCACCGTTCTCACCGGGGAGCAGCTCCTGCCATACATCAAAGTTTTCGTACATGGAGCCCATGGGAGAATTGAAGAAGGAAGAATAGTCACCGCCAAACATGGCACCCATGGCTTCCTGCATCAGGGTCATGACATCGCTTTTGATAATGACACCGTCGGTGTCCTTGATATAGATATCAAAATCAAAATCGTAGCCGTAGATGATGGTGGAAATATCGGAAATACCGCCGCCACCGGCATCCAGATACGCCTTAAAGTCTTTCAGATTATTGGTGGAGACTTCGGCATTGAGCATGGAATTCATCAGCTCGTACATGACGGTGGAGGAGTAGACCTTATCCAGGTCGTGCTGCTTGCTTTCGTCCTGCTGATTGGCCATAAGCGTCAGCATCATGGCGCTCATATCCACGGTTTCCGCTTCAATGGTGATGGGGTAGTTGGACAGGGTGTCTTGCTGCACTTGATCGATATAGCTGTTGATACCTGTAGAAAGCGCCAAAATCAGCGCAATGCCGATAATGCCGATAGAACCGGCAAAGGCAGTAAGCAGGGTGCGTCCTTTTTTGGTGAACAGATTCTTGAGGGACAGCATGAAAGAGGTGGCAAAGGACATGGAGGGCTTGCGCTCTTTTTTGGCAACAGCCAGTCTTTCCTTGTCCAGCTCCTGATGGGCGGCAAGCTCATCCTCAGACAGAGGGGCGGAGTCACTGGTGATCTTTCCGTCCAGCATCCGGATGATGCGGGTGGCATAGGCTTCTGCCAGATCCGGATTGTGTGTTACCATGATGACCAGACGGTCTTTGGACACTTCCTTCAAAATCTCCATGACCTGAACACTGGTTTCGGTATCCAGCGCGCCGGTGGGCTCGTCAGCCAGAATGATGTCGGGGTTGTTGACGAGAGCACGGGCAATGGCTACCCGCTGCATCTGACCGCCGGACATCTCGTTGGGCTTTTTCCTGAGCTGGTCGCCCAAGCCTACAGATTCCAAGGCTTCCCTGGCACGCTTGCGGCGTTCCTGCTTGGAAACACCGGACAATGTCAGGGCCAGCTCCACATTTTGCAGAACCGACTGGTGGGGGATCAGGTTGTAGTTTTGAAACACAAAGCCGATGGAATGATTGCGATAGCTGTCCCAATCCCGGCTTTTGAAGCCCTTGGTGCTGCGACCGTTGATTTTCAGATCCCCGTGGGTGTATTGATCCAAGCCGCCGATGATGTTCAGCATGGTGGTTTTGCCACAGCCGGAGGGACCCAGGATCGCCACGAAATCGCTTTCCCGGAATTGCAGGTCGATGCCACGCAAAGCGTGGACCGTGCCGCTTCCGGCAGGATAATCCTTTTTGATGTTGATCAGTTCTAACATAGCAGTATCCTTTCCGAACGAAAAATGCGGATAATTATCTACTTTGATTTTACACCAAAAACAGGCAAATGCAATACACTTCCTTTAGGAAATATTTAAGTTTACAAAAATTTTACCAACAGAAGAGAATTTTGTTGGGAATAGAAATTGCCGTTTATCGGGCAGTTGGTTATTAACTGTCGTGGGCGCCGCCCCCTACAATCTGCCCGACAAACGAGAATTTGAAGGAAATAAAAAAGGTGCCGCCCGTTTGGGCAGCACACAACAACATGATCCTAGTCTTCAATATACTCAGCAATGTCTTCCAATCTACACTGAAGAATCTTGCAAAGCTGATTCAGTGTATGACTGTTTACATTGGCATTCTTTCTCAGCCGATCAAGCTGCCCCTGGCTTACTTGATAATCTTTAATCAATTTGTATTGTGAGATGCCCTTGCTTTGCATCGTCTTCCACAGGCGGTCATATACGATCATAAAAAACTCTCCTTTTTTTATTTATCGTATAGGATTGCCAATTTGTTGACTATTGCCCATAACTGGGCTATAATCAAAAGGGAAGAGAGGGGGAATATTATGGCAGAGTTTTGCTTAGCGTGCTGGAGGGCGTTAAATGGAATCGACGATTCCGAAGAATCTTATGTTGTGAGCAGGGAATTAGAACTATGTGAAGGTTGTGGAGAATGGAAGCGGGTAGTGATTCGGAAAAGAAGGTCTTCTATGCTGTGGTATCTTATACATCGTTTACGAAAACGCCAAAAATAAAAGAGCCGTCCAAACGGACGGCTCCTTGCTATGTAAGAATCATTATACCATTGCGGCGGTGATAATGGCCATCTTGTAGACTTCCTCAGCGTTGCAGCCACGGGACAGGTCATTGATGGGAGCAGCCAGACCCTGCAGGATGGGGCCCAAAGCTTCATAGCCGCCCAGACGCTGTGCGATCTTGTAGCCGATGTTGCCAGCCTCGATGGTGGGGAAGATGAAGGTGTTGGCGTAGCCGGCCACGGGAGAGCCGGGGAACTTCAGCTGACCGACCTCGGGAGCAACAGCTGCGTCGAACTGCATCTCGCCGTCAATAGCCAGCTCGGGAGCCATTTCCTTGGCAACCTGGGTGGCATCGTGGCTCAGCTTCACAGTGCCGCCCTTGCCGGAACCGTTGGTGGAGAAGCTCAGCATAGCGACCTTGGGATCAATGCCGAAGACCTTAGCGGTGTTGGCGGTCTCGATGGCAACCTCAGCCAGCTTCTGGGCTGCGGTCAGAGTGACATTGCCTTCCTTGTCGACGGAATCTTCGTAGCTCAGGTTGATGGCGCAGTCGCCCATAGCCAGCTTCTCTTCGCCACGAACCATGATGAAGCAGGAGGAAACCAGATGGCTGCCCTTCTTGGTCTTTACGATCTGCAGAGCGGGACGGACGGTGTCAGCGGTGGAGTAGGTAGCGCCGCCCAGCAGAGCGTCAGCGTATCCCATCTTTACCAGCATGGTGCCGAAGTAGTTGCCCTTAGCCAGAGCAGCGCGGCACTCGTCAGCGGACATCTTGCCCTTACGCAGCTCAACCATCTTCTCGACCATGGCTTCCATGCCTTCGTAGGTAGCGGGATCCAGGATCTCAACGCCTTCGATGTTGAAGCCGCCCTTGGCAGCGTTGGCCTTAACTTCCTCAACATTGCCCACCAGAACGGGGGTCAGGAAACCGCCTTCGACCAAACGGGCAGTAGCCTCCAGAATACGGGCATCATGGCCCTCGGTGAATACGATCTTACGGGGATTTGCTTTCAAGGTTTCGATCATTGCATTGAACATGGGAATCATTCCTCCATATTATCGGGCATATGCCCGTATTATTGTAGCCTAATTATACATCATTCTTTTGGCAGGCGCAACCATTTTTGGAAGTTTATTTGTTAAATGGGCGTAAAAATAAATTTTTGGTTAAGCCCGTCACAGGAAGCATAGATGGTGACACCGCCATCACGCCGGTCATCCCGGGTCAGAATGATGTTTGTGCCCTTCAGCAGATCCCGGACATAGCCTTCCGGGTCATCGGTTTCGATTTCTTCAAAAAGGATATCCCGCATTTGGTTGTTGTTGCACAGGTTTTGGATCTCCCGAACCAGCTCATATTCTTGCATGGCAATCACCTCGTTTTTAGTATAGCACAGATTAGTTCCTGGGACAAGAGGCGGAATGGATGCCAATTCCCGTTTGTAGACTAGAACGTAGGGCGGAGCCCCCGCCCTACGATATTTTCGCATTTCAACGACCCGATAAATGGGAAGTTTTCAAACAGAACGGAAACCGTCCCCTCCGGTCAGGGTAAATATGCCGAAAGCGCGCTTGTCATATGTTTACAGAAAATTTACGGCAAATATGTGAATCTTTCATTGCAGGGTTGCAGAAAATGTGATATGATTGCAGGAAAGTAAGCCCAAGGAGGCGAAATTCATGGATCAAAACCGCAATAATCCCAATCAAAACGATCCCAAGGGCAAACGCCCAAAAGCAAATATATGGATCACCCTGATCATAACGGTAGCTATCATTCTGATCATAAGCTTTGTCTACAACGCGTTTGTCGACAGTCAGTATACAGAAACCACCTACTCGGAGTTTATGGATACCTGGCAAAACGGTCAGCTGCATGAGGTAGAGCTGCACTATGACAGAGTGTACTATCTAACCAAAGAGGAAGCCGCAAAGCCCGCCGGTCAGCAGAAGGCCTGCTTTACAGGACTTCCCAACGGCGATATTTTGGCTTTGGCCGAAAAGCTGGACGCAGAGAATATTAAAGTCAATCAGGCCATTGTAGAGGACAACTCCGGGATCATCATGATCCTGTACTATGTGTTTGGCTTTGCCATGATCTTCTTTGTGATGTCCCGACTGTCCAAGCGCATGAGTGGCGATGGCATGATGGGCGGTCTCGGCAAATCCAAGGCCAAGGTCTACATGGAAAAGCAGACAGGTGTCACCTTTAAGGATGTTGCCGGACAGGATGAGGCCAAGGAAAGCCTGCAGGAGATTATCGATTTTCTCCACAATCCTCAAAAATACACCGAAATTGGCGCTAAGCTGCCTAAGGGCGCATTGCTGGTAGGTTCTCCCGGTACCGGTAAGACTTTGCTCGCCAAGGCGGTAGCCGGTGAGGCCGGTGTTCCCTTCTTCTCCATGTCCGGCTCGGACTTTGAAGAAATGTTCGTAGGTCTGGGTGCCAGCCGTGTCCGGGATCTGTTCCAGCAGGCGGCCAAGGTTGCCCCCTGTATCGTGTTTATCGATGAGATCGATGCCGTAGGTCACACCCGGGATGCCCGGTTCAGCACCAACGATCAGACCTTAAATCAGCTGTTGGGCGAAATCGACGGCTTCGATTCCTCCAAGGGTATCGTCATCCTGGCCGCCACCAACCGTCCGGAAATTCTGGATAAGGCACTGCTCCGTCCCGGCCGTTTCGACCGCCGGATTACCGTAGACCGTCCCAACCTCCAGGGTCGACTGGACACCTTGAAGGTCCACACCCGGAAGATCAAGCTGGCAGAGGATGTGGATCTGCAGAAGATCGCTCAGGCTACTGCCGGTGCGGTAGGCGCGGATCTGGCCAATCTGGTCAACGAAGCGGCGTTGCGGGCTGTCCGTCAGGGCAGAAAGCTGGTAACACAGGAAGACCTGCTGGTATCCTTTGAAACCGTCATTGCCGGTGCGGAAAAGAAAAACACCGTGCTGACTGATACCGAAAAGAGAATGGTCGCCTACCACGAGGTAGGTCACGCTTTGATTTCCGCTTTGGAAAAACACGCCGCCCCGGTTACCAAGATCACCATCGTTCCCCATACAGAAGGTGCTTTGGGCTATACTCTGTATCTGCCGGAGGAAGAAAAGTTCCTGTCTACCAAGGATGAGCTGCTGGCAAAGCTGCGTTCTCTGCTGGGCGGTCGCGCCGCGGAATCCATGGTGTTCGGCACCGTGACCACCGGCGCTTCCAACGATATTCAGCAGGCTACCGGTCTGGCCCGGAACATGGTTGCCCTTTACGGCATGAGTGATGAGCTGGGTCTCATGGCTACCGCCACCGTCCGCAGCCAATATCTGGAGGGCGAAGCCCATTTGGACTGCTCTCAGGAGACTGCCGCCAAGGTGGATGCCGTGGTGCAAAAGCTTCTGGATGAAGCCTATGCCGCCGCCAAGCAGCTGCTGACCGAAAACCGCAGCCTGCTGGATGAGATTTCTGAGTATCTGCTGCTGAAAGAAACCATCACCGGTGATGATCTCATGCGTTTTGTCAATGCAGAGAAGAATCCTCCCGCCGAAGAGATCACCGAAGAAGTGTCTGAAGAATAAAGCATACGCCCACGGCTTTCGCCGTGGGCGTTCCTATGTTTCACCAACAAATTGCCATTTCCCGGTGAGATTGGAACGCGTAGCGTGAGCCTTCCCCTTGAGGGGAAGGTGACAAAAATCTTTGATTTTTGACGGATGAGGTGGTCTGCGAAGCAGCTTCTTGATAATTTTGCAGCGTTTTACGCCGCTGCGCGGCTACACCACATCAGTCACACCCCGGTTCCGAAGTGCCGGGGTGTGACAGCTTCTCCTC
>JAFQIL010000037.1 GCA_017397565.1 Oscillospiraceae bacterium | reverse complement strand
CTTCCAAATCAATAAATGCTCTTGCGGCATACTATACGGAAAACGGAGTATCTTATACCCCCTCGGCAGTTCAATATGGATATGGCGGTAAAAAATACGATTATTTGGTTTACTCTGATTACGGCACATTCTATATCGGAAAAGATTGGGTCGATATGTGTGCGGAGCAAAATCCGCTGATAACTGATGGCTTTCTCCACGCCAATTATGCTGAAACCAAAGCTTTTTTTGAAACAAACCTGAAGCAGATGAAACAGTATCAAGACTTATTTAATCTTGACAATTATAATAATGATTTGGATATTGTATTCTCAAACCCGATAAGCACATCCAAATATTCTTTTTACCAAACTGTAATTCACCGCATTTATCTATATAATATTGATTCTTTAATGCACGAATACATTCACTCGCTCACAACGACAAATACCTCAATGGCAAGTTGGAAGGTTGAGGGATTCGCAAGGTATTTTTCTTACTATTATGATTTCTACGGAATGCCATTTTTGAATCAAGATTACAACAATACCCCTAACACACCCGAACTAAAGTATATTCACGAGTTTTTAGACGCCATAAACAGACCGATAGATATGGCAAAGGATTATCGTGAATTAGAGAATGTCGCTGTGCATTACTTCGGCTTTTATGATCCCAATAAGAATTACTTAGCAGGTTCTTCATTCGTTCAGTATCTGGTGAAACAATACGGGGAAGAAGCCGTTATCAATTCCATTTACGGGAACGGCGATCCCTTACCTAAAACCTATGCCGAATTGGTAAAGGAATGGAAAGAATACATCGAGAGTGAGTATGTTGGATACAGCAAGTACAAATAAGCCAATGATTAGATAAGAATTGATCGCAAACGCACTAAGTCCCCCTTTATTTGTAGATCTGTCACGCGCACAGTATAACTGAGGGGTAATATTCTCTCCCTCCGTCTTCGCCTTGCGGCGAATCCACCTCCCTCATCAGAGGGAGGCTTCGGTGCGGCGCAAAACTGTTAGCTAAATTCTTATTTATCGAACAGATTGAAATACAGCAAGCTTATAATTTCGTGATAAATCCGGATATAAGATAAGCACCGGGGTCGTAAAGATCCCGGTGCTTAAAATTTATTGCAAATATTTCAGATCGACCCAGCCAAGGTCAGTCAGTCCCCAGGTTATGGAACCGACCTGCTGGCGGTCATAGATGGCGATGACTTCGCCATAGGACAGGAAGGCTACGATGGTGTTTTCCACACCAGCGCCGCTGCGGACACGCAAAGAGCAGGTATTGACCGTCATAAAGCCGTGACCTGAAAGAACATCTTCTCCGTCCAATGTCACAAAGGAAAGGCAGATCCATCCGCCATTTACTCTGCCCCAGAGCTGACCATCCACGGTAATGCAGCGAGTGACTTCCAGACTGTCACTGCGCATACAGTAGCCAACGATGGGATAGATCGTACCGGCAGCGCTGCGGATCGGCAAGAAGGCTGTGTTCACGACGCCGATCCAATAGCCGTCACCGTCAGGGAATACCGTTTCAGGGGTATCCGTGTGGGAAGGCTCTGTGGGAGCCGACTCTGTAGGATCTGTGGGTGCAGGCTCTGTAGGCTTCGGTTCTGTGGGTTTCGGCTCCGTGGGTTTCGGTTCTGTGGGTTTTGGTTCTGTGGGCTTTGGTTCTGTGGGTTTCGGCTGAGTAGGTGTAGGCTGGGTAGGCGCAGGCTCCGTGGGCTTCGGTTGGGTGGGTGTAGGCTGGGTAGGCGGATTGACATCCGCAGGATCAAAGGACACATAGTTTAAGCAGATCCAGCCTGCTTCCATTCTTCCCCATTCCGCATTATTCACGGTTTTGCGCTCTACAATGGTTACCTTGTTGCCATGAAGCAAATGGCCGCGTTGGGTAGAGGTCGTGCTCGGCTCGCTGCGAATATACAGCTTGGAGCCGGGGTCACTGAGCTTGACAACGCCGACCCAAGTACCGAAGGTGCTGGGCGGTTCGGTAGGCTTGGTGGTAGGCGGTTGTGTCGGTTGGGTAGTAGGCGGCTGGGTTGTGGGAGGCGTTGTTGGTTGCTGTTGGTTTTGGATCACCTGATAATAATCAGTATACTCCAAAGCCACCCAGTAGCCGGGTGTACCGGTATTGGCCACTCTGCCCCACAGCAACGACCCGTCACTTTTGGTTTCCACAATTGTCAGCTGTGTTCCTTTGGGATAGCCTTTGGGAGGTGCGTAATCATATTGCGTTCCCGGTCCCAATCTTACATTCAAGCTGGTGGCCGTCACAACAACATCCACAAGTGTAGAACTGCCAGGGTCATTGCCACCGGAAGGACCGGTTCCCTCTTTGATCAATTTCCAATGGGCATACAGATAGGTAGCATAGCCGCGGCTTGCATCCAAGACCTCGATCTTATTGCCACCGACCCGCTTGTCATACCAGCCTTCAAACTCATAGACAGCACCGTTGCTGGCTGTATATGTTTTTGCCGCGATAACTTTAATGGGCACAGGCTCATCCACATCAAAGCCTTGTACCGCATAGTCGGATTTGCCACCATTGACATCAAAACGGACAAAGCTGTAATCCTTCGGGGGTTTCCTGCCGTAAACGCCATTGAGATAAAGATTGGCTTCTGCCAGACGGCGTTCAATCAAGCCGTTGGAGAATACCCGGTCTGCCTTGCACCAAAGCACAAAGGGATAGATAAAATCATTGCCCTTTGCGCCGGTGATCACGGCAGTCTGCAAAAGTCCGGTTTGATTCATCCAGCCGGCACCGCAGTTGTATGTAAAGAGCATCAGCGCGTCATACTGGTATTGGTTCAGGTTCAGATTGTACTTTGCAATAAACGCATCCAGCTTGGCACCGAAATTGTTAACAAAGCCATTAAGCAAGCTTTCCGCTTCCCGCTCAGTAATGCCGGTGACTTTCCACTGCTCCAGCTTGTCACCGGGGCATCTTGTACCGTAGCCAACAGACCACTGGGATACATCCCAGTGCGGATACTTGCTGAAGCCCTCATATTGCTTCAAAAGAGCAATGGCATTATCTGACATACGGGTCAGGTTTTCCGTATAGTCATCTACAGGTGGTGGTGTTGTTTCCGGAGGGGTTGTTTCCGGTGCTGTTGTCTCCGGCGCCGTTGTTTCGGTGGGAGGGGCAGTCGTTTCTGTTGCTTGTGTCGTAGCTTCTGCTTCGCCCTCTGCCCGGGCTGCCAAAGGGGCCGCACTGATCAGCAGGCAGGCAGATAACAACACACAGATCGTCCGCTTCAACATAGTTTCTTGCTCCTTCCAAAAAAGACTTCTTTCGACATTATAACAGAGATTTCCCCTTTTGGCAAGAACTTTTGCAAAATATGTTACATATTGTAATTTATTATTGTATCAAAAAGTTTCTAAACATTAGTAATTTTATACATTTCCAGTAATTTATAGCAAATTTTCGGAATTTGGAAGGAGATTTGCATGGCGCTTTCCGCAAAAAGGTTTGCTTTCCGATCCCGGATATGATACACTGAAGAAAAACGGAAAGGGGGTATCTTTGTGTCCCAAGCCATGATTGCCATGAGCGGTGGTGTAGACAGCTCTGTTGCCGCCTATTTGACACAGCAAGGGGGCTTTTCCTGTCATGCAGCCACGATGCAGCTTCACTGCGACGGGGCTCAGGATATTGAAGATGCCCGGAAAATTGCCGAAAAACTCCACATGCCCTTCCATGTATTCGATTTGCGGGAGGATTTTCGGCAGCATGTGATTGAGGATTTCATTCGCTGCTACGAAGCCGGTTTGACACCAAACCCCTGTGTTACCTGTAACCGACATTTGAAGTTCCACCGATTTTTGGAAAAAGCCCGGGAGCTGGGTTGCGACAGCATTGTAACAGGTCACTACGCCAGAATCCAACGTGACCTCGGTTCCGGGCGGCAGCTTTTGTACAAGGCCGTAGATGAATCCAAGGATCAAAGCTATTTTTTAGGTCTGTTGACCCAGGAGCAGTTGAGGCACGCCCAATTTCCCTTAGGCGCATTTACCAAGGGGCAGGCCCGGGAAATCGCTGAGGAACAAGGCTTTATCAACGCCAGAAAACGGGACAGTCAGGACATCTGCTTTGTTCCTGACGGTGATTTTTATAAATTCATCCGGGAATATACCGGAAAAACCTACCCGGAAGGCAGCTTCCTGGATCTGCAGGGAAATCCCGTTGGCAAGCACAGCGGAGCCATTGCCTACACCTTAGGACAACGCAAGGGCCTTGGCATCGCCATGGGAGAGCCTGTTTATGTCTGCGCCAAGGATATGGCAGCCAACACCGTTACGGTGGGTCCGAACGAAGCCTTATATCACAAAGAGTTACTGGCAACAAGTTGGAGCTGGTTCCCCTTTGACGCCCTCACCGCGCCTATGTGCGTCAAGGCCAGAGCCCGATCCCGGATGACTGAGCAGCCAGCCTGGGTCTATCCTATGGAAGACGGCACCGTGCGGGTAGCTTTTGAGGAGCCTCAAAGAGCCATCACTCCGGGCCAGGCTGTTGTTTTGTACGATGGGGATCTGGTGATCGGTGGCGGTATTATTACAGCCGTTCTGCAAGACTAAGGACAATCCCCCAGTCAGAAAATGTCGCAAGAAAGGCATTTTTGACTGAAGGGTAGCCGTATCTCTCCCTCAGTCAAATTGCCAAATATCGGCAATTTGACAGCTCCCTCGTCAGAGGGAGCCTTTGTCAATAGCTCGGGAAATGGCGGTTTATTGGGTGATCTCCGCTGCTTTTATGCCAAAAAATGACTTTATATAATTTTAGGGACTGTTGCTTACTTGGCAACAGTCCCTGTTTTCTTAAATTTTTATTTCCGGGAAATATTGTTCCACAAAATCTACCTGGGAAACCGCGAATTGTTTTCCGTTCAGGTAGGCCAACACACCGGCATCTGTGGAAAAGTCAAATGTCAGCTTATAAGAATACAGTGCCTGATAATTCCGGTCAAACCGCTTATCCAGCTTGCCGTACTTGCCGTCCCCCAAAAGCGGGTGCCCGGCATGGGCAAATTGGGCACGAATTTGATGGGTTCTGCCGGTAATGAGCTCACATTCCACCAAAGACAGGCCGTTTTGAGATGCCAGCACCTTATAATTTGTTTGGCAGGATTTAGAGCCCGGCTGGGGAGAATCCGTTACAAACACCCGGTTTTTCCTGGCATCCTTAAAAAGATATCCCTTCAGGCTTCCCTCTTTGGGCTTGGGCGTCCCCTCCACGATGGCAAGATACCGTTTATCCAGTTCCCGATCCTTGATCTTTTGGTTTAAGATCCGCAAGGCATCTGCCGTTTTTGCCGCAATGACAATGCCGCCGGTATTGCGATCAATGCGGTTACACAGTGCCGGGGTAAAGGAATTCTCCTCCCGGGGGCGCCACTCCCGCTTTTGGTACAAATATGCCTGGATATGATCGATGAGGGTTTTTCCGTACTCAGCACCATCGTGGGGATGAACCGCCAGACCCGGGCGCTTATCCGCCAGCAAGATGTGTTCATCTTCATAGACGATTTGCAGCTTCGGAACTGCTACCGTCAAAAAGGCATTATCCTCCCGGGGTTTATCAAAAAACTCATCGTTGATATAAAGCTGCAGCAGATCCCCTGCTTGCAGGCGGCTGTCCCGCTGGGCGCGACCGCCGTTTAACTTGATCCGCTTCAAACGAATATACTTTTGGGCAAGGGATGCCGGGAGCAGCGGAACGGCCTTGCTTAAAAATCTGTCCAGCCGCTGACCGGCATCGTTACTGCCTATGGTGATTTCTTTCATACAGAAGCACCTGTCTGATCGTCAAAACGGCGGTTGATCTGCTCGGTAAACTCCACCGCCGCATTGTAGCCCATTTTCCTTTGCCGGTTATTCATAGCCGCCACTTCCAAAATCACCGCCAGGTTTCTGCCCGGGGTGATGGGAATGGTGTTCATGGGAATTTTGACCCCCAGCAGCTCCATATACTGGTTTTCCAGACCCAACCGGTCGTAGACCTCCTGGTTCTTCCAAGGCACAATGTTGACCACCAGGTTGATCTCATTTTCTGCACGGACTGCACCCATACCAAAGAGCTTTGCAACATTAACGATACCGATTCCACGCAGCTCGATATAATTGCGGATCATTTCCGGTGCGTTGCCCACCAGGGTGCTGCCGGAAATTTTTCGAATCTCCACTGCATCGTCCGCAATCAACCGGTGGCCGCGCTTCAGCAGCTCCACAGCAGCCTCACTTTTGCCGATACCGCTGTCACCGATAAGAAGCAATCCCTCACCGTAGACCTCCACCAAAACACCGTGACGGGTGATCCGGGGGGCAAGCTTGGCACGAAGGCTGGTGATAATGCCGGAAATCAAAGAGGATGTGGTTTCCTGGCTGCGAAGCAAGGTAACATTATGCTTTTGGGCCATTTCCAGGCACTCACTGTCCGGTTCAAAGTTTCTGGCCAGCACCAATGCTGGGATCTTATAAGAAAACAGGCGGTCAAATGTCTTTAACCGTTCCTGGGAGCTGAGTTTTCGCAGATAGCTCATCTCCACATTCCCAAGGACCTGCAGCCGGGCAGGCTCAAAATGATCAAAATAACCGGCAACCTGCAGAGCAGGACGGGCAACATCTTCTACCGTTAATTGAATGCTTTCATAGTCAGAGGACTGAAAAATGACATCCAAACGGAATTCATCTACAAGCGTTGTCAAAGGAACTGTGTATACATCCGGCATTTGCTCCACTCCTTTCTTTTATTTATTGCCATTATACCTTTGCATCCAAGGAATATCAACATAATTTTGAAAAAAAGCAAAAAAACACTTGCATTTTTCTGAAAACTCTGCTATCATATCTAAGCGACTGCGAAAGTAGTGTATTTATGAATCATTCGGATAGGAGGTGCAGTGAATGGCTAAGTGTGATTTTTGTGGTAAGGGCGTAACTTTCGGCATTAAGGTTTCCCACTCCCACAGACGCTCCAACCGTACCTGGAAGCCCAACGTAAAGCGTGTTAAGGCGGTTGTCAACGGAACTGCGTGCCATGTGTACGCTTGTACCAGATGCCTCCGTTCCAACAAGGTCGAGCGGGCCATCTAATTGCAGTAAACAATACGGCGTCGGATCTTCCGACGCCGTTTTGCTTTTTCGTCACAACACCTGTCAAAAGGGCTTGTTGCATTTTGCAACAAGCCCTTTTCTTAGGTTTTATTCGTTAGAGAAGCTTCGGTTTGATTATTCTTCCTCTTCTTCCTCTTTTCTGTTCTTAGCCAGGAACAGGCCTACCAAACCGGCAGCGGATACAGCGGCAGAACCGATGTAGATGTAAATGGGGTCACCGGTCTTGGGGAGGGTGTCGCCGGGCTGGCCGCCCAGGGGAACATCCTCATCGGGAATCTCCACATCCTCGGGTTCCTCGGGTTCCTCGGGCTCCTCGGGCTCCTCAGGATCCTCAGGATCCACAGGAGGTACTACAGGGGGTTCGGGAGTCTCAACTTCCTCTTCCACTACGCAAGTGTAGTATACGTTGACGATGTTTTCTGCATCTGCTACGACAACGCCCTGGAATACGGCAAGTTCGTAGGTGTGCTCAGCATCGGTCAGAGTTTCGGGCAGACCTTTTTCGGTCAGGTAAGCCTGGTCGATAACGCTGCCAACGGCAACCTTCTCACCGACGGGTGCGCCTCCCAGCTCACCGGCGAAGATCACATAAGCTTCCTCGTTGACTCTGACCCAGTAGTTCACGATGTAGTCGTAGGTGTTGATTTCCCACTGTGCGTACAGGCTCTCATTGTTGTTTTCGGCAGTCAGAGCGATGACATCGTTGGCAGCATAGGCCTTGCCGGTGCCGTCAGCTTCGGTGTTCCAGCCGATAAAGGTGTAGTTTTCACGAACGAAGGTGTTTTCATTCACGCCGATGTTGTAAGCGGTCTGATAGATACCGGTAACATTTTCGGCATCAGCCTTGGTCTCATTCTCGCCAAAGTTGGCGTTGTAGATCACGCTGTAGTCATACTTGGGGTTCTCGCTCCACTGAGCGTACAGGGTCTCGGTATTGTTCTCGGCGGTCAGGGCGATGACATCATTGGCAGCGTAGGCCTTACCGGTGCCGTCAGCTTCGGTGTTCCAGCCGATGAAGGTGTAGTTTTCGCGAATGAAAGAATTGGTATCCACATCCACATTATGGGTGGTACTGTAGGTCTGCTGGACATTCTGGCTGTCACCGTAAGACAGGCCGCCATTCACCAGGGTGCCGCCGTTGCCATTGTAGATCACGGTGTAGCTGTACTTGGTGTGCTCCACCCACTGGGCGTAAAGGACTTCCTCGCCGCCTTCTACGAAGTGGATCTCATCGCCGGCATGATAGATCACTTCGCCATTGGGCTCAGTGGACCAGCCGATGAAGGTGTGGTTTTCACGAACAAAGGTGTTGGCATCCACACCGATGGTGTACTCGGTTGCGTAGGTGCCGATAACATTTTCGGCATCTGCCTTGGTCTCGCCTGCGCCGAAGTTGGCGTCATAGATCACGGTGTAGGCATACTTGGTGTTCTCGATCCACTGTGCGTACAGGATCTCGGTGTTATTCTCGGCGGTCAGAGCTACGATGTTGTCTGCTACGTAGGTCTTGCCGGAGCCATCGGCTTCGGTATTCCAGCCGGCGAAGGTGTAGTTTTCACGAACGAAGGTGTTGGTGTCCACAGTGATGTTGTGGGATACTGCATAGGTATTGGTAACGTTCTCAGCGTCTGCTTTGGTCTCGCCTGTGCCAAAGTTGGCATCATAGGTCAGGCTGTAGTTATACTTGGCATTCTCAGTCCAGGAGCCGATGATCACAACATCCTCAGCGGGCATCACGAAGTCGGACTTGCTCCAGCCGGAGAAGGTGTAGTTCTTCAGAGTGGGGACTGGGGCAACCTGCACGGAAACGCCGGCCTTATAGGTCTGGGTAGCGGGAACGGCAGGAGCGCCTTCGGGAATGTTGCCTTCATATTCATAGCGAACTGTGAAGCTGCGGACACCGCGAATGTTGGGCTCGTTGAAGTCAGCCTTGACAGGTGTTGCGTTCTCACCATAGGTATAGTTCAGAGTGGTAGCGCCATTGGCGGGAGTCAGAACGGTGTAGCCGGGGTATTCAGGATCCAGCTCCACTGCCATGGGATCCAGCTCTACCTGGTAAGTAATGGTATAGGTAGTGATACCGTTGGCAATGACGGGGGTATACTTGCTCAGGTCCCATTGCTGATTGACTTGGTTGTAGTTAGTGGTAACGGTGACCATGGAAACGCCGGTGCCCATGGGGTCGGTAACGGTGGAAGCATTGGTCTTATTGGTGATGACCTTGCCTGCCTCACCCTGCAGGTCCACGCTCAGGCTATCTGCGCCGCTGTTGAGCACCCGGGTAAAGGGAGGAACCTTCAAAATGTCCAGCTCGTCATTGTAGTTGTAAGCCACGGCGATCTTGGCGGCGGAAACGCCGGAGAGGATGGATGCGATATCATTGTAGTCAGCCCGGTCAGTCTGCGTGCCGGTGTCATTGCCAGCGTAGCCGATCTCGTCGACTGCAGTGCTCTCGGCATTGCTGACGCAAGCGGTGGGGGCGCCGTCGCTGAAGAGGATCAGGCTCTGATTCGCCACAGGAATGCCTGCAACAGCGTTCTGCTTCAGCAGGTTACGGGCCAAAACCAGGCCACCTTCCATATTGGTGCCGCCATTGAACAGGTAATTGTTGCCCAGGTACGCGCCATCGCCGGTGGAGAGGGTGTTGATCTTGCTGATCAGGGCAGCACGGTCATTGGCATTGGATACATCCACCCAAGTC
Source organism: Oscillospiraceae bacterium (assembly GCA_017397565.1). Lineage (GTDB taxonomy): Bacteria > Bacillota > Clostridia > Oscillospirales > Oscillospiraceae > Faecousia. The sequence goes on along the minus strand of JAFQIL010000037.1, from coordinate 78,322 downwards.
TGGATGGTCTTAGCTTTGGTGCCAAAGACGACTACGGAGACCAGCCGCTTTTCGCCGGCAGCGGCATCCTTTGCAAAAGCATCCAGGAAATCCGCTACAGCAGCCTTCAGGCTGTCCAGCTGGGTCTTCTCTACATACTTATGATGCTCGCTGTGCTGAGCCTCGGTCTGTCCGCAGTTCTCGCAGGAGTCTCTCCAGGGTTTCTCACGCTCGTATTTCGTACAGTGGATCGCTGCGTTTTTCTTAGCTGTGCAATTTTCATGGGTGCAGCCGGTCTCTGCCTTATCCATAGAGTTGGAAACGTCCAGCACCAGGACTACGGCACCATCGGTGGAGCCTGCCAGCTGAGTGACGGTGTCCTTGGTTTCGACCTTCAGGGTGATGTTGAACAAATTGTCCTTACCGGCAGAGGCTGCGGTCTTGGACAGGTGGATCTCCCAGTCAGAGGCAGAGCCGGTGGAGCCGTCCTGCTTGTAGTAGGTGTCCGCGAAATTCTGCACCAGAGAAAATTCGTCATTTTCTACGGCGGTGCCGATAATCTGCAGGCCGTTGAACAGCATGACCAGGGTCAGCAGGATTGCGATAACTCTCTTGTTGATAATCTTCTTTGCCATTATTTTGTTCTCCTTTCATGTTGGGGGGAAACAAAATATCGGCAGCCGCGCCGGCGTAGCTTGTTGAGCCTTAGCCCGCTTGCTTTGCGTCCTGTCCTTTCGGGCAGTTTGCCATTTTCAATACTTTCTTCCTGTGGTTGACTTTTTTCAGATTTAAGATGCTTTTTGTGTTTCCAGTGCCGTGCTCATCAGAAGGATCAGCTCCAGCACGCTGCGGAAGCTCTGCTCCCGCTTCCCTTCCAGCCAGGTGACTGACCCTTGCCAGCTGGCATTTTGTCGGAAAAGAATCTTGACTGCGAAGGTTGCCAGGTCTCCCGGCCTGGATTGACTCAGCGGTGGGCCTGTGGCATGATCCGGAAGCGGCGCGAAGGTTCGGGTCACTGTGAACGCTTTCGGAAAATCCATCATTTCCAAAGTTCTTTCCATGCTCTGCAAAAACTGAGTCAAGCTTTGAAAGTTTTTTTCCGCAGTCAGATACGGGTTATAGAGCCTGCCCTGCGGGACTCCTTTGTGGTAGGAATCCACACAAACTAAGGTGGTTCGGTATTCTTCGCTATAGCCACTAATCGCCATGTGATTCCCCCTTTCCAAATCATGGGCTCTGTTTATGGCCTAGTTATATCATGCCCCGGTTACAGGAACGGTTATATTTTGAATATTTACACAATTTTTTTAAAAATTTATTTTACCAAAAAATTAACCGGCATTCCTTTCCGCAAACTGACGCAAAAAGTTGCTTGCAATCTGTTTTTTCCTCTGTTATGATACACTTAACACAGAAAACGGAGGGCGATTTATGAAGTCCCGTATGAAAGATACCTTGCTCCTTGTCGGCGATGCCAACAGCGATCGCCGGAATCTTTATGCTGTTTTTGAGTCCCATTACTATTTGCTGGAAGCTGAGGATGTGCCGCAGGCTGCCATGCTTTTGGAGCAAAATGCCAATTACATTGCTGCCGTTGTGGCGGATCTGCCCTTAGCTGACGGCGCAAAGCTGCAGGAGCTTGTAAATGCCGCAAATTCTGCTGACAATCATGCTATCCCCGTAATCTGCCTGGTAACCCCTGTGGGTACCGGTCAGCGGGAAGAGCTGGCCTTTATGATGGGTGCGGCAGATGTGGTCCACAAGCCCTACACCAGTCTCATCATTTTGCACCGGGTGCAGATCCTGGCAAAGCTGTATACCCACCAATGGCAGTTGGAAGCTTTGGTGGAAGAACAGAGCCATGCCATTCGCAAAAATAACCAAACCATGGTGGATACCCTCTCGTCCATCATTGAATACCGCAGTACAGAATCCGGCAATCACGTGCTTCGTCTGCGTCGGTTTACACAGGTTTTACTTCAGGAAGTTGCCCGGTGCTGCCCGGAATATCAGCTGGATGAATATGTTATTGACCGAATCTCCTCCGCAGCTTCCCTTCACGACATCGGCAAGATCTCCATTCCCGACAGCATCCTCAACAAGCCCGGTAAGCTTACCGAAGAGGAGTTTGAACTGATGAAGACCCATACCACTGTGGGTGCCCAGCTGACAGAGCAGATCGGTGACATTGGCGATCCTATGTATTTGCGTTACATATATAATATCTGTCTTTCTCACCATGAGCGGTGGGACGGTCGCGGCTATCCTCAGGGACTCAAGGGTGACGACATCCCCATTTGCGCTCAGGTAGTCGGTTTGGCAGATGCCTATGATGCACTGACCAGCGCCCGGATCTACAAGCCCCCCTTTACCCACAAAGAAGCGGTCAATATGATCCTTAACGGCGAATGCGGACTGTTCTCTCCCAAGCTGTTGGAGTGCTTTAAGCGGGTACGGGGGATCTTCGCGGAGCTGTCCAGCCAATATTCTGACGGCTATTCCCCCAAGTCTGATCAGATCCACCTGCCTTTGCCCGGTCCGGAGCTGAAAGAACATTCTTTGACGGCTTTGGAGCTTTCCCATCTGAAATATCAGACTGTTCTGCATCATCTCAATGACACTGTCATCGAATTGGACGTCAGCCACCATAATTACCATGTCATCTACAATCCGAATCCGGACTTTGTTTCTTTCTTTCAGAATGCCAGCTTTGAAGAGATGTCCCTCCGGTTAATGGCTGACGGCGTTCATCCTGATGATGCGGAAAGCATGGATGCTATGCGCAGTCAGCTGCGACAGCTGCTGTTTACACAAAATCAGCGCAAGCATAGCTTCCGCTGCCATATCTACAGTCATCTGTATCAAAAAACTTTTCCTTATGAAATCACCTTGCTGCGGGTAAAAACAGACAATCCGGATCAAAAAATCGTCATTGCTATCTTCCACAACCTGCAAAACGATGTTTCCGGCGAACACCCCGCCTATCTTGACAATGTTCCCGATCTTTCCCTTTTCTACGGACTTTCCGGTGGCGCGCTGTGCTGCCAGCCGAATGAAGAGATGACGATCCTCAAGGGTATCGGGTCGATCTTCCCGCTCTGTGGGTATTCTGCTCAACAGATCGAGGCGCAGTTTAAAAACTCCTTTATCGCCATGATCCATCCGGAGGACAGAGAGGTGCTCATTTCCACTTTGACAGAAAGCAGTCGCAGTCTCAACACCTGGGAATGCAGCATCCGGCTGCTGCGCAATGGCTTGGATCCTGTATGGGTGCTGTGCAAGGGGCAGTCTAACGTAAATTCTCTCGGTCAGGACATCCACACTCTGATTTTGACAGACATTTCGAATCTTAAGCAAAAGGAACGCTGGCTGGAAAGCAGATCTTCCCTCCACAATTCTCTTGTGGGACTTTCTGAAGGCGTGATCATTGAATGGGAACCGGAAACCCAAAAGCTGAATTATTCCGACCGCTGGAAGCAAATGTTCGGCTATCCTATGTCCATTGCGGAGCTTACGCCCGGCGGCGCTTCTCATGTACACCCCGATGACATTCCACAGCTACAAAGTAAAATACGCCATTTAATGACCAGTGATCAATCCGGTGTGGTGGATCTTCGGATCGCTAACAACGAAGGCCGGTATATTTGGTGCCGCCTCCGGGCAAAGGCTATCCGCGATGCCACCGGCAAGATTCAGCAAATGAACGCCATTCTTTACGACATCGACGAGCTGAAGCGGGATGCCCTGGCCATGCGCAAGCAGGCAGAACGGGACAGTTTGACGAAGCTGCTGAACAAAGCCTCTTCCCAGCAGCAGGTAACCGAATATCTGGAAAGCCGTGATCCGGAAGCCGGCGCTGCTCTGCTCATTATGGATCTTGACAATTTCAAGTCCATTAACGATACCCTGGGCCATCTGTACGGAGATGCGGTACTGACCCAGATCGGCTCCACCTTGCAGAATTTCTTCCGCAGTTATGATGTGATCGGCCGTATCGGCGGTGACGAGTTTATGATCCTGTTGAAAAACATCCCCAACCGGGAGCTGGTGGAGGAACGCTGCCAACTGCTGGTGGACACCTTCCGGGAAATGCTTCACAAGCTAATGCCTAAGCTGCAGGTTTCCGTATCTGTGGGTGTGGCACTGGTGCCCAAACATGGCACAGACTACGCAGAGCTGTTCCACCATGCTGATGAAGCGCTCTACGCCGCCAAGCGGGCGGGCAAGTGTCAGTACCACATCTACAGCACTCAGGATGCCTATCAAGCCCTTAGCGAAGAAACCCTCCATACCCGCATCGATTCCGATGAACAGCCCTCCCTGCTGGGTGAAACCCTGATGCGCTTCGTCTTCCACCGGCTTTACGAATCCCGGGACGTGGATACTACCATCAACGAGCTGCTGGCTTATATCGGCACCCAGTTTAATGTCAGCCGTGTATACATTTTTGAGAATAACGATGACAACACCACCTGCAGCAACACCTTCGAATGGTGCAACGAAGGCATCGAACCGGAAAAGGACAATCTGCAGAACTTAAGCTATCTGACAGATCTGGCCGGTTGGCCGGATGTCTACAAGGACAACGGCGTTCTGTACTGCGCGGATATCAACGAGCTGGAGCCCCGTTTCCGGGATATCGTGGAGCCTCAGGGGATTAAAAGTATGTTGCACTGTGCCATTATGGACCGGGGTGTATTCCGGGGCTATGTAGGCTTTGACGAATGCACTGCCAACTATCTTTGGACCCAGGAGCAGATCTCCATGCTGCAGTTCATGGCAGAGGTTTTGGCAGTATTCCTCATCAAGCACCGTTCTTTGGATCAAGCCAACGGGAAAAAACAATAAAAACAAAGGAGAAACGCATGGAAACTGCCAAAAATGATGTTCTGAATGTCCTGATGATTGGAAACAGTTATTGCTACTACTATGTGGAAGAGCTGTATGAATTGGCAAAAGCAGCAGGCATTCAAATGCGTGTCTGCAATGTGTACGGCGATGGTTGCTCTTTGGAGAAGCACTATACCTGGTGGAAATCCGGACAAAGCAATTATCAATACTTTGAAACCTTCGGTCCGCGTAAAACAAAAACCGACTCTGTGGGCTTGGAATGGTGTTTGGCGCAGCACAATTGGGACGTTATCAGCCTGCAGCTGGGTGGCAATATGATGCGTAAGCACACCGCCGACCAGGTCTTGGACCTTACCAGAGAGCACCGAGCCCAATTGTACGGCTATCTGAAGAAGCGTTTCCCTAACGCCAAGCACTATTTTCAACAGACCTGGACATACGAGATCGGTCACACCAAGCAAGACGGTTTCGTAATGCAGGATCTGGCGCAGCAAATCGCACATACAGAGAATGTCCGTCAAATGGGTATCGGTATATGCCGGGAAAACCAGGTGGACTGCATCAACACCGGAGATGCTTGGGAGATATACCGCGCCTTTTGTGAACACAACGGCATTTCGCACAATTTGTGTGCTCGCCTTGGAAAAGCAAAGGGCGACGATCCTCACGGCGGAGACGGCACCCACGATGGAGACATTGGAGGCGGACAGTATCTAAACGCCTGTGTTTGGTTTGAGATCCTCACCGGTCTGGATTGTCGGGGGAATAGCTATGTTCCCCGCTATACCTACGAAGGAAAGGAATACGGTCTAATCAAAGGAGTCAATGTGTCCGATCTTCAGAATGCTGCCCACCAGGCGGTAGTTCAATTACAAAGCCGTTCCCTTATGTAAGGAGTAGGAACACACTTACCGGAACATATGCTCTCCTGCTGATCATTATAAAACACCGCAATTGGCGACAATCTCGCCAATTGCGGTGTTCTTCAGCTTGGATCACTTCGTCTTCACCGACCGTCCTATCCGCGAAGTTTTGCAGCCACACTCTCCGGTAAGGGACACTCCGAGATCACACCGTCCAACTCCGAAACATCTCCCATATCATAAAAGTAGACCTTGTTGAATTTGCTGCTGTCGCATAGCAGGTATTTTTTCCGGCATTTTTGGAACATTACCCGGCGAAGGTGACATTCCTCCACCGAAGGATCGCTCATCATACCGTTTTCCGAAAGTCCGTGGCAGGAGAAAAACATCACATCAGCATTATATTTTCGTACTGCATCCTCTGCCTCCTTGCCGATATAGGAAAAGGAGTTGGTTCGCATTTTTCCGCCGGTGGAAAACACCGGGATCTGCAGTTCTGCCAGGGCAACGGCGGTTTTGGCACCGCTGGTGATCACAATGATATCTTTATACCGGGAAAGGTAGGGCACAAGGTGGTAGGCGCTGGTAGAGCCGTCCAGCATGATCACCATACCGTCGGAAATGTGTTGCGTTGCCAGCAATCCCATTTCCGCCTTGGTGCGGCTCATCTCATTTTCCCGGAGGATAAAGGGGATCTCCCGGTCTGCTGCCCCGGCATTTAACACCGCGCCGCCGTAGCATTTTGTCAAAATGCCCCGCTTATGCAATTCCGTAAAATCCCGGCGGATGGTCGGTTCGGAAAAGTTCAGCATTTTCGCCAGCTCCCGCACAGTAATACCGGGATTCTTTTGCAGCTCGAAGATAATTTGATTATGGCGTTCGTTGATCAGCACAATTCTCTCCCCTTCTTGATTATTTATGATTATTTCACAGCCAAAAATGATTATTTATAACAATTTGCGGCACAAATTGATTTTTTCAATTTTTATAGTATAATCAAAATAACGATACAGTCAATAGAAACGGAGGTTTTTTCATGAAAACAAAAGCAATTCGTCTGTATGGCGTCAACGACATCCGGCTGGAGGAGTTTCAGCTTCCTGAAATTACTGAGGAAGAGGTACTGATCAGAGTCGTCAGTGACTCTGTCTGCGCCTCCACCTACAAAGCAATCAAGCAAGGCTCTGCCCACAAGCGTGTCCCCAACGACATTGACAAGAACCCTGTCATCATCGGTCATGAGATGTGCGGTGAGATCGTTCAGGTAGGAGGGGCTCTGAAGGACAGCTGGAAGGTAGGTCAGAAGATCGTAGTTCAGCCAGCGCTGAAGCTGCCTACCGGCTATGACCCCGGCTATTCCTACCCCTACATTGGCGGCAACACCCAGTATGCCGTGGTTCCCAAGATCGTTTTGGAGCGGGGCTGTCTGCTGCCCTACGAAGGCGAAAGCTACTTTGAAGGCTCTTTGGTAGAAGCATTGGGCTGCTGCATCCGTGGCTACAAGGGATTCTATCATACCGACTACACGAACTATGTTCGCACTGACGGTGCCAAAAAAGGCGGCAAGCTGGCTATTCTGGGCGGCGCAGGTCCTATGGGCATCGGCTGCGTGGAGCTGGCTACCGGCTATGCCGGAGTTTCTCAGGTAGTAGTTACCGATCTGAATCAGGAACGTTTGGATTTTGCCGCTGACCGCTGCCCCCCTGCCCGGGCTAAGCAGCTTGGTGTTGATCTGCACTATGTCAACACCTCTGCGCTTGAGGATGTGGCCGGTTATCTGTTGGAGCTCTCTCAGGGCGGTTTTGACGATGTGTTTGTCATGGTGCCTGTTGCCGGTCTGTTTACCCTGGCAGAAAAGATCTGCCGGGAAGACGGCTGTGTAAACTTCTTTGCAGGTCCTCCTGTCCATGATCTGCCCGGCAGCCTGAACCTGTATCGGGTACATTACGACGGCATTCATGTGGTTGGCACAGCCGGCAGCATTCCTGTGGATATGGAAGATATCATCCATCTGATCGAAGGCAGCAAAATCAATGCCGGTGCTATGGTCTCTCACATTTTGGGTCTGAACGCCTGCATTGACACCCTGTTTGCCATGGAAAAGCCCAACGGTGCCAAGAAGGTATGCTACAACGAGCTGGATCTTCCCTTGATCGCCATTGCTGATCTGCCGGAGCTGGGTAAGACCAATCCCTTGTACGCCAAGCTGGCTGAGATCGTGGAGAAAAACGGCGGCGTTTGGTGCGCAGAGGCTGAGAAGTATCTGCTGGAGAACGCACCTAAGCTGTAAGAGGAACGGACTATGAAGATTTATACCCTTACCTTAAATCCTGCCTACGATGTACACGCCACTGCCAAGCTATTGACCCTTGGCTGTGAGAATCTGGCGGATGTTACCTCCCGGCAGGCCGGCGGCAAAGGCGTGAATGTCAGCCGTGCCCTCCATAGTCACGGTGTAAACAACACCGCCGTGGTGGTGCTGGGAAAAGAAAACTGCGGTGATTTTACCCGGGAACTGGCCGCTACCGGTTTGGATTGTCTGTATTTGGAACGGGAAGGTCGGATTCGGGAGAATCTGACTATACACTGCACGGAAGGCCCGGAGACCCGAATCAGCTTCCGGGGATTTTCTGTAGACGGAAGCATTCTTACTGAGATCGCACAGAAGCTTTCTATCGACGAAAACACCATTGTAACCTTTACCGGAAGCGTGCCTGCCGGGATTTGTCATAACTGTGTACTGGATTTTCTCCGGGGTTTATCCGAAAAGGGTGCGAAGCTGGTGCTGGATTCCAAATCCCTGACTTTGGAAGATATCTACGCTCTGAAGCCCTGGCTGATCAAGCCGAACCAGGAGGAGATCTCTGCCTACTTTGACTGCTGGGTCGAATCTGTGGATCAGGCTTTGGAGAAGGCAGCCATTTTTGCAGAGCATGGGATAACCAATGTGATGATCTCTTTGGGTGATCAGGGTGCTATGCTGATTCACGGGGGAAATACCTATTTGGCAACCCCCCCTGCGGTAAAGGCTGTTTCCACCATCGGTGCCGGCGACAGTGCCATTGCCGGATTTATTGCCGCGGCTTTGGATGGCAAAGCTCCGGAAGAATGTCTGCAAACTGCCGTTACCTTCGGCACGGCGGCCTGCCTAACCGAAGGCACATTGCCTCCCCTGCCCCGGGATACTGCCGCCATTTTCCCGGCAGTAAATCTGGAGATTATCTAAGCAACCAATAAGCATCGCTGTTGGTAAAGTCAAATTTCCGTTTGTCGGACGGGTTGCACCCGCTGGCAATTTCGGGACTGGCTGTCGGGTGATATTTGTTACCCATCTCATTTCGCCCGATTCGTTACTTGATCTGCCAATTCCCGTTTATCGGGCAGTTGTGTAAAACTCTGCGGCGCAGCCGCTAAGCCTTCCCCTTGAGGGGAAGGTGGCAAAAATCTTTGATTTTTGCCGGATGAGGTGGTCTGCGAAGCAGAAAACAGGTCTTGTAACGGCTACTTCGTAGCCTACACCTCATCAGTCATTTGCTCGTTCCTCGCAAATGCCAGCTTCCCCTCAAGGGGAAGCCTTTGCTGGGCTGCCCGGGAAATGGCAATTTGTTGGGCTGTTGACACAAGACAAGCGAGGCTGTTGCAAAAGCAACAGCCTCGCTTCACTTTTTTAATTCATTACATTTCCAAAGTAATATTGCATCTGATCATCAGTCAAGCCAAAGTAGTTTTGCATATCCCGCAGGACATTGGCGGTTCTCGCGCCGCCACGGACATAATTTCTCAGAACTTCTACCTTAGACAGCCAGGTAGTATACTCTCTGCCCCAACGCGCCCGATCCTGAACCATTTCCTCTTCGATCTGCGCCACAAGGCCATCGATGACGCCGATGATATATTCTTCATTCAGGATCGTTCCCATAAGCTCAGCATACCGCTTTAAGAACAGCTCCCGTCCCTGGGCATTGGCCAAGACACCATGAATGAGAATATGGTCTCCGCCGGAGCTTGCCATAATGCTGCTGATGGGATTATCCGTAGTATGCCAGAAGGACCAGTCCAGATCAAAGTACATCCAGCGCCATTTGCTGTCATATTCCGAGGAACGGAAGCGGCGGCAATTGGCGGTATCCCGGTCGCCCATATAGCTGCGGCAGGCATACCAATCGATGAGACTGGTAAGGTCGATCCGGTCCGTCAGGTATTGGAAGTTTTCGTCCAAAGACATATCGTGGCTGCTTACAAAGGCCTTCAGGTTTTGGAAATCTGTTTTGCTGCCGGTTTGCACACTGCCGCCGGAAGAATACAGAATATCTACCGATTCGGGAGAAACATTAAAATGATCCGCCACATAATCGTCGCTGAAGCGCTCACGAAGGAAATACACGCCCCAATACTGACCGCCCAAGTACAGCGCCACCGGCTTGATGGCCTGGGTATACAAATTGGTGGTGCCGGTGACAATGGCCGTTGCCAGCTCGTCCCGGATCACCGCAGTAGGCCAGTCCTCACTGCCGCCTTTGAGCAACAGGGAATTAAACTGGGTAATATCCAAATTATCAAAAAGCTTATAGTGTAGCTTTCCTGCACCGTATTCCGAACGGAACCGCAGTTGGAAATTCTGCTTAGCGCCCTTGCGGCTGTCATTTCCGTGGAGCCGGAAGCCAAAGGGTACGGAGAATTTCTCTTCACCGTTTTCAATGAGCGTGAGAACGGCTTCGTGCTCATAGTCCTGGTTGATATGGTTTAGCACACCGGTATCTCCCGTCAGGCTTGCCTGAGGAATTGCCACATTCACCACCGGCAGGCTATGGCTAACACCCACCAAATATGTGTAGTTTTTAATGGCACTGGTTCGGACACCGTCGGTACAGAAGGTCCGCAAGGTTGTGACACCGGTAACGGTAATGGGCCCGGTATATTTTTGAGAATGGACGGTAGGCCGACTGCCATCTAAAGTAAAATAGATATCTCCCTGCCCCGTCAGTTCCACGGTGACAGTCTGATCATAATAACCGGAGGCGCTGCTTGCTTCCGGCGGCAGCATTGCACCACGGAATCCCTCTGTATTCTCCTCGCCGAAAGATGGTGCAAGCAAATACATAGGCACAGAGCCTACACGACCGTAGCTGCTGTTTTTCCCCAAATCTGCCGGGAAGCTCAATGCGTCGGTGATATTACCATTGGCTGCCAAATACACCGTCTCTCCATCGGCGCTAAGCTTAAAGGAAGTATGATTTGCACCCAGCTTTGGCTCTCCGGAGCAGTACACCACATAAAATTCACCGGGCTGCAGTACCACCGCCGGAAACTGATAGCGCTGAGGCTCGCTTCTCTTGTCTGTCAAGGTATAGCCGGACAGGTCAATGGGGCTTTGGCTGTTATTTTTGATCTCTATCATGTCATAGCATTCCCCACCAACCGGATAATGCAGAGAATTGGAAGACATGATCTCGCTGATAATCAGCGCCGGCAGCTTCAGGTTCTGCAAGTATTCCTCGTAGCCCTCTGGGCTGTTGGCATAGCCCGGTGTGGGATACTGACAAGCACCATCCTTATCAAAAGATTCTCCGTCCTGAGGCGCTTCATAGGTCAGCGTGGAAATCAGAGTCTTGCCGAACATCAGCCAAAGGGTCTCACCTTCACCGGACAGGCGGAAAGGAGCATCCTCTCCCAATGTGATCACCAAATAACCGTCCGGTTCGATCTGAAGACCGGTCAGAGGCAAAGCATAGGGGTTTTCCGGGTCATCTGTGAGGTAATAACCGTCCAGCTCTACCACGGTCTCTTCCCGGTTATACAGCTCCACCCAGTCCTGTGCATGTCCCAGGGTAACATACTTATTATCCGGCATAACCTCGCTGATCAACAGTTCTGCCCCCTCCGGTTGGGTCGTTTGCACCGGTGCTGTAGAAGCAGGGGGAGTATCTGTCTGCCCCAGTGTGGTATTGCCTGACTGTGACTGTTCTTTTCCGCAACCGGCAAGGCAGCCTAAAAAAAAACAAGCCGCCAAAAACCCAACCAAAAACCGTTTCATAAGCACACCTCTAAGCTTCACAATTTATATGCATATTGTAATTCAATTCTGTCGAAAAAGCAAGAATTCCCTAACGCAAAATCACAGATTCTGCGTTAGGGATCATAACTGTGATTTTTTGCGCATTCTTCATTTTTTGTGTCCTTTTCCATACTTGACTTGGTTTCTGCCACAGGATAATATGGAGTTAAAAGGGGGATTTCGGAGTTCTCTGTTTTTCGGTGGTCCCCTCTTGAATATCGTTCAAAATTTTCTGTAAGGAGTTGTTATTTATGTCTGTTTCTCAAGATTTTTACACCCGTGCCAAGCAAATCATCCCCGGCGGCGTACAGCTGCTGAGCAAGCGCCCGGAGATGTTTGCCCCCAACCAGTGGCCCAACTACGCCGTAAAGGGCAAAGGCTGTGAGCTGTGGGATCTGGACGGCAATCACTATTACGACATGACCACCAACGGCATCGGTGCCTGCCTGCTGGGCTATGCGGATCCCGATGTTTCCAAGGCCGCTATCAAGCGGATCGAAGACGGCTGCATGACCTCCCTCAACGCACCCGAGGAGGTTCTGCTGGCTGAAAAGCTGCTGGAAATCCACCCCTGGGCAGAAAGTGTTCGCTTTGCCCGTACCGGCGGTGAGACCTGCGCGGTTGCTGTCCGTATTGCCCGTGCCACCACCGGCCGGGACGTAGTAGCGATCTGCGGCTACCACGGCTGGAGTGACTGGTATCTGGCCTGCAATCTGAACGACGGTGATGCTTTGGATGGCATCCATCTGGCCGGTCTGGAGCCTGCCGGTGTTCCCACCGGTCTGAAGGGCTCTGCCGTTACCTTCCACTACAACAATGCAGCCGAATTTGACGATATCATCCGTCAGTACGGTGACCGTCTGGCCTGTGTCATCATGGAGCCTCTGCGCAGCACTATGCCCAATGACGGCTTCCTGGAGCACGTCCGGGATGAGATCCACCGGGTGGGCGGTCTGCTGATCTTTGACGAGATCAGCATCGGCTGGCGCTTCACCTTCGGCGGCAGCCACAAGGTCCTGGGCGTTGAGCCTGATATCGCTTGCTTTGCGAAGGCTATGGGCAACGGCCACCCCATTGGCGCCATTGTCGGCACCAAGGCCGCTATGGACGGTTCTCAGAAGTCCTTTATCAGCAGTACCTACTGGACGGAAGCGGTGGGTCCCGCCGCTGCTCTGGCTACCATCGACAAAATGGAAAAGACCAAGGTTTGGGAGCATGCCGCCAAGATGGGCGAGATCGCCAAGCGCGACTGGCAGGAGGCTGCTGACCGCCACAACGTGAAGGTTCATGTAGACGGTGTTTCCTGCCTGCCTCACATGGGCTTTGTGGAAAACGGCCTGGAGCTGAAAACTCTGTACACCGTGCTGATGATGAAGGAAGGCTTCCTGGCTCAGGGCGGCTTCTATCCCACTTTGTGCCACACCGAAGAGATTATGGCAAAGCACCGGGAAGCCAACGACAAGGTCTTTGCACAGATCAGCCAGATCATCCAGAAGGGTGGCAAGGAAGCCATCGTGGAAGCCATTGGCGGCCCTGTCTGCCAGAGCGGCTTCCAGAGACTGAACGGTTAATCACCGATTGTATTGGAGGTACATATTATGGATAGTATTTTTTCTTTGAAAGGCAAAAATGTCGTGCTTACCGGTGGCTGCGGCAACTTAGGTCGGATCATGGCCAAGCATCTGCTGGACTTCGGGGCTAACCTGTTCATCGTGGACGTGGTAGACGCTGCCCCTGCTGAGCTGAGTGATAAAGTTAACTACATCAAGTGCGATCTTTCCAACACCGAATCCATCCACGCCATGTTCCAGCAGGTGGATGCTGCCGGCGGTTTGGATGTTCTGATCAACAACGCTGCCTGGGGCGGCGGTGCAGGCGGCAAGAAGATGACCAAGACCCGTATGGAAGACTTTGACGACGAGACCTGGGCTTTTGGTCTGGATGGCGTTGTCGGTGTAACCTTCCGCTGCACCCGGGAGTCCATTCCCTTCTTCCGTAAAAACGGTGGCGGCTCCATCGTCAATATCGCCTCCATGTACGGCGTTGTGGCACCTGACCACTCCATTTACGGTGACACCGGCAACAACAGCCCTGTTACCTACGGCGCAGGCAAGGCCGGTGTTGTACAGCTGACCAAGTATACCGCTTCTTACCTGGCTAAGGATGGCGTTCGTGTCAATGCCATTACCCCCGGTCCCTTCCCCAAGGTTTCTGCCACCGATCCCGATTTCCTGAAGATCCTGCAGAACAAAACCATGCTGGGCCGCACCGGTGATCCCAATGAGCTGGCAGGCGCGCTGGTTCTGCTGTGCTCTGACGCTTCCAGCTTTATGACCGGCACAAACATTGTGGTTGACGGCGGTTGGACTGCCTGGTAAACGGGAGGCTCACTATGAAGACGATTCGGGTTGCCGGAAAACAAGGCATCATCAGCCGGGTGACGATGTCAAAACGGCGGATCCTATAGATGACGGACACGCCCAAAATGAATGGTAATATAATCTAAACGCAGAGAAAGGAAATTTACGCTATGAATATGAGAAGAAGCAAGACCCTGGAAATGCTCCGGGCAGGCAAGACTGTGTTTTCCGCCAAGTGCAACACCGCTGATCCCCGGGTGGTAGAGATCGCCGCCATGACGGGAATCCCCTGCATTTGGGTGGACACCGAGCACACCCCCAATGACTACTGCGCAACCGAAATGCAGATCATGGCTGCCAAAATGTATGACACTGACGTGCTGGTTCGGATCCCCAGAGGCTCCTACAGCGACTATATCCGCCCCTTGGAGCTGGATGCTTCCGGCATCATGGTCCCCCACATCATGTCCGTGGAGGACGCTCAGGAGGTTGTCCGTATGACCCGCTTCCATCCCATCGGCAGACGGCCTGTGGATGGCGGCAACGCAGATGCCAAGTACTGCATGGTTCCCACCCACGAGTACACCCAGCAGGCTAACGAGCAGCGTTTCGTCATTCTGCAGATCGAGGATCCCGAAGCTATGGAGCAGATTGAGGAGATTGCTGCCCTGCCCGGCTTTGATATGCTGTTCTTTGGACCGGCGGATTATTCCCACGCCATCGGCGTTCCCGGTCAAATCGACCATCCCCTGGTACAGGAAGGCTTCCGCAAGGTTGCTGAGTGCGCCAAGCGCCACGGCAAGTTTGCCGGTACTGTCGGCGGCATGGGTAACGCCGCAGAGCGGGTGGCCATGGGCTATCAGTTCCTGAACATCGGTGCGGATGTGCTGGCTCTGGATGCCTACTTTAAGGAAATTGCGGATTTCGGTGCCAACTTCGGCAAGTAATATAGCGCATAAAAAAGACCCGATTTGCAAATCGGGTCTTTTTCAATTTTATTTTAGGCCAAACAAAGTCATGGCATTGTTCCAGAACAGGTCTTCGATCCGGTCTTGGGAAAGATCCAGCATCAAACAAGCCTGGCGGACTGCCATGAGATTTTCTGTAGAATACTGCCAATAAGGAATATTGGGATTGCCCAGCATCTCCAAAACTCTGGCATTAATCCAGTAGAAGCTGTCTGCCAAAGAGATGGCTTTACCGGACAGGCGGCACACCGGGAAGTCACTGCCCCACATACACTTATCCTTGCCGACCTTACGCAGGATCTGAAACATGGCGGGAGATTCGCAGATGGCAGAAAAATCGTAATACACATTGTCCAGATGCTTGATCTTATCCACAGTCTCCACACCGGTCCAGGCAGCAAAGGCCCGGGCGCAATGGGCCAGGATCAGCTTGGCATTGGGATAGCGTTTTGCCATTTGCATAATGTATTCATAGTTTTCAGGATCCGCCAGAGAACGGTCCTTTACCAAATGGAGTGTGATGACCAAGCCCCGTTGATCAGCCACCTGCCAAGCACTTTCCGGTAAATACTCGCCAATGGTCGCCTGATTCGTGGGCTTGTTCGCCGCGGTGGTATGGTAGCACTTAAGGCCCTTGATGGCAGGATGGATCAGCTGCCTTTCAATATCTTCTGCCGTATCCTCTGGCCCCACCATCACTTCACCCACATTGCCGGGGAATTGCTCCAGCTGCCTGGCCATGAATTCCACAGATGCTTTGCGGTTGGGAGAATCCGGCAGAGTCATGGATGGATCGGGAGAAGTGATGAAATTGGCATGAATCTCCCGTCTGCTGCCAAACAGGGGCTGCATGAAATCCAGATAATCCTGAAAATCAGCCCGGGTAGAGCTATTGAATCCACCGCCCTTGGAAATTCCCGGCGCAAAGAAACTGTCAAAGATGTGCATATGGGCATCAAAGATCCGGTCCGGCAAAAAATCATTCAGGATCTTTGCCGCTTCCTGATCATATTGTGTATAAACGCCGTTGGTAAAAGGCATAGTGTTTACCTCTTTTCAAATATTGCCGCAATTCTCACAGCAATTTCCTCTCGGACGAAACTGAAGCTCCTGATTTTTGATGGTGACTGTGGTGCAGGGGGCGATGGACTCTGTAATAAAGGTACTGGAGCCAATGACGCAGCCGGCTCCAATCACCGTATCGCCACCCAAAATAGCCGCATTGGCATAGATGGTCACATTATCCTCAATGGTAGGATGCCGCTTCTTACCCCGCAGGCTCTGTCCGCCCCGGGTAGAAAGGCCGCCCAGGGTCACACCCTGATAGATCTTCACATGCTGACCGATCACCGTAGTCTCGCCAATGACGATACCTGTGCCGTGGTCAATGAAGAAATACTCTCCAATTACCGCGCCCGGGTGAATATCAATGCCGGTAATACTGTGAGCATGCTCTGTCATAATACGGGGAATCATAGGAACGCCCAATATATGCAGCTCATGAGCAAGACGATAGACGGTAATGGCAAATAAGCCCGGGTAGGAGAAAATGATTTCCTCACTGCCGGTGGCTGCAGGGTCGCCCTCATAGGCGGCCTGCAGGTCTGTTTGAACCACCGCACGGACTTTGGGGATGGTCTGCAAAAACTGCAGGCACAGGTCCTTGCCCTTCTCCTCCGCTTCCGCTTGCTGCGTGCCGCTGCTTTGCAGCACCAGGGCGATCTGCTGGCTCAAATTAAAGATCACATCTTCGATGAGCATGGAAAGATTGTGCTTCACATTATAAATGCGGTAATTCTTATCCCGGGAATAGCCGGGGTACACGATCCGGCGCAGCTTGACGATCATATCGATCACCACATCCTTATCCGGATGCCGCTGGAAATCGATCTTATCAATATCCCGGCCGTTGCCGTAATCCTCCAGAATCTGATCCACAACCGATTCAACACGTTCTTCGATGGTATGCACGGCGATCACTCCTTACGCTTTTTCTTGTTTATACCATACCGGGAAAATAAAGTCAATGCAAACACAGCGTTGACACGGCAGCACTTTTTTCTGTATAATACAAAAAACACATTTGGGGGTATCATAATGTCTGTTTATACTTCCGTTGAAGAGCTGATCGGCAGAACGCCGCTGCTGGAGCTGGGGAACATCTCCAGAAAGTTAAATCTGAAAGCCCGGCTTCTGGCCAAGTTGGAAGGCTTTAATCCCGGCGGCTCTGCCAAGGACCGGGTGGCAAAAGCCATGCTGGACGCCGCTGAGCAGGCCGGGCTGGTCCAGCCGGGCGCTTTGATCATTGAACCCACCTCCGGCAACACCGGTATCGGTTTGGCTGTGGTGGCTGCCGCAAGAGGATACCGGGCTGTCATCGTCATGCCCGGGAATATGAGCAAGGAGCGCCAGCTTTTGATGACCGCCTATGGCGCAGAGGTCGTGCTGAGCCCAGCGGAGGAAGGAATGTCCGGTGCCATTGCTTTAGCGAACCGGTTAGCCTCAGAAAACCCCGGCAGTTTCATTCCCGGTCAATTTGACAATCCTGCCAATCCACAGGCTCATTTTGAAACCACCGGTCCGGAGATCTGGGCAGATACGGAAGGTCAGGTGGACATCTTTGTTGCCGGCATCGGCACCGGCGGTACTGTCACCGGTACAGGCAGATATCTGAAGCAGCGCAATCCTCTTGTGAAAATTCTGGGTGTAGAACCTGCCGGATCTCCCCTGCTGAGCAAAGGCACAGCAGGACCTCACGGTCTGCAGGGTATCGGTGCTAATTTTGTCCCTGGTGTCTTGGACACCGGCATCTATAATGAAATCCTCCCGGTAACGGAAAACGAGGCTTACGAGGCCGCCAGGCTATTGGGTAAATGGGAGGGTGTTTTGGCTGGCATTTCTTCCGGCGCAGCCCTACACGCAGCTATAGAAGCTGCCAAACAGGAAGAAAACAGCGGCAAGACCATTGTTGTTCTGCTTCCGGATTCGGGAGAACGGTATCTTTCTACGGAGCTTTTCCAAGCATAACCGGTTGTCTTCCCGGGTCACTTACTACCCAACAAATTGCCATTTCTCGGGCGGTTGCAACAGAGCACAAAGGCTTCTCCTTGAGGAGAAGCTGTCAGCCTAACAGGCTGACTGATGAGGTGTAGGCTGCATAGCAGCCGTTACTAGGCTGGGATTCTGCTTCGCAGACCACCTCATCCGTCTTCCCCTCGAGGGGAAGGCTTTGCGGCTACGCCGCTGTGTTCTAACCAACAGCCCGATAAACGGGAATTGGCGTTTGCCCCGCAATAACATTCCGCATATGAAAGCAGGAGCTGTCTCGTGTGTTTGAGACAGCTCCTGTTTTTACTCTTCAATTCTGCGGATCCGGGCACCCAGAGAAGTCAGCTTATCTGCCAAATTCTCATAGCCGCGTTCTACATAGTGGACATTTTCCAGCAAGGTAGTTCCTTCTGCCGCCAAACCGGCGATAACCAGAGCCGCACCTGCCCGCAGATCATGGGCATACACCGTGGTTCCGGTAATGGACTCTGTGCCGGTAACGATGGCGGTTTTGCCGTTGATCTGAATGTCGGCACCCATGCTTTGCAGCTCTGTACAGTAGCCAAAGAAACGGGTCTCATAGACACTTTCCGTCAGGCGGCTGACACCGGATGCCAAAGACATACACACGCAGATCTGCGCCTGCATATCCGTGGGGAAGCCGGGATAAGGACGGGTCTTAACGGTAGTATGCCGCAGGCGACCCTTACAGCGAACACGAACCGCATCATCATAATGGATCACTTCCGCGCCCATTTCCTGGAATTTGGAGGTAATACACTCCAGATGCTTCGGGATGACATTGGTAACCAAAACATTGCCGCCGGTGGCAACAGCCGCAGCCAAATATGTACCGGCTTCGATTTGATCAGGAATGATGGTATAGGTGCCGCCCCGGAGAGCCTCTACACCGCGGATCTTTACGGTATCGGTGCCAGCACCGGAAATCTGAGCTCCCATGGTATTCAGGAAGTTCGCCAAGTCCACGATATGGGGCTCCTTGGCGGCATTTTCAATCACTGTCTGACCGGAAAGCAGCACGGAGGCCAGCATAATATTGACTGTTGCACCGACGCTGACTACGTCCAGGCTGATGCGGTTGCCCCGCAGACCGCCAAGTCCGGTCTGAAGATCCACATACTCCTCAGTTTCATCCACAACCGCACCCAGAGCCGCAAAGCCTTTGATATGCTGGTCAATGGGGCGGGCCGCAAAATTACAACCACCGGGAAGTGCCACATGTGCCTTTCCCTCTCTGCCCAAAAGTGCGCCCATCAGATAGTAGCTGGCACGCATTTGCGTTACCAATTCTGTATCGGGACAGGTACAGGTCACATTGGTACAGTCGATTTCAACAACATCCGGCTGGGGAAACTGGATCTGCGCACCCATCTTTTGGAGGATGGAGATCATGATCCGCACATCGGAAATATCCGGAATATTTTCAATACGGCAGGTGCCTCTTACCAAAAGGGCTGCAGGAAGAATCGCTACGGCTGCATTTTTCGCACCGCTGATGGCAACGCTTCCCTTCAGCGGAACACCGCCATGAATTTCATATCGAGCCAAGGATAATCCTCTCCTTGCTAAACTTAAATCATAATTAATCTGACATCATTTGATTACAGTTTGTTAATTATATCACAGATCCCCGCTTCTGTAAAGGATAATTTCACATAGGCCTGCGAAGGCCCTTTGGATAATGGTTCTTCAGCACACTTCCGTCACCCTTTCCCCATCCCAAAGAATAACCGTCTACCGTTACCAGACACCAGCCTTTTTGGTGGGAAGGCACTACATCGCCACCCATATATTTGCGAGTCTCCTGACTGTCAGCCGGAAGATTTTGCACATTTTTACAAGTATGCAGCCACAGTGCCAAGGCATGGGCAGGCTCAAACCGGTCTTTCTTCACTGTGCCCAGCGCCAAACCGGGACGCAGAACCTTAAGCCCCTTTAGGTTCGGCGTATCCTCCGGTGTCCAATAAAGCTCTGTACCGAAGGTGATCGCCCTGCCGGCAGGAAGCTGAATTTCCAGCTCCTTGGCAAATTCCTGCCACTGCTTTGGAAGCTTTTCTCCGGAAATGGTATCCCCTACGCAGGAATCCTCGTTGCTGCGCTGCAGTACGGCGGCAAAATGACCTTCTCCCCGGAGCTTATGGGGCCACAGGCGAAACTGACCGGACCCTGCCGGTGTAAACCAGGGCGCATCCGTCTGCACAGGGTAAAAATCCGGATTCTCTGCCAAAAAAGCATTTACTGTTTCCTCGTTTTCTTCCGGAGCAAAGGTACAGGTTGAGTAAACCAACCGTCCGCCGGGACGAACCAGGTGGGCAGCTGAGCGAAGGATCTCTGTCTGTCGGTGAGCACACATTTCCACCGTTTCCTGACTCCAGTCCGTAACCGCCGCTTCTTCCTTCCGGAACATTCCTTCACCGGAACAAGGGGCATCCACCAGCACCCGGTCAAAGTAACCGGGTAGTCGCTTGGCCAGATCCTCAGGATGAGCATTGGTCACCAAGGCATTGGCTATTCCCATACGCTCGATATTGCGGGATAGAATCTTCGCCCGCTTCGGGTTAAACTCATTGCAAAGCAGGAAGCCTTCGCCCCCCAGTCTGCCGGCGATCTGGGTGGATTTCCCTCCGGGCGCGGCGCACAAATCGCAGATCCGTTCACCGGGCTGCGGGTCTAACAGCGCCACAGGTGCCATAGCACTGGCCTCCTGTAAATAATATACGCCGGCTTCGTGAAATGGGTGCAGCCCCGGCCGGGCCTCAGGATCATAATAATATCCCATAGGCTCCCAGGGAACCGGTGCCTTTACAAAAGGCAGCACAGGCATTTCTCCCTTTAAGGGATTAAACCGCAGTGCCACGGCCCGGGGCAGCTCCAGGCTTTGCAAAAACTGAGGATATTCCTCCCCCAGCTGCATCTCAATTCTATCTAAAAAAGCTTGCGGAAGCATAGCTGTCTCCTTTTCTGGTTTCTTAGAAAAGCTTATCACATTTTTCCGAAAAAGACAAGGATATTGCCACTTTTTACATTGACATTAAGATCCCAATACACTATACTTTTCAAAGAAACAACATATTTTCATGGAGGCCCCTTATGTCGCAGAACAAGCTCAATTCAAAAGCCAAAAATGCCCTTATGCTTGGCACCCTTTGCACTTTGGCTTATTTGGCAGTCTATATTGCCAGAAACATTTTAGGTACCGTTCAGCCTCAGATCGAAGCGGCGGGTGTTCTTGACAAAGAGGCCCTGGGTGTTTTGTCCTCCATTTACTTTACCTGCTACGCCTGCGGTCAGCTGGTAAACGGACTGCTCGGCAACCGGATCAAAGCAAAATACATGATGAGCTTCGGCTTGGCCTTTGCCGGCGTTTGCACGCTGCTGTTTCCGCTGATGTCTGCATCTGTTATGACGGTATATATCGTCTATGGTGCCACCGGATTTTTCCTATCCATGATCTATGCACCTATGACAAAGGTAGTGGCTGAAAACACAGAGCCCCTCCACGCCACCCGGTGCGCCTTAGGCTATTCCTTCGCTTCTTATGTTGGCTCTCCCGCAGCCGGTGTTTTGGCCGCTTTCCTGACCTGGCAAGGTGTATTCTTTGCCAGCAGCGGTGTGCTGCTTTTCATGGCAGTATCCTGCTTCGTATGTTTTTTGGTCTTTGAGAAAAAAGGTATCGTTCAGTACGGCAAATTCCAAGCACCAAAAACCGCCCCCGGCGGCGGCATCAAGGTGCTGGTTCGCCATAAGATCATAAAATTCACTTTGATCGCTATACTCACCGGCATTATCCGTACAACGGTGGTGCATTGGCTGACTACTTACATTGTAGAGCATCTTGGTTTTGACACCGATACCGCAGCCCTGATCTACACCGTTGCCACCGTGGCGATCTCCGCCTCCGCGTTCCTGGCCGTATTCCTTTACGGGCGACTGAAGCAAAACATCGATATGACTGTTCTCGTATCTTTCCTCACCGCCGCCCTCTCCTTCCTGCTGGTTTTCCTTTGCAAGCAGCCGACGCTGAACATCAGCTTTATGGTTCTGGCAATTCTTGCCGCCAACTGTGCCTCCACCATGCTTTGGAGCATTTACTGTCCCAGCCTCCGGGATACCGGCATGGTTTCCAGCGCGACGGGCTTCCTGGATTTTATGAGCTATATGGCAGCCGCCGCTTCCTCCACCATTTTCGCCAAGGCAGCAGGCTCCATTGGCTGGAACGGATTGATCCTGGTCTGGTTCGGCTTGATGGCAGTAGGTGTCATGATTTCCCTTCCTTTTGATAAATTCTTGAAAAAACGTTAATATATCCCCTTCGTCATAAAAAGAAAGCGGCATATGCCGCTTTCTTTTTATGTTTTTTGCTTTTTTCTGAGAAAACAAGCTACCGCCAACACCATGATTCCGCCACCGTAGAGCAAGATCGGCAGAATGTGGGTTGCTGCCTGGGTAAAATTTCCTTTACACAAGGCCTTTTCCATTTCCACTGCGTGCACAAAAGGCAGCGCCCTGGCAATTTTAGAAAATGTACCGCCCAAAAGCCTCAAGTCAAACCATACACCGGAAAGCCATGCGGAAAGATTCGTAAGCAGCGCGCCGCAAACGCCGCCAACCTGTTTAACATTCAAAAGGCTGCCGCACAAAAGTCCCAATGCAATATAGAGGACTGTTACGGGAATCATCCCAAGGATAGCATAGATCAAATTTACATTGACAGTAAGCCCCAAGGGTATGGCAAACAGATAACAAATCACGGTCTGACCCAGAGCAATGGGCAAAACCGGCAGCATATATCCCAAAATGAAATCCACCCCTGTCAACGGTGTGGTGTACAGCCGCTGCAGCAGAGCACTTTCCCGGTCTTTGGCGATCAGCGTCGCAGAAAACAGCGTCATGAAAGACAAGCCAAAAACCGTAATTCCCGGAGTCAGCTCGTCAATTTGGAACATATTCACCGGGATATTGGCTTGCATTGCACTCAGCATCAGCAGCAAAACTATCGGGAAGCCCAAACCAAAACCGAGATTGATGGGATCCCGCAAAATTTCTTTCGCGCACCTTTTGGCAAATGCCCACATTCTCATACCGCTGCCTCCTTTACAATGGATACAAATGCGGCTTCAAAATCGTCGGTTCCTGCTTTCCTTTTTAATTCCTCTGCAGTTCCTACCGCAAGAAGAATTCCGTTTTTCATAATACCGATACGATCAGATAGCCGTTCCGCCTCCTCCATATAATGGGTTGTCAGAAGAATCGTCGCCTTCCCTTTCAGCTCCTGAATGCATTTCCAAAGCTCATGTCTGGCAAGCACATCCAGCCCAATGGTGGGCTCGTCCAAAAATAGAATTTGAGGTTCACCTATCAGCGCCATGGCAATACTTACCCGGCGCTGCCAGCCGCCGGACAGTTTGCCCGCTTTTTTTCGCAAAACCGCATCCAAACCAAATTGGCAGGCAAGCTCCCGGATTCTCGCCTTCGTTTTCTCTTTGGAAAAGCCGTAGATACCGCACAGAAGCTTTAAGTTTTCTTCTACCGATAAGTTAGGCGCAACGGCTGTTTCCTGAGGCGATACGCCGATCAGCCGTTTGACTTGATTTGGTTCTTTTGTTACACTATAGCCCCCCACATAAGCATCGCCGCTTGACGGTTTTGTCAGACAGGTCAACATTTTTACGGTCGTAGTCTTTCCCGCACCGTTGACACCCAGCAAAGAAAATAATTCCCCCTGCTTGATCTCCAAATTGAGCTTGTTCACAGCTATTAAGCTTTTGTACCGCTTGGTAAGCTCTACGGTTTTGATTGCTTCCATGGCAAGTTCCTTCCTTTCGTTTCATACTATAACATGATCATAGCAAAGTGAAAGGATGAAATGTTGCTTTTATGTCCCTTCGGTTAATTCTGTCCCCTCATCGGTTCACAAAGCTCACAATGCAAGAAACAAAAAGGTGATGCCAGATTTGGAATCGACATCACCTTTTTCAAATATCACGATATTGTTTTTACCAACTGGATATAGCCCAGGGTTTCGTAACCGGCGCTATGATAGACTGACATGGCTTTTTCGTTTTCTTCCTCGGCTTCCAGGCGAAGGCGGACTGCCCAATTCCGGTAGCGATCTTCCACAAAACGCAAAAAGCTTGTACCAAGCCCCTGTCCCCGAAACTCCGGCTGGATGTAGATATCCTCGATCCAAACACAGTGTCCGCCCATTTCGGTAGAATAGCTTTTGGCGATCATGCCGTAGCCTACCGGCTCTTCCTCTTGGCAAAACACAAAGCCTTCCACATAAGGTCCTGCTTCGATCGCATCTGCAAGGGTTTTTCTCAGAACCGACTCCTCCGGGTGGATCAGTAAGGCATCGGAAGCATAGAACACCAGCATCATATCCAAAACCTTATCAAAATCTGTCGGCTCCATTTTACGGATCGTCATACATTACGCCCCCTTGTTTTTTCTACAGTATAGCCCAAGTAACAGGAAAATGCAAATCAGAATTTCAAGGTATAGAAAATTGTAATTTATCGGGGTGTTTGTTCGTAGGGCGGGGTCATGACTCCGCCCTACGCAACTCCCCGACAAACGAAAATGAAATACGACAACATAGAAAAGCGGCGCAGAGAAATCTGCGCCGCTTTCGTGCGTAATATTAGTCTTCTTCCTTCTTGGCCTCGTCGATGATCTTCTGCTGGTTGGCCTTAGGCACTTCCTCATAGCGCTCAAATTTCAGGGTGAAGGAGCCTCTAGCCTGGGTCATGGCCCGCAGGTCAATAGCATAGCTGCTCATTTCCGCCATGGGAACCTCAGCCTCAACAACAGTGTTGCCGTCCTTATCGGGGTTCATACCCATAACACGGCCGCGGCGCTTGTTCAGATCGCCGATGACATCGCCCATGTAGCTGTCGGGAATAGTAACTGCCAGGGCGCCAACAGGCTCCAGCAGGGTGGGCATTGCGTTGGGCATAGCCTCCTTGAAGGACAGGATTGCTGCCAGCTTAAACGCCATTTCGTTGGAGTCAACGGGGTGGTAGGAACCATCGTACAAAGTAGCCTTCAGACCCACCATGGGATAGCCTGCCAGAGGGCCTCTCTGAACGGCTTCCTGCAAGCCCTTTTCAACAGCGGGGTTAAAGTTCTTGGGAACAGCACCGCCGACAACAGCCACATCAAAGATCAGATCGTCCTGCTCTTCCTGAGGCTCAAAGCGTACCCAAACGTCACCGAACTGGCCGCTGCCGCCGGTCTGCTTCTTATGACGGCCGTGAGCCTCGACCTTCTTCTTGATCTTCTCACGGTAAGCAACCTTTGCCGGGCTCAGAACAGCATCCACACCGAAGCGGGACTTCAGCTTGGCTACCAGCACATCCAGCTGCTGATCGCCGGCACCGGACAGCACCAGCTGATGGGTCTCAGCATTGTTGACCAGGGTGAAGGAGGGATCTTCCTCGTTCAGACGGTTCAGGCCGGTACCGACCTTTTCTTCCTGACCCTTGACCTTGGGAGCAATGGCCATGGAGTAGCAAGGCTCTGCATAGGGAATCTGCTTCAAGGAAACGACCTTTCTGGGGTCGCACAAAGTATCACCGGTCTTGACCTTGTCCATCTTGCCAATGGCACCGATATCGCCGCAGCCCAGCTCCTTGACCTCAGTATTCTTCTTGCCGCACATGGTATACAGGCGGCCCAGCTTCTCAGTCTCACCGGTACGGGAGTTGACCAAGGTGGTATCGGAATTGATGACACCGGACAGCACCTTAATGAAGGAGTACTTGCCGTACTGGTCGGAAACGGTCTTCCAAACGAATGCAGAGGGAACACCGCCGGCAGAAACAATGAATTCCTCCACCTTGCCGTCAGCAGTGGTGGCCTTGTGGTAGTTACCCTGCTCGGGGTTGGGAAGCAGGTTGACGATTTGGTCCATCAGCATCAGGCTGCCCAAGCAAGTGGTAGCGGAACCGCACAGAACCGGGAACAGGCTCAGCTCCTTAACGCCGCTATGCAAGCCATTGATCATTTCCGCGTAAGTAAAGTCGTCACCCTCAAAGAAGCGGTCCATCAGAGCCTCGTCGGTCTCAGCAACAGCCTCTTTCAGCGCATCATAGAATTCTTCGATAACGGATTCCTTATCGGCAGGAACCTCAATCTCCACTCTCTTCAGCTTCTGCATCTCATAGGCGCGCTTATTCACCACATCGATAATGCCGGTGATTTTCT
This sequence comes from Oscillospiraceae bacterium, assembly GCA_017397565.1. Lineage (GTDB taxonomy): Bacteria > Bacillota > Clostridia > Oscillospirales > Oscillospiraceae > Faecousia. The sequence continues at coordinate 51,969 of JAFQIL010000037.1, read as the reverse complement.
TGGAGGAATCCCAAATGGGGACGACCACTGGTGCGATCTTATTGCCGTACTTCTCGCGAAGTGCTTCAAAGGTAGCATTATAGTCGGAGTTGTCCTCATCGACCTTGGAGATGTAGATAAAGCGGGGCATATTCCGCTCTTCGCAGTACTTCCATGCCTTTTCAAAGCCGACAGTGATGCCGTCCTTGGCAGACAGAACCAGGATAGCAGCGTCCGCAGCGCGAAGAGCTTCCATCACGGCACCGGAGAAGTCAAAGCCACCGGGTGTATCCAAAACATTGATCTTTGTATTATGATACTCCAGAGGTACTACCGCGGTAGCAATAGAAATATTGCGGCGGATCTCCTCGGGGTCAAAGTCACAAACGGTGTTGCCATCGGCATTCTTTCCCATGCGGTCAATAGCACCGGTCATGTAAAGCAAGCTCTCTGCCAAAGCAGACTTACCGCTGCCGGAGTGACCCAGCAGGCAGATATTACGGATCGCGTTAACTGTGTACATGAAAATTACTCCTTTCGGGAAGCAACGCCTCCCCCTTACTGTTTGGTGCCGCAGCACCACAATAAGGACATTATACACGAAACCGCGGAAGATTTCAATGCCTATTTTCGTCATTTTTTCGTATTCTTTCATGCGGGGCGAACAGAAGTCCACCGCAGCAAGAAAGCGCTTTCAGGCGTATAGGATGCGGGGCTGCCGCGGTTCGATTCCCCTCTTAGTAAATTTACTGCTTTTTTCGGTATTTTAACGGCGTATCCCCTATGTATTTTTTAAAGGTTGTAATAAATTGAGATCTGTCAGAAAAGCCTACTTCCTCCGCAATCCCATTGACGGTAAGATCCGTTTCTTTTAATAAATGTCCGGCGATCCGCACTTTCTCCTGTAACACTGCCTGGTGGATAGTAATACCGGTGCTTTTCTTGAAGACTCTGTTAAGGTAATAGGGATGGTATCCCAAATCTCTGGATATCTGCAAATTGCTGATCTTCTCCTGATAATTCTGCTGAATATAGAGCATGATCTTTTGCACGATCTCCATAGACTCCTGCTGCCCGGTCTTTGCATTTTGCGCAATATAGCAAAGAATATCCTTTATGGTCGCAGAACTTATGGCATCGGAAAAGGGCGTTGGATAGCAGTAATGAAACAGACACTCCCGCATTTTCCGTTCCACCGAAAAGGCACCGTGGATCACCACCAGAGATTCCAGCTCCGGTGGCGGATCGTTTTCAAAAATCTCCGCTGGATCAAAATCCTCCATGCTTTGGGATGGGGTCCGGGGTTCTTTTTGATCAGACTGATTTCGGGTCATGTCAAAATTCAAAATAATGACTTTTACCTTTCCGTCAAAGTAATAGGGCGTTCCGGGACGGAAATACAGCAGCATTCCCCGGGAAATAGGGATGGTCCTGTCCGAGAGCACAAAATCCGCCGTCCCCTCCAATATGTAAAAGATCCGGTAATCGTAAGAGCAGCTTAACGGCGGGCAGGACTTTACCGACGGCTGCAGCACCGCGCAGCGCATAAAGGGATTCATGTCACAAAGGTTCACAGACTCACCACCAAGGTTTGTTTTTCAAACTTTTTAGTTCGTTTTCCACCTTGATTATAACACTATCGGATATATAATCAAGATAGTATTTAAAGTGATTTTTCGCAAAAGCCATATAAGGGGTGATTTTTTGAAATATATCGTTGGATATCCTATGGAACATAATGAAGCATTTTTTGACACGGTTATCCAAAATAAATCCCAGATTTCTGAGGTCTATTTTTCCTGGGGCGATATGCCCAATGGACGCAGCGCTTTATCCGCTTTGGAAAACACCACACCTTTTGAATTTCAACAGCGGCAACAGGAAAACTTAACGCGATTATCCCGGGAAAACATCGCTTTTAATTTGCTGTTTAACGGAAATTGCTACGGAAAAGACAGTCAGTCCCGGGTGTTCTTTCAGAAAGCCGGGGATCTCATCGACTACACAAAAAGGCAGTTCGGTTTATTCTCTGTTACCACCGCATCCCCACTGATTGCCAGGTTTGTAAAAGAAAACTTTCCCGGTATTGATGTGCGCGCCTCGGTGAATATGGAGATCGGTTCCATAGAAGGCATCTCATATATCGCCGACCTTTTTGACAGCTTCTATGTTAAACGGGAGCTGAACCGAAATCTTCCGGCCCTTTTACAGTTACGCAAATGGTGTGACGAAAACGGAAAGCAGATGTATTTACTGGCCAACAGTGGCTGTCTGAATCATTGCTCTGCCCACATTTTTCACGACAATCTTGTAGCCCATGAAGCGGAAATTGCCACCATGGACAACGGATATCAGTTTAGGGGGGTCTGCTGGGATTTCCTGACTCAGCCAGGAAATCGCAAAAAGTGGCTCTCCCGCACCAATTTTATCCGTCCAGAAGATCTGTGGCTTTACGAAACCATTACACCGTCTATTAAGCTAGCTACCCGGGTCAACAGTTCCCCTGTCCGGATTTTGGAGGCCTATCTGAACCGGCGCTACAGCGGCAGTATTATGGAGCTGCTGGAGCCAAATCACAGCGGTATTTTCTATCCGGATTATACGGACAATGCCAAATTCCCGGAAGATTTTGCCCGGCATGTCCTCTATTGCGACAAGCAATGTCAAACCTGTGATTACTGTGAAAAAGCCATGGCTTCTGCCACCGTAACACTTCCTCTGTAAACATATCATTAGGAGTGAAATTATGCTGACAAGTGAAATGATCAAAAAAGTCGCCTTAGAGGCCGGTGCCGATGTCTGCGGCATTGCGCCTATCTCCCGTCTTGCCGGAGCTCCGGACGACATGAATCCCAAATTTCTGTTCCCGGAAGCCAAAAGTGTCATCGGTTTTGTCTTCCGTATCCCCCGGGGAGTACAAAGAGGCATTGAAGAAGGCACCCAGTTTTATCAGTACCCCTCCATGGCCTACGGTGGCATCAACGAAATTTTTGCACCTGCCGTTTTATATCACGTTGGCAAGCTGATTGAAGATGAGGGTTACGAAGCTTTTGTTTACCGCAATACCGGTGCCCGGGGCAGCATTTCCGATATGGACGGAAGTCCCGGAAACACCCTGTCCCCTGAGGAACAGATCGAGATTAACGAAAACGCCAAAAACTTCACTGCTCATCACAGAAGCGTGCAGTTCACCCGCCCCACCCGGGATGACAATGTGGCCCCGGATCTGCAATTTGCGTTTCGGTTGCTGGCTGTCGCCTGCGGTTTAGGTGAGATTGGCTGGAGCAAGATGCTTTTGACTCCTCAGTTTGGTCCTTTGCAGAGAGTCGCTTTCCTGTTTACGGATGCGGAGCTGGAGTATGATGAAATGTATCACGGTGAACCCCTGTGCCGCAAGTGCGGGGCTTGTGTCAGGGAGTGTCCGGGTGGCTGTATCCCCGCCATCAGCTCCGGAAAGACCGTCACCGTAGACCTGGACGGCAAGATTTGCCAATGGGGCGACATCGATATGTGGCGCTGCTACGCCTTCTACACCCATGCCGGCCGCTATTACAATCCCTTTGTTCCCAAAGAGGTTTTTGATGCCAACGAGGATGGAAATCTTGACCTGTTAGAGGGTAAAACTGCCATTGCCGATGAAAAAGAGATCATGAAGGTATATGGTGCGCTACAGAAGTATTTCCCCAGCTGGGTAGGCTACAACATGGCTAAATGTGGCGGCTGCATCCGCGGTTGTGTATCCATGCTGGAGAAAAAAGGCGGCTGCATGGAAGGTCGCTTTCAGGAGCCGCTGAGAAAGGGAAAGCCATGGAAACTGGACAGATGATTCGCGTTTCCCAACACACCACCGAAGGATTCCGGGTCATGGCCGAGTACGGTCAGTGGAAGGTGGGTATGCTTCGCTACTGCAGCCGCTTTTCCCGCCTTGGCGAAATGGAACGGCATATGCTGACAGATGAGGTATTTATTCTTGTTTCAGGCAGCGCCACCCTTTGCACCGACAAAGAAACCGTAACCATGGTGCAAGGCTGCGTTTACACCGTTCCTGCCGGGGTATGGCACCACATTGTTGTCAGCGAGGATGCCAACGTCATTGTGGTGGAAAACAGAGATACCGCCCCGGAAAACACCCAAAAGAAAACACTTTGACAAGCAGGAGGAACATAATCATGCTTACAAGTGAAATGATCAAACAAAAAGCAAAGGAGCTGGGCGCCAGTGTTTGCGGAATCGGCCGCATATACGAAGAGCCGGATGCCCAAAAAGACCCCCGGCAGATCCTGCCAAACGCCAAGTGTATCATCGGCTTCGGTTTTGCCATTCCGAAGGCCCTTTTCCGCAATATGAACACCGGCGTTCAGTATTACACATATACCACCATGGGTGTAAAATATCCCGACGAAGAGCTGGCGGAGATCTTTCTGCTAAAAATCGGCGGTATGATCGAGGATGCCGGCTTCGATGCATGTCTGCAAAAAGCCATCCCCAATTTGCGTGTCAAAGGCGACAAAACCACAAACCCTGAAGTCGTAGATACCTACGAGCTGATCCACGCAACGGCTGTAGCCCCCGAAAAGCCTGTGCCGGATGTGATCATCGACTTTGGAAAAGCCGCAAAAGTCTGCGGTATTGGCACAAGGGGTCTTAGCGGCAAGATCCTCCACCCCAAGTACGGGCCCTACATCCGCTACTGCTTCCTGATCACCGATGCGCCGCTGGATGTGGACGCGCCTATGGATAGCCCCGTTTGTGACAACTGCGGCAAATGCAAAGAAGCCTGTCCCGGCAAGGCCATTGGGGAAAACGGTTTGGACACCTGGCAGTGCGCGGTATATTACAAGGGTGCTCATAAATCAAACCCCTTTATCACCGAGGAATTTCTGAAGGACGATCCCAACCGGGAAGCCATCCTGAACGGGGATATGCGTTTTGACGCAATCAGCGCAAGAGAAATCTATCCCAAGCTGGATTTCCTGCCCAATACCCAGTGGGGCTATTCCCCCTGCCTTTGCGGAAGGCCCTGCGACTATGCTTGCTATCAGCACCTGAACGGAGGTAAGCAGAAATGAAACAGCAAATTCTTGAATCTTGCCAAAAATGGGGTGCTGATCTGGTCGGTTTCGCGCCTATAGCGCGTTTCCCGGAATGCAGCGCTGTACACAAGCTGATGCCTGAAGCCAAAACTGTGATCGGTCTCGGTTTCCGTGTGCTGCGAGGCGCATACCGGGGCATTGAGGAAGGCAGTACCTACTACCAGTACACCACCATGGGTGTGGAAAACATGGAAGAAACAGTTATGCCCATGGTTTCCCTGCGGCTTTCCATGCTGCTGGAAGAAGAGGGCTATTTGGCGCTTCCCCAACGCCGTCACCAACAGATCATGGCACAAGAAAACTCTACCAACCCGGAAGTGGCTTTCGATGCCATTTACAGAAACCGCCCCCAAGAAACCCAAATGGATTTCAACGAGGCCGCTGTGCTTTGCGGACTTGGTGAGATCGGTTTTCACGGTGCTCTCCTGACCGAGGAATTCGGCCCCTTTGTCCGAACCTGCTTTGTTTTGACCGATGCCGAAATTGAGCCAACCCCTGTAAAAACACCCCATCTTTGTGATGGTTGCCGGGAATGCGTAAAGGGCTGCCCCGGCAAAGCCATTGCCGAAGACGGCACTCTTGACCCCTGGCAGTGCGCGGTATACTACAATGGTGCCAACGGATTGAAGAACCCTTTCATGCCCCCGGATGCTTTTGCGGATTTTGAGAACAGGCTGGCTATTATCAGCGGAGAGGCCAAGGTTGACCCGGAAACCGCAAGAAAAATCCTGAAAAACATATATTTCTATCCCCCTGCCCAGCACGCGTACCCCTGCTCCATATGCGGCAGAGCCTGCGACGTCAGATGCTACATTCATCTGGAAGAAAAGGGTGCTCTCACCAAGCACTTCCGAACCCCCTTCCGCAAGCGGGAGGAATGGAAATTTAAAATCGAAGACTTTGAGTCTTGATTTTCCGGAGGTATGTCTATGACGCATTATTGTTTTGATGCTGTTGATGAAAATGGCGTAAGATACCTTTTTGACAAAGAGCAAAAAGGTAACCGCATTTTTCTGACCCTGAAAAAAGAAGCCTTTGGCAGCGCCAAAAAGCTTTTCCTTTTAGGCGCTCTCAGCGAAGCCAAAGTCGGAGAAGACGGTTTTTATCTGCTTCCCCGGACCATTGGCATGGAAAGCGAGATCATCGTACGGTTTTTATCCCGCGAAGACGAAGCCGGGGAATATGCCGGTGCGATGCCCCTTTCTCTGTATGCTATCAAAACGCCCAGGATCTGTGCTTTGATCCGGTTGGAAAGAAGCTATACCTATCAGTTTTCCGTTTCCTTGAAAGACGGCATTTACCGGGTCGCCCCCTTCATTGATCTAACCGCTGACGACCCTGCCTATACGGACCTGCGCTTTGAGCTTCTGCTGATGGGAGAAAACGATGGCTATGCGGAAATGGCAAACACCTTACGCAGCGATCTTTTGAGACAGGAAAAGTTGCCAACTCTGCGGGACAAGTGCCGGATGGCAGCGGTAGATTACGCCCGGAAGTATCCGCTGGTGCGGATCCGCATGGCCTGGAAGCCCAGTCCCTCCCCCGAGCCACATCAAGCTCCGGAAAACGAGCCGCCCATACATATAGCTTGCACCTTTACCCGTGTGCGGGAAATTGCCGACGAAATGAAGCGGCAAGGCTTAGAGGGTGCGGAGCTTCAATTAGTTGGCTGGAACAAAAGCGGTCATGACGGCCGGTATCCCCAAATTTTCCCGGTAGAACCGCTGCTGGGCGGCGAAGAGGAGCTGCGAAAAACCATCGCGTATGTCAAAAAGCTGGGTTATCGTATTTCTCTGCACACCTGCGGTCTTGACTGCTACGAAATTGCAGACAATTTCAATTTGGAAGATATTTGCATCGACAGCAAAGGAGAATACGTCCTTGGCGGCCTGCACAGCGGCGGTCAGTCTCACATCCAGTGCATGAAGGCGCAGCAGAAAAGTGCCAAGCGGGATCTCCCGGCGGTTGCGGCTCTTGGCACCAACGGCTTGCACTACACCGATGTGATCTCTATTGTCAATCCCACCACCTGCTATGCCGAAGACCATCCCTGCCGTACCAATCAGGCCGTTGGCATTGCTCAGGAGATCATGGCATACACCCGGGAGCTTTTTGGCGGTTTCTCTTCGGAGGGCTGCATAGACTTTGCTGTGAAGCATTTGGATTTTGGCCTGTACATTTCCTTCGGCACCGCTTTTGGAAAGCAGCTATTCCCCTTCTACGATGAATCTGTGCCCTTTTATGAGATGGTCTATCATGGACTACTTCTTTACAACCCCCTCAGCGGTACCATCAACCTTCCTCTCAAGACCAAAGAAGACCGGCTCAATGTGTATCTGCGGGGCGGAAAGCCCACCTTCTACCTTTATTCCAAATTCCGCACCAACGGTAAGGTCAACTGGATGGGAGAAACGGATCTGACTGTGGATACAGAAGAGCAACTGCAAAAGACTGTAGCTTCCATCAAAGCGGAATATGAGAGTTACCGCCCCTTTGCAGAACGGCAGTTCCTGTTTATTACCAATTATGAGGTCCTGGAAAACGGCATTGAGGTGGCAACCTATGAAGACGGTGTCCGCATCGTGGGTAACCGTTCGGACATGGTGGCTTCCTATGACGGCAAGACCTTAGACCCCTGGCAACTTCTTGTGATATAAAAGACATCTCCCGGTTCGCAAGTGAACCGGGAGATGTCTTTATATCATTAGTATTAGTTGGTATAGTTATCGAAATAACCCTGAACCAGAATAATGGGTGTACCTTTATCGCCGGAGCCGGAGGTCAGGTCGCACAAAGAGCCGATCAGATCCGTCAGGCGGCGGGGTGTGGTACCCTGAGATGCCATAGAGCCAGCCAGATCGCCCTTGGCCTTAATAGCCTTTTCGATGGCGGACTTCAGCTCTGCACCGGAAAGACCTGCAAAATCGTTATCTGCCAGGTACTTCAGCTTCAGTTCGTTGGGTGTTCCCTCCAAGCCGGAGGTATAGGCAGGAGAAACCACCGGGTCTGCCAGCTCCCAGATCTTACCCACGGGATCTTTGAATGCGCCGTCGCCATAAACCATGACCTCAATGTGCTTGCCGGTCTTTTCCATAAACTGCTTTTGGATCTCCATCACCAGATCGGTGCATTCCCGGGGGAAGAGCTTAATGGTGCTCTCAGTTGCCTTGTTGGAACCCAGCAGGCCGTACTTTTCGTTGCAGCCGCTGCCATCCACAGGGGCATTGAGGATATCATCCAGTCCGCAAACACGCTCACCACCGTTAGACAGCAGGATCCGATGGGTCCGGGCCCGGGTGTGGATATCACAGTGCAGGACATTCTTGGTATAGTTCAAAATCACACGGGGATTGTTAGCAAAGATGATCTCCGCCTCCGCGCCTTCCTCACGAATCAGGTCGCCGTAATACTTCACATAGTCAACCAAGGTGAAGGGGTGCAGATTCTCACCGAAGAGCTTACGGTATTCCTGTTCGGACAAAACATCGGAGTAGGGATTGACACCGGCTTCGTCCAGCTTGTCCAAAGATACCAGCTCGTTACCCACCTCATCGGAGGGATAGCTCAGCATCAGAACGATCTTCTTGGCTGCCCGGGCAATACCACGCAGGCAGATAGCAAAACGGTTCCGGGAAAGGATGGGGAAAATAACACCGATAGTCTCATTTCCCAGCTTTGCCTGAACGTCCTTACAGATTGCATCCACAGACGCGTAATTACCCTGGGCGCGAGCCACTACAGACTCTGTTACCGCCACAACATCCCGATCACGCAGAGCAAAGCCCTCTGCTTCGGCTGCTTCCAACACACTGGACACCACGATGGCAGCCATGTCATCGCCTTCGCGAATGATCGGGCCGCGGATACCGCGAGAAATTGTTCCCACTTTTCTTTCCATATCGTACCTCATTTCTCCAATACGGAGATCCGTACCGGTCTTACAAAAATCACAATCCTGTTATACCGCAACTTGTCGGATTTTTCAATATTTTTTTCAGAATTTGCGGTTATTTTTTTACTCTGCGTAATAGGCGGCTTCCCAAGCACGGATATTGTTATAATTGATCTGCACATCCATGGCGCTGCGCTCCGCCTCTAATATCTTATCTGTCCGCCAGGCAGGCGCGTTCGCTGCACTGACAAAATGCCAATACTCCTCGGTTCCTACAAAATACATGATATGGTAACCGTAGTCTGATTTTACAAGACCGTAATCTCCGTATTTCCGGGAAGCATCGAAGCACCAATCTTCAAATTCTGCTACCATCTGACCTTTTTTAACATCGGTATACAAGCCGCCGTTGTTGTAGGAGCCGGGGTCAAAAGAATGTTTTTCGGCCATTTTTGCAAAGCTTTCCTCTGTAGCTTCACCGGCCAACCACTCATCCAATACCTTTTGCGCCGCTTCCTTGGTTTTCTCAAAGTCAGCTTCCTCGATATGCTCTTCTTTACCGGCAGCTGCCTTCACGGTAATCAAAATGTGCCGCACATCCACCACGTAGTCGCCGTCGCCTTTTTTGATATCATAACTCTCAAAAAGCTCTATTTGATCCTCATAGAAGCCTTCGATATCTTCTTCTGTAACCAAGGCCTCTTGCTCTTTGATCATCTGATCGTAGTACTTGGATGCGACAGCCAACAAGGTTGCATAATGCAGATAGTCTGCATAGGTACAGCCGGGACCGTAAAAAGCCTCTGTTACAGCATCTACAGAAGCATACTTTCCGCTTTCCACATACTTTTCGTAGTACTGGTTATATCTGTCATCCAAAGACTTCTGCTCTTCTTCTGTCAGCTTACACCCCGCCGCAGCAGCTTTTTGATTCAGCAAAACATACAGCTTCCACTGATTCATCGCTTCCTGCAGGAAATACTGCTGCCAGGTAAGGGATTCATCCAAACTGCAAGTCTGGCGATCCATAGGAAGATCGGCATTCAAATTCAAAGAGGAGTCATTATAATGGGTCTGCGAAAAGTTGCTTTTCGTCTCACCGCAAAAAACCAGCAGCTGACTGTTCGTCAGAACCTCGTCACCGTATTTTGCCACCACAGCATCGCTTTTCCATTTTAACCCCAAACGAGAAGCCGTATAGGTACCTTCTCCGGTTATATTATCCGGATTGCCGTCCTTGGGAATGGAGCCGGGCAAAGAAGAAAACCAGTGACCGGGAACCAAATCATCCTTAAATACTACCAGCACCATGCTGCATAGCAGCACCAACACAAGCACCACAGAAACGGCAGCTTTCAAACGCTTGACAGCTTTACCGGGGGATGTCACCATTTCTTCTGTTTTATCCACCTGCGCTCCGCACTGAGGACAAAGCTCCATTTCCGGCTCCAGCGGACTTCCGCACTGTTTACACTGCATATCATTCACATCTCCCTTTCTGGTAGATAACTGTGATAGTTTATCACGATTTCCGTTAAAAAGCAAGAGATTGCGATATTTGTTTACAATTATCCTTATTGCATTACCCGAAAAAAACCGCTATAATAACAAAAGAAGCTGATTTTTGCAAAAACAGTCCCAAATCTGTTATCTTATTTTTTTGCAACCAAAAGGAAGATTATTATGCTGAAACGATTTATTCACTATTATAGGCCCTACAAGAAGCTCCTGGCGCTGGATATGCTGGCCTCATTGCTGATCTCCCTCATCGGCATGGTCTACCCGGTGGTGACCAACAAAATGCTCAACATCTACATCCCCCAAAAGATGTATACCACCATCGTCATTGCCGGTGCTGTCGTTTTGGGGCTTTACATTCTGCGGCTGCTGCTGCGGTATTTTGTGCAGTACTACGGTCATCTCATCGGTGTAGGTATGCAATCCAAAATGCGCAAGGATCTATTTTCCCATTTGCAGAAGCTTCCTTTCCGCTTCTACGATAACCACGAGACCGGACGGATCATGACCCGCATGACCAGCGATCTGTTTGAGGTCTGCGAGCTGGCCCACCACGGTCCGGAAAATCTGCTCATCAGCTCCGTGATGATTATTTTGTCCTTTGGATATCTTCTCTCCATTGACTGGGTGCTGACGCTGATTATCTTCACCTGTGTTCCTATTTTGGTAGCGGTGACCATGTATTTTCGCAAGCGAATGCGTGCAGCCTTTGATGCCAGACGCAAAAGCAACGCTACCATCAATGCCGCCGTGGAAAGCAGTGTCACCGGCATCCGGGTCACCAAAGCTTATACCAATTCCCAACAGGAAATGGAAAAGTTTGAAGTAGGCAACAAAGCCTTTGTGGATTCCTCCAAGAAGGTCTACAATGCCATGGCTCTGTTCCACTCCTCCACCTCTTTTGTAACGGATATCTTCAACGTTTTTATTCTCATTGCCGGCGGCCTTTTCCTGTATGCCGGTCGGATCTCCTTCGGTGATTACTCCACCTTTATCGTATCTGTAAACCTGTTTATTGCCCCTGTCAACACCCTGATTAGCTTCATGGAACAGTATCAGAACGGCGTCAGCGGTTTTAAGCGTTTCCTGGAGATTTTGGACGAAGAGCCGGAAGAGGATGCTCCCGATGCCAAGACACTTACCGATGTGGAGGGCGTTATCGAATTTAAGGATGTGTCTTTCCAATACGAGCAAACCAAAGAGGTGCTGCAGCATGTAAACCTGCGGCTGGAAAAAGGTCGCAAGCTGGCTTTGGTCGGTCCCTCCGGCGGCGGCAAAACCACCTTATGCCATCTGCTTCCCAATTTCTACAAGCTGCCTTCTGATGGCGGCGCGATCTGCATTGACGGAACGGATATCCGTCAGCTGACCATGGAATCTCTGCGCCGTAATATCGGCATCGTACAGCAGGACGTGTTCCTGTTTGTTGGCACCATTCGGGAGAATATTCTCTATGGCCGCCCCGATGCCACGGAAGAGGAAGTCTTTGAAGCTGCCCGCCGGGCCAATATCCACGATTACATTATGACCCTTCCCAAGGGCTACGATACAGAAATTGGCGAACGGGGCGTTAAGCTTTCCGGCGGTCAGAAGCAGCGTATCAGCATTGCCCGGGTATTTTTGAAGGACCCGGCTATCCTGATTCTGGACGAAGCTACCAGTGCTCTGGATAACACCACAGAAGTTCTGATCCAGCAGGCTTTGGATGAGCTATGCAAGGGACGCACCACCCTGGTAGTCGCCCACCGGCTTTCTACCATCCGTAACGCAGACGAGATCGCTGTGGTACTGGATGGGCGGATCACGGAGCAAGGTACTCACGACGAGCTTATTGCCAAAAACGGCACTTACAAAGAGCTGTATGCTCTGCAGTTCCGGGAAAACGACCTGTTTGAATAGGGCTACAAAAACCTCTGTCCGGGCGGATAGAGGTTTTTTTGATAAAAATATTCTCGAATCCGGTATTGCCACCGGACATTGGCATGGTATAATGATTTCAGAATCAAAACAAAGGAGGAACTCCTATGGAGTACTTAGGCATTCCTTTTCAGATGAAGCATCCACCCAAGCTGGATCCCGGGTTTATCCCCTTTGGCGTTTGGCGGGAGGCTTACTTAAAAAACGCGAAAACGCCCATCGCCATTGCCGTAGAGCGTAACAACGGACTGATTTCTGTCCATCACACCTACATTCACGGCACACAGGAAATGGCAGCAGCGGATTACCGCTATGTGGAACGGTATGTCAAGTTCCTCCTGTGGTCCATCGGCGGCTTCAAAATCTACATCTGTGGCTGCTCTGCCCTTGCCAAAAAGCTTCAGGCAGCCTACACAGAAAACGGTGAACGCAGCTTTGACCGTACCTTCTTCTATCAGGTCTACGAGCAGCATCTGCAGATCATCGACCTGCCTTTGTCCGACTGTCCCGCTCCCAACGAGCAGTCCGTACCCATGGGCGGAAACATGGAAGGCTGCCGCATTGGCTTTGATGCCGGCGGCTCTGACCGGAAGGTCTCCGCAGTGATCGACGGAGAATGTGTTTATTCCGAAGAAGTGGTTTGGTTCCCCAAGCTCCAGGAAGATCCTGACTATCACTACGAACATATTCTGCAGGCTTTCCAGACTGCCGCCTCCAAAATACCCCGGGTGGATGCCATCGGTGTTTCCACTGCCGGTGTGTTGGTAGGCAATGCCCCCATGGTGGCTTCCCTGTTTATCAAAGTCCCCCGTTCCAATTGGGATAAAGTCAAAACCATCTATGAACGGGCAGCTGCCGCCATTGATCCCAACGTCCCCATTTTGGTTGCCAATGACGGCGATGTTTCCGCACTGGCCGGCGCTATCGGCCTGGAAAAGGGCAATTTGATGGGTCTTGCCATGGGTACTTCGGAAGCTGTGGGCTATGTGGACAAGGATCAGAATGTCCTCGGCTGGATCAATGAGCTGGCCTTCGCTCCGGTGGATCTGCAGGAAGATGCCATGCAGGACGAGTGGTCCACAGACTTTGGCGTAGGCTGCAAGTATTTTTCTCAGGACGCCGTGATCAAGCTGGCACCCTGGGCAGGTATTGAAATCCCGGCAGAGCTTTCTCTGGCTGAGAAGCTGAAATTTGTACAGAAACTGATGGAAGCAGACGACCCCCGGGCAGCGGCAATATTTGAGACCATTGGCGCATATCTTGCCTACACTGTGGTGCTGTATTCTCAGTTCTATAATATGGAATATCTTATGCTTTTGGGCCGCGTCATGTCCGGCAAGGGTGGCGACACCATTTTGCGGGTCTGTAATGAGATTTTGAAGGATGAGTATCCCCAGCTGGCAGAAAAGTGCTCCGTCACTCTGCCCGATGAAAAAATGCGCCGGGTAGGACAGTCTGTGGCTGCCGCTTCCCTGCCCCAGTTAAAGTAACATACAAAAGCTGACCGCCGTCATCCATCCGGATGACGGCGGTTTGTTCCTTTACAGGGCGCGGTTTTTTATCTGTCCGTCGGTGGAGATCACCACTACATCCCAGGGGATAAGCTTGCCGCTTTCCTGCAGTGCTTTCTTCATGGCAAACTCGATACCGCCACAGCAGGGCACTTCCATACGCGCCACCGTTACGGACTGAATGTCGTTATTGCGGAGAATTTCCGTAAGCTTTATGGAGTAATCCACGGCATCCAGCTTGGGACACCCCACCAAAGTGATGTGATCCTTGACGAAGTCCTGATGGAAATTAGCGTAGGCATAAGCAGTGCAATCTGCCGCAATGAGCAGCTTTGCTCCGTCAAGCCAAGGCGCGCGAATGGGCACCAGCTTGATCTGCACCGGCCATTGCCGCAGCTGGGATTCCTGCCGGACAGGGGTTTGCGCTTCGGTCATTCTTTCCAAGGTCTTTGCCATAGAGCCGGGGCAACCGCCACCGGAGGGGCAGCTTCTCCCCTTGGCGGCCAGGACCGCCGCCTCGTCATAGGCAGCTGCTTCCCGCTCCACAAACGAAATCGCGCCGGTGGGGCAAGCAGGCAGGCAGTCACCCAAGCCGTCACAGTAGTCGTCCCTGAGAAGCTTGGCCTTGCCGCTTACCATACCGATAGCGCCTTCATGGCAAGCCTCGGCGCAAGCGCCGCAGCCGTTGCATTTTTCTTCGTCGATCTCAATAATTTTCCGAATCATGCAGTTTCCTTCCTTTCTTTCTGCTTTGCCAGCACCTGCATCATTTGCTCGTACATTTCATCCCCTACGCATTTGCGGGCGTATTGACACCACTGCACGCAGTTTAATGTATCGTTATAAGCAACAAAGCCGCAATGCTCACAGGCCATTTCTGTATCGATGGAGAACAGCTCGATCTCATGTCCGCACTGGGGGCAGACTTTTTCAATAATGGTAGGCGTTTTCGGTCTTGCCTGGCAACCTTCCATAATCATATACATCCCTCCTCTTGACTTTCTGTCTGTATTTTACTATACTGAGTTTAGAATGTATGTTGGATTTCCAACAAAAGAGGTGGGTTATGAAAGAATTTTTTCCGATTTTACAGACCACTTCCCTGTTTTTCGGGATGAAAAGTGAGGATCTTGAAGCCATGCTTGGCTGTCTGGGTGCTACGGTGGTACGAATCGCCAAAGGTGATCCGGTTTTTTTGGAGGGTGACAAAGCCGGTTTCATCGGGGTGGTTTTAGAAGGGTGCGTGCAGGTAGTCCGGGATGATTTTTACGGCAACCGGAGCATTCTGACCCATGCGGAAAAGGGCGATCTGTTTGCCGAGACCTTTGCCTGCGCGAATATCGAAATCATGCCTGTCAGCGGTTATGCGGTGAAAGACAGCCTGATCATGCTGCTATCCTGTCAAAAAATGCTCACAGTCTGCTCCGCCACCTGTTTATTTCACAATCAGCTGGTGAAAAACCTTCTGAAGGTGGTTGCCCAAAAGAATCTGAATCTGAACAGTAAGATTCAGTTTATGTCCCAAAAGACCACCAAGGAAAAGCTGATGGCATACCTGCTGGATCAGGCCAAGAAAAACGGCAGTCCGGAATTTACCATTCCCTTTGACCGTCAGGCTTTGGCAGACTTTCTCGGGGTAGAGCGCAGCGCGATGTCCGCAGAGCTGGGAAAGCTGAAAAGAGCAGGCATTTTGGATATGAAGGGTTCTCATTTCCATCTGATCCGGACTTGACCCCGGAGTTTTGACATAGTATAAGGAGGTATCATCTATGATTCCAAGAGACCGTGTACTGAGCAAGCTGGATTCCCTGCTCAGAAGCAACGATTATCCCGCCGCCAAGCGGCTGCTGCAATATTGGCTTTCCGAAGCAGAATACACCGGTGATGACCAGGGCATTTTGCTGATGGAAAACGAGCTGATGGGCCTTTGCCGAAAGTTAGGCGAACAGGAACAGGCGCTTCAATATGCCCAAGCCGCCTTAAATCAGGTTGGCAAAATGGGCATCGAGGACAATGTGGGTGCCGCCACAACCTACCTCAACAGTGCCACCGTCTGTAAGGCCTTTGGTCTGCCGGAGGATGCCATCAACTTGTTCCAACTGGCAAAGACCATTTATGAACGGGATCTGTCACCTACCGATGACCGTCTGGGAGGTCTTTATAACAATATGGGTCTTGCCCTGGTGGATCTGAAGCGTTTCCGGGAAGCGGAAAGCTTATATCAAAAGGCTCTGACTGTCATGGGCGCTGTGCCGGAAAAAGAGCCGGAGATGGCCATCACCTATCTGAACATGGCCACTGCCGCGGAAATGGAGCTGGGGCTGACCCAGGCCCTGCCCACCATCCGGGAGCTTGTTCAAAAAGCTATGGTCTGCCTGGATGCGGGCAAAGACCGGCAAGACGGCAACTATGCCTTTGTCTGTGAAAAGTGCGCCTCAAGCTTTGGCTATTACGGCTATGAAGATTACGCGTCGCAGCTGCAGATGCGCTGCAGGAGGATCTATGAAGGGACTTGAGCTGGCACAGAAATATTACGAGGCCTACGGCAGGGAAATGCTGCAGCAGTTTTCTCATGTACTTCCCTTTTTAGCTATCGGTCTTGCCGGCAGTGGCTCAGAATGCTACGGCTATGACGATGAGACCTCCCGGGATCATGATTTTGAACCGGCTTTTTGTATTTTTCTCCCCGAGGAGGATGTGGTGGATCGCAGGACTGCCTTTCAGCTGGAAAGAGCCTACGCCAAGCTTCCGAAAGAATTTATGGGTTTTAAGCGCAGCCCCATAGACCCGGTTGGCGGCAGTCGCCACGGCGTGATCCGTATGGCAGACTTCTTTTCTGCCAAAACCGGCAGCCCCGATGGGACACTTTCCCCGGAGCAATGGTTCTCTGTGCCGGAATACGCCCTGCTGGAAGCTACCAACGGAGCGGTGTTTGCCGATCACTACGGGCAGTTTACCGCCATCCGGGAAAAGCTTCGCTACTTTCCGGAAGATATCCGGCGAAAAAAGCTGGCCGGTCACCTGCTGCTAATGACCCAGGCCGGGCAGTATAACTACAACCGCTGCATCGCCAGAGGGGAAACAGCGGCCGCGCAGCTGGCGGTATTTGAATTCACCCAAAGCGCCCTGCACAGTATTTATCTTCTGAACCGGGCCTATATGCCCTATTACAAATGGAGCTTCCGGGGGCTGAAAGATCTTCCTCTGCTCAGCCTGCAGGCAAAGCCTTTGGAGCATCTGATCACCACCGGTAACACGTCGGAGCAGGCCAAGGAAAAGGCTTATCTGATTGAAAAGATCTGTACCGCTGTTACGCAGGAGGTACAGCAGCTGACCGGCTTGTCAAGCACAGAGCCGGAGCAGCAGGCCTACGCCCTGAACGACACAATTGGCGACCATGCGCTCCGCAATCTCCACATCCTCCACGGCGTATAATTCACCGGTCCATTGCCAGAAGTGTAAGTTACGGACTATGTCTTTACACCGGTTTGGACGACGTTACACATGACACAAGCCCCCGCCCTACACCATCTGTCAAAAGAGAGCGTAGGTCGGGGGCTTTCCCGCGTGATTTTGCTGAGCAAAATCACATCGCCGCAAGGCGCCTGTTTTCTTATAGGCGCGTGAGCATTTCCTTGCGGTACTGCAAAGGTGTTTTGCCTGTGACTTGTTTAAACTTGTAGCAGAAATAGGCTTGGGAAGAAAATCCGCACCGGGCAGCCAGCTCCTGCAAGGGCATATCCTCCGCCAGCAGTCCCCGACGAGCCTCCATAATGCGGTAATTCAGCAGCTTCTTTGCCGGTGTCATACCATAGGCTGCCGTAAAGAGTTTATGAAAATAAGTAGGATCCAGGTTGCACATCTGTGCCAATGCTTCCAGAGAGATGGGCTCTTCCAAATGCTGACGCATATAGGCATCTGCCGACAACAGCGTTTTTTGATGGAGCAGGACATTTTTGGTCATGGGCTGTCCGCTGAGTCGGTGCTGAGACAGCAGGGCGATTATCCGGCAAGCATAGCTTTGCAGCTGCATTCGATAAGAAAGGGTCTGGCTGGCTTCGATGGCTGTCATTTCCCGGATCAGCCGGATTATTTCCTTGACATTCCACAAAGGAAAACTGTTGGGCAAATGATCCAAAAGCGCACAAAGCTCCGGATCTTGCGTAGCGATATTCAAAAAACAGCATTTATAGGGCAGTATCATCTGCACCAGCTGGCCGGGTTTTGCCAACGTGCCGTGGCCTTCCCTGGCTAAGTAAAGATCTCCGTCTATCCGCCGGCCGCCTATACTGTCCTCCCCGTAAAACTCCAGCTCATAATAGGCTGCCATATTTTCCCTTCTGGCCTGACTTTTTTCCGTCTGCTCTCCGGAATCGTAAACACCAAAACGAAAAATCGAAAAAGCTGCGCTTTCCATAAATCTCACCCTTTGTTTGGTTTTTCCCCGTTATTATAGCATTATCCCAATATCCACGCAAGTTTTTTCTGATTATTTATTTTTTAATTTTGGAGGAATACCAAGATTTCGAAATAACCAAACCTAT
This sequence comes from Oscillospiraceae bacterium, assembly GCA_017397565.1. GTDB lineage: Bacteria > Bacillota > Clostridia > Oscillospirales > Oscillospiraceae > Faecousia. The sequence goes on along the minus strand of JAFQIL010000037.1, from coordinate 33,515 downwards.
ATTGTGAAAGAAAGCCGGGGTTTTCCCTGTTATAATGGTGCCATACATTCATGAAAGGAGCTGTGTCTATGTACACTGTTCAAGCCATCCGCAGCCGGATCGTGCCCGTTCCTCAAAAGGTTAACCTCCTTGGCGGAGCGCCTTTGGTACTTACTCCCTCCGGTAAATTTCGCTTTACCGCCCCGGAGGTCAAAAACGGCCCTGTAAAAACCGCCCGGGAGCAGATGGTCAAGTTTTTACAGGCACATTGTGGGGAAAGCTGCTTCTGTTCCGACGGTCTTCCTGTTGTTCTGTCTTTGGAAGCTCCCCCGGAAAATCTGAAAAACGCCCGGGAAGCCTACCGCATTCAGATCAGTGCCCAAGGCATCGCCATCACCGGCTACGGTGACAGCGGTCTGTTTTACGGTGTGGGCAGCTTCTGCCAGCTGTGCCGCTGGGATCATTCCGGCGCGCAGCTCCCTGCTTTGGAGATTCTCGACTGGCCGGACAATCCCTTCCGGGGCTACAAGCAGGAATGCCGTTACGGCTCCAACCTTATGGAAAAAGAAGACTGGTTCCATATGATCGACGATCTGGCTTCCAAAAAGATCAACCAAATTTCCGTAGCCCTCTACGGCTGCTGGGTGATGCAGTATGACGGCAAGGTTGCTGAATATCTGTATCTGCCTCTGAAGGGTTATCCCCAGCTGCAGACACCTATGACCGTGAAATACTACTCCCCCACCGAGGGCAAGTGGTTTGATTACCAGCAGCTGCCTCCCATCTACCGGGATAACCTATTTGGGGACATCGTTCGCTACTGCAAGGATCGGGGCATTGTGGTGATTCCCGGCTTCAACTCTCTTGGGCACAACACGCTGATTCCCCGGCTGCTGCCGGAGGTCGCCCCCAAGCTGGAAGACGGCACACCCCAGCCCACCGGTTTTTGCACCTCCTGCGATGAAACCTACGAATTTTTGTTCAAAGTCTACGATCAGATCATCGATGCGTATCTGATCCCCAACGAAATGTATGCCTTTAACATTCTTTTGGACGAGGTTTGGGAGCAGTATGGCGTAGACCCCGATGACCCTGCCACCAAAAAGACTCCTTGGTGCCGTTGCCCCAAGTGCCGGGACAAATCCCACAGCGAACTGTTCATTGAGCATGCCATCAAAATCATCAAGCATTTAAAACAAAAGGGCATGAAGTCCATCATGATGGCCAATGACATGCTGGTTCGGAAGGTTTCCAAGCTGGGCGACCTGTCTGCTCCCTTCCTGAAGCGTATTGCGGAAGAGGACTTAAAGGATGTTCTGCTCTTTGATTGGTGGCGCTACACCGACCTTAGGGAGGGCATGGACTTCGTCATTGAGCCGGACGAACTGAATTTCCGGAGCATTTTCTGTCCCTGGAACGGCTACTACATTTGGAGCTTGCTGACCCACCCCATGCGAAATAACTTCCTGATGGCCGAAATGAATCACAAAGCCGCCTGTGGCGAGGGGATTTACCAGTATGCATTGTGGGATCTGAGCTACGACCGGATTCACGACTGCTTTGCCGACTACGGCTGGAATTTTGAAGGTGCAGGTACTTTGGACAACGTCACCGAGCGCTATGTTTCCCGCCACTTCGCACCCATACAGCACAAAGCCAAGCACGCTTATCGGCTGATGGAGCTTTGTACCGAGCAGCGTCCCACGGTAAAAGACCCGGAAAATCCCGACCGGGCGGTGATCTCCCACTATGAACTGATGTTCGGTCTGCTTTCCTACTACCCCTACTGCTACTACCAAGCTCCGGAAAAGGGCGCATATCCCCGGCATTTTCCCGGCGATGGCATCCGCGCCTTACTGGAATACCGGGTGGCTTATGAACGGGCCTTGAAGGAAATTGCCGCCATGGCAAAAGAAGCCGCCGCCATCTTTGAGGAAGCCGCGTTGACTCCCGGCTGCGATCATCCTATGGCCCAGAGGATGGCTTACGAGTGCCGCAACTACCAAGTCCTTACCGAGGACTGGCAGGCCCTTTTGGAGATGTACGACCTGACGCAAAAGGGCGAATGGAAGGACATTGCCGCCATGGCAAGAGCGCGGCAGAACGCCCGTTTGTCTCTCATGTCGCTGTGCGAACAGACCAAAGAGGACTTTGTGCTTCGGTCTGCCACCATGCGAAACCACTCGGTATTTATGCAGTTTTTCTCTGATATTGGCAGTTATCTGGAAAACACCGATGTGCCCCAGCTGGATCTTTTGGACATCACGCCCATTATGAGCCGGGAATCCTGGATGCTGCGATAACCAAAAGGGGCTTAAAATAGCCCGTATATGTATACACCGAAAACGGCGGGAGCAAGCCCCCGCCCTACACCATCTCCCAAAAGAGAGCGTAGGGCGGAGGTTACTCCCGCCGAAAGCTTGCGTTATAAATCTACTTAGATAAAAAAGTGTTATTTTACAGCTCTCGTTATTTACAGATATGCGCTACGAAATGCAGGCATCTGTCAACCGTCAGTTCCCCCGGCCAGCAACACCCGGTTCTTACCTTCCCGCGGTAAACTGGTGGCGAAATCTGTCGTGAAGGGCCTTGTTGTCCATATCTCCCATACGCCTTTCCAAAAATATTTTTATCAATCCAGCCCCAGCAGACGCTTTGCGTTTCCTGCCAGGATCAACCGCTTTTCTTCCTCGCTGATGGACGTATCCAAAATCACACCGCCAAGGAACATTGCCGGGTTACAGGTGGGATAATCCGAACCGAACAAGAACCGCTCCGCCCCGAATTCATCAATACCGTGGCGCAGCATTCCATGGCGAAACAGACCTGTGCCGGACAGATCCAAATAATAATTCTCGCTGATTTTCATGCGGTTTAAGTGACGCATATAGTCCGGGTACTCTCGCGGATGGGCGGCAACAAAGACGGTTTTGGGGTGCTTTCGCACCATTTCGTCCATCTGATCCTGATCCGCCATGGTATGAAAATTTACCACCATGCCATACTCAGTCGCCACATCCAGAATCTCATCGAAGGCCTTGCAGGAATAGTCGCTCCAGCCGTGCATATAAGGAACCAATTCTCCCATCAGCCGGATGCCCAGGCTATGCATTCTTTCGATCTCCCCACAGGACTCTTTTACATAGTCGGGATGCACATGGAAACCGGGAACGTAAAAGCCGCCATACTGCTTTTGCAGCATCAGCGCCCGGTTATTACCGTCAACGATCATGTCCCAATAGGTTTCATAGTGGGAAACATCCGGAATATTCCGGCACAAAACCGAGCCGCATATTTGGGAAATACCCAGCCCTTTCAGATATTCTACCGTGTTTTCCCCGGGTAAATAATCTTTATGGGCGCAAATGTTGGTAGCGCGGTCATTAAAAGGATGGGTATGAAAATCGATAATCTCGTAAGGAAGCATACATATCTCCTTCCCTTTTTTCTCATCATAGCACGAAAAAATCAAAAAGTAAATCTTCCAAAACCGATGGCTGCCACGTTTTTCCCCATCGGACACAAAACGGGAGAAGCTGCAAAAAGCAGTTTCTCCCGTTTTTATACTTTATTTGCCGGGGCCTGCGGTGTCGGAGCCGTCGCCGGTAAGACCCAGCCGCCGGGCGGCATCCTGGCGCATTTTGTATTTGAGGATCTTGCCTGCCGCATTCATGGGGAAGCTGTCCACAAATTCAATGTATTTTGGAACCTTGTGCCGCGCCATGCTGGTTTTGATATAATTGGTCATTTCCTCTACCGTAACAGACCCGGGCTCTTTCAAAATGATGCAAGCCATGATTTCTTCACCATACTTTTTATCCGGCACGCCAATGACCTGCACATCCTTGGTCTGGGGGTGGGTATAGATAAATTCCTCGATCTCCTTGGGATAGATATTCTCGCCGCCGCGGATGATCATATCCTTCAGCCTACCGGTAATACGCACATTGCCGTCTTCATCCATGCAGGCCAGATCGCCGGAGTGAAGCCAACCGTCAGCATCGATTGTGTCAGCAGTTCCCTGAGGCATTTTATAATAACCCTTCATAGTGTTGTACCCCTTGGCGCAGAACTCACCGTTGACACCGGGACCAACCTCTTCCCCTGTCTCCGGGTCGATGATCTTACACTCCACATGAGGGAAAGCATAGCCGACGGTATCGGTACGAACCTCCAAAGAATCCGTCCAGGCACTCATGGTATTGCCGGGGGCGCACTCAGTCTGTCCGTAAACACTGACGATGCCGTACATATTCATCTCATCCGGCTGAGCCGCCCGGCGCATCAGCTCCGGAGGACAGCCTGCACCGGCCATAATACCGGTACGCATATGAGAAAAGTCGGTTTTCCGATAGTCCGGGTGGTTGAACATGGCGATGAACATAGTGGGAACGCCGTTGAAGCAGGTGATTCGCTCCTGATTGATGCACGCCAAAGAAGAAGTGGCAGAAAAATACGGCATAGGACACATGGTAGCACCATGTGTCATGGAAGAGGTCATGGAAAGGGTCATGCCAAAGCAGTGGAACATGGGGACCTGGATCATCATGCGATCCGCAGTGCTTAATCCCATCCGGTCACCGATACACTTACCGTTATTGACCACATTGTAGTGGGTCAGCATAACGCCCTTGGGAAAGCCTGTTGTGCCGGAAGTATACTGCATATTGCACACATCCTCCGGACGGACTGCCGCTGCCATTTGTGCCACCTGTTCCCGGCTGACAAGCTCATAGCGTGCCATAGCCTCGTCAAAGGTCAGGCAGCCGGACTGCTTAAAGCCAACCGTGATAACGTTCCGCAGGAAAGGCAATCTCTTACAATGCAAAGGCTCTCCCGGCTTGGTCCTTGCGATCTCAGGACAAAGCTCGTTGATGATCTGGGCATAGTTGGAATCCAGACAGCTGTCGATCATCACCAGAGTGTGTGTATCAGACTGACGAAGCAGATATTCCGCTTCGTGGATCTTATAGGCCGTATTTACCGTAACCAGTACTGCACCCAGCTTGGTGGTCGCCCAGAAGGTAATATACCAGGCCGGGACGTTGGTTGCCCAAATAGCCACCTTGGAGCCGGCTTTGACACCCATAGACACCAAAGCCCTGGCAAAGCGATCCACATCCTCCCGGAATTGCGCGTAGGTACGGGTATAGTCCAGGGTGGTGTACTTGAAGCAATACTGATCCGGGAATTCCTCTGCCACCCGATCCAAAACCTGGGGGAAGGTCAGATTGATAAGCTCATCCTTTTTCCAAATGTACTGACCGGTGCCGTCATGGTTGGGATAGAGCTTCTTTTTCATGCCCCGGGTAGAATGGAACCGAGCCATATAGTTCACAAAATACGGGAAGATGATCTCCGGGTCCTGCAGATCCTCCAGCCACTGAGGCTTCCATTCCAAAGAAATGAAGCCGTCATAGTTGACGCTGGACAAAGCCCGCATCACATCGGCAATGGGCATCGTTCCTTCGCCGATAAGCTGATAATTCCCCTCCTCATCGGAGTCGCGCAGGTGGACATGGCACACATAGGCACCCAAGTTCTTAATGGTGGCATCGCCGCTTTCTCCAAAGTCCCGATAGGGATGATGCACATCCCACAGCGCGCCCAAATTATCGCTGGCAAAGCGATCCAGCATATTGCGAAGCCGGGCGGTATCCGCGTAAATACCGCTGGTCTTCAGGAGCAGGGATACTCCGGCCTTTTCTGCCATAGGAACCAGCTTGCTGAGAACCTGGTGCACAGTTTCCTCGTGATCTTCCAAAGCGCAGGCAACCACATATTTTACCTGGGCATTGCGCGCCACTTCAATGAGATTCGCCAGGACCTCCACCGCATCGGCTTCTGCAGAAAGATCGCAGGAGGTATCAAAACACGGGACCGTCAGTTTCTTTGTCCGCAGATCCCGGACAGTAGCTGCCGTCTGATAGGGATGGAAAGGACCACCCTTTGCCAGCATCTCGTCAAATTTGGGCAGATTATAGACTTCAATGCCGGAAAATCCCATGTCCAGGGCAGTACTTACCATTTCATCCCAAGTCAGCTTTGGCCAACCACGGGTAGAAAATGAAAGGTTCATTACTCTTCCTCCTCATAGACGATCTTGTTCAGCGCGCTTAAATATGCGTGAATACCGGCAGCCACGATATCCGTAGAAATACCTTTGCCGGAATAGACCTTCCCACCGCTGCGAAGCTTTACCACCGTCTGACCCATAGCTTCCCGGCCCTCGGTAACAGCCTGGAGCTGGAAGTCATCCAACTCATAATGGCAGCCGGTAATGCTTTCAATGGCAACAAAAGCGGCATCGATGGGACCATCACCAATGGACACGCCCTCCAAGGGTTGGCCATTTTTGGTAAGCTTGATGTGGGCAGTGGAAGAAATGGTATTGCCGGATGTGATCACAAAGGTATCCAGCTTGTAAGTAGGCGGTACTTGCAGGGCCGCAGAAGCGATGATGGCATCCAATTCCTTGGAGCTGACCTGTTCTTTTTTTGCCGCAATTCTTTGAAATGCATCGTAAACCTTGATGCAGTCATCCTCAGACAGGTCATAGCCCAACTGCTGAGCAACATTCGTTACGGCAGCGATATCATCATGGGCTGTCAGATAGATGCCTGCATCCGTCTGGGCGGATGCCAGAGCGGATGCCTTAGTCTTGCCGGACTGGCAGATCTGGCTGATGCGTTCCATAATACGACTCAGCTGGGTCGTTTGTACGCCGGCGGTAACGCCAAAGCTGTCACCTCTGGCAGAAAGAACCTTCGCCACATTGGCAATACTGGCGGTATCAAAAGGATAGGCTGCCGCTTTCAGCTCTGTAACGCCTTCTCCCACCGATGCAATGGCACAGGCATCCGCCATAGAAAGAGCATTGCAGCAGGAAACGCCAACATTTACATCTTTCAGTTCCGGGATTGCTGCATACAGCTGCTTGATAAACCGGGCAAACTCTGCCGGAAGCATGGTGCCGGCGGTATCGCAGACAGTTACTGTAGTAGCGCCGGCGGAAATGGCAGACTGAATGGCATGGGCAAGGAATGCAGGATCCGCCCGCGTTGCATCATCGGCTAAAAACTCTACATCGGCACAGAGTGCCTTACAGGCGGTAATGGTTTGCGTAATGGCCAAGAGCATAGCCTCCGGCTTTTTGTGGCACAGGTATTCCATCTGCACAGCGCTGACCGCGCCGCAAACCTGAAGACGGGGTGCTTTTGCCTCCTGCAAAGCCGCCCATACCTGAGCAGGACTGTCAGCCGTTAACAGAACAGGAACCGCCACAACACTACCCGTTACTGCCGCGGCAATAGACTTGATGCGCAAACTGTCGATTCGAGGATTTTGGATCCCCTCCAATTCGATGACAGAAACCCCCAGCTTATCCAACAGCTTGGCCAGTTCGATTTTTTCTTTGAAAGACAGGCTAAATCCGTCGGCAACCTGCTTCATCGTAACATCAGACAGTTTGATCGTGTTCATAGCATTTCGCTCCTTACAAACTAAAATGAAAAGTCCCTGAGATCCAAAGACCTCAGGGACGAATTTACATTCGCGGTACCACCCTGGTTATTCTCCAAAGGAGAATCTCTCATCGGACTCCAACAAGCCCTATCTCTGTAACGGGAGAACCCGGACCTCATTACTTACAGCCGTTTTCACAAGATCGACTCAGGAATCAGATTGCTAAATCCTTTCGCATCGGCTCGCACCCTCCGCCGACTCTCTGCCTGCTTCCAAATAAAGCAAATTTTCCGTCATTGTCTTTTTTATATGGTTGAGGATATTAAATCACAACCGATTTGGTTTGTCAATAGCTACAATTCAAAAAATGTGTTCTTGTTGCTTTTTACCAAAACGCTGCTGTTATAAAGCAAAATTCTTTGGCAAAAAGACATTTGACTTTTACCGGAAGACATATTGACTTTTTCAGGGAGGCGTGATAGAATACTGCTAACATAGAAAAAGGCTATGACGAAGACGGTCTGGCAGACCGAGATCTCAGAGAGTCAGCGGTTGGTGCAAGCTGACATCTTGGTGCCACAAAACCCATCACTTCCGAGCCGAAGCACTGAAATTTTATCAGGTGCTTCCGTCTGCCCGCGTTAAGGGATAGCGCTTGTTGGAGCGTGAAGGTGGCAGGAGAAGCTGCAATTTGAGTGGTACCGCGGGTTTGATTTACTCGTCTCAAGATTTTTCTTGAGACGTTTTTTATTTTATGAAAGGAGATTTACCATGACCAATTCTTCCACCCAACTTATGGATATCGCAACCCGTATCAGAGGTATGCGTGAAATTTTGGGCTACAGCATGCAGAAGATGGCTGAGCTGACGGAGGTAAATGAAGAGATTTATCACCAGTATGAATCCGGTACGGTAGATCTGCCCTTTACCTTCCTGCACAAGTGCGCCAAGGTTTTCGGTATTGAAATCACCGTCTTGCTGGAAGGCAGCAGTGCCAAGCTCAGCGGTTATACCGTCACCCGTCGGGGAAAAGGTCTGGTTACCGCCAGCGAAGACGGCATCACCATTCAGGATATGGCACCAATGTTCCGCAAAAAGCTGGCTACCCCCTACTGGGTCACTTATCAGTATTCTGCCGAACTGCAAAATAAGCCCATCCACACCACCACCCACGCCGGTCAGGAGTTTAACCTGGTGATCAAAGGCGCTATGCGGATCAAGGTTGGCGATCACGAGGAGACCCTCCGGGAAGGCGACAGCATTTTCTATAAGTCCTCTGCCCCCCACGGCATGATTGCCATCGACGGGCAGGACTGCGTATTCCTTTCCATGATCATGGCATCCGACACCACAGACAAGCCCCTATATATCGGTCAGAGCCGCAAGGGCGCACCGGAACAGCCGCTGCTGTGTCATAAGTTTGTTAACGCACAGGAAGACGAAAACGGTGTGCTGCAGGGTATGTCCTTTGCCGATACGGAAAGCTATAACTTTGCCTTCGATACCGTGGATGCCATCGCCAGAAGAGAACCTGAAAAGCTGGCTATGATTCATGTAGCCAACGATATGACAGAGCGTCGTTTTACCTTTAAGGATATGAAGGATGCCTCTTCTCAGAGTGCCAACTACTTTAAGTCTTTGGGCATCAAACGGGGCGACCGGGTTATGCTGGTGCTCAAGCGCCACTATCAGTTCTGGTTCGCGATCTTAGGACTGCACAAGCTGGGTGCCATTGCCATTCCTGCCACCAATCAGCTCATGGAGCATGACTTTGTCTACCGCTTCCAGGCTGCCGATGTCAGCGCAGTCCTTTGCACCGCTGATGGCGATACCGCCCAGCAGGTGGAGCTGGCAGAAAAGACTGCCGGCATGACCCTGACCAAGGTTTTGGTTGGCGGCAGCCGGGATGGCTGGCATGATTACAATGAAGAATACAAGCTGTTCAGCCGCCGCTATGAGCGGACAGAAGATGCCCCCTGCGGCTCTGATCCCATGCTGATGCTCTTCACCTCCGGCACTACCGGATATCCCAAGATGGCTACCCATTCTTATAAGTATGCTCTGGGTCACTATGTCACCGCCAGATACTGGCATCTTTGTGAACGGGACGGTCTCCACTTTACCATTTCTGAAACCGGCTGGGGCAAAGCTCTGTGGGGCAAGCTCTACGGTCAGTGGCTCTGCGAGGGCGCAGTATTCACCTACGACTTTGACCGGTTTGATGCAGAAAAGATCCTGCCTATGTTTAAGCAGTATAACATCACCACCTTCTGCGCACCGCCAACTATGTACCGGATGCTCATCAAGCAGGACTTAAGCAAGTACGATCTTTCCTCCATCCATCACGCCACCACCGCCGGTGAGGCGCTGAATCCCGAGGTATTCTATCAATTTGAAAAAGCTACAGGCTTGAGAATCCACGAAGGCTTCGGTCAGACGGAAATGACTTTGGGTATTGCCAACCTCTACGGTGCAAATATCAAGCCCGGTGCTATGGGTAAGCCTGTTCCCGGCTACGGTATCGACATTGTGGATCCCGACGGCAATCCTGTGGAAGACGGTGTCAACGGTGAGATCGTCATCCGCACCGACCCCCAACCCTCCTGCGGCGTATTCCTTGGCTACTACCGTAATCAGGAAGCCACCGATGCTGTGTGGCATGACGGTATGTATCACACCGGTGATGTAGCCTGGCGGGATGAGGACGGCTACTACTGGTATGTGGGCCGGGCAGACGATGTGATCAAGTCCTCCGGCTACCGGATCGGACCCTTTGAGATCGAATCTACCATTATGGAGCTGCCTTACGTTTTGGAATGCGGCGTTTCCGCCGCCCCAGACGAGGTTCGTGGACAGGTGGTCAAGGCTTCTATTGTGCTGGTCCCCGGCACCGAGCCTACCGAGGAGCTGAAGAAGGAAATTCAAAATTATGTCAAGACCCACACCGCCCCTTACAAGTACCCCCGGATCGTGGTATTCCGGGAGGAGCTGCCTAAGACCATCAGCGGTAAGATCATGAGAAATAAGCTATAATTTATTGACAATTTCACATTTTCATGATATGATTCCTCATTATAAAAGGCTATGATGGAGAGGATTTTTCGAATCATCCACGCAAGAGAAATGGCGGTTGGTGCAAGCCATGGTGGATCCGGGAAATCTGTCGCTCCTAAGCCGGAGAGAAGAACGCATAATGCCAGTAGAGCTCTCCCGCGTTAGCTGCGTCAGTGCTTAGGACTTACCTGAGTCCAATGAGTGGTATCTGCTTGGGAAGCAGGTGCAATTTGAGTGGTACCGCGGGCTTTTATTTCTGCCCGTCTCAAGGAATCTATCTTTGAGACGGGCAGTTTCTGTTTTCTCGGTCCGTCGAAGGAGTTTATTATGGAACAGGAAATTACATACAAAATCAAAGAAATGGCCGGTCGTATCCGGGAACTGCGGGAGATCTCCGGTATTTCCCAGGAGGAAATGGCAGTTCGCACCGGTGTATCCCTTCCGGAATACCAGCGGTGTGAGGCCGGTCTGCAGGATCTGAACATTGCCTTTTTGTACCGATGCGTCCTGGTGTTCGGCGTGGATATGTCCGACCTTCTGGAAGGTCAAAGCCCCAAGCTGCGCACCTACGCCCTGACCCGTAAGGGAGAAGGTCAGCGGATCGAGGAAGCCCACCACATGATTGGCTACAACCTGGCTGCCGGTTTCCGCAACCGTATCGCCCTGCCCCTTTACATGGAGCTGAAGTACCGGGAAGGCGCGGAGCAAGAGCCAATTGAGCTGACCAGTCACGAAGGTCAGGAGTGTGACATCGTGATCCGGGGTCACATGAAGATCCAAATTGGCGGCAAGACCGAGGTCCTGAACCCCGGCGACTGCATTTACTATGACTCCTCTATCCCCCACGGCATGATCGCGGTAGCGGCAGAAGGCTGTGCTTTCTATGCCATCGTGCTTTCTAACTCTGCCGCCCGTGAAGGCGAGCAGGCTGCCGCCGTGGCCACCCCCGACGTCAAACGCCGGGAGCCGGATAAGAAAAAACGGATCTACCGCAGATTTATTGACCGCAAGGTGGAAGACGGCCTTCTCAAAGAAATCTCCTTTAAGGGAGAAGAGCAATTTAACTTTGCCTTTGATATCGTGGATGCTTTGGGCGAAGAACAGCCCGAAAAGCTGGCGATGCTCCATCTGTCAGAAGACGGCACAGAACGCCGCTTCACCTTCCGGGATATGATGAAAGAATCTGCCCGGACTGCCAACTACTTCAAGGCTATGGGTATTCAGAAGGGCGACCGGGTGATGCTGGTGCTGAAGCGTCATTACCAGTACTGGTTCTCCGTTTTGGCGCTGCACAAGCTGGGTGCTGTGGCCATCCCCGCCACCAATCAGCTGCTGGAAAAGGACTTTACCTACCGTTTCCAGGCCGGTCACATCAAAGCTATCCTCTGCACCGCTGACGGTGAGGTTTCCGATGCGGTGGATGCTGCCGCCGAAAAGTGTCCCGAGCTTGCGCACAAGATCCTTGTGGGCGGCAAAAAGGAAGGCTGGCACGACTTTAATGAAGAATACACCATGTATTCCAGCCACTATAACCGGACGGAAGATGCTCCCTGTGGCTCTGACCCCATGCTGATGTTCTTCACCTCCGGCACCTCCGGCTATCCCAAGCTGGCTGCTCACAACCACAAGTACCCCTTGGGTCACTTTATTACCGCCAAATACTGGCACCGGGTCAACCCCGACGGCCTGCATCTAACCATTTCCGACACCGGCTGGGCCAAGTCCTCCTGGGGCAAGATTTACGGTCAGTGGCTCTGCGAGGCACCCATTTTCGTCTATGACTTTGACCGCTTCGACGCAGAGAAGATCCTGCCGCTGTTTGCCAAGTATCATATTACCACCTTCTGCGCGCCGCCTACTATGTACCGGATGCTGGCAAAGCAGGATCTTTCCCGTTTTGATCTAAGCAGCATTGAGCATGCCTCCACCGCCGGTGAGGCGCTGAACCCTGAGGTTTACCGCCAGTTCCAGAAGGCTACCGGTCTTCCCATTATGGAAGGCTTCGGTCAGTCGGAAAGCACCCTGATCATCGGCAATCTCAACGGCAGCCATCACAAGCTTGGCTCTATGGGTAAGCCTGTACCCCTTTATGATGTGCATCTGCTTACGGCAGACGGGGAAGAAGCTGCCCCCGGCGAGACCGGTGAGATCTGCATCAATATCTCCAAGGGACTGCCCTGCGGTCTTGCTTATGCCTACGAAGGCAACGAAGAAGTTACCGCTGAAACCTGGCGGGATGGCTTCTACCACACCGGTGACCTGGCGTGGATGGATGAAGACGGCTTCTACTGGTATGTGGGCCGGGCTGACGATGTGATCAAATCCTCCGGCTACCGGATCGGACCTTTTGAAATTGAAAATGTTATCATGGAGCTGCCCTATGTTTTGGAGTGCGGCGTTTCCGCTGCCCCCGACCCGGTTCGCGGTCAGGTGGTGAAAGCAAGCATCGTACTGGTGAAGGACTTTGTGGGTACAGACGAGCTGCGCAAGCAGATCCAGGACTATGTCAAATCCCGCACCGCGCCTTACAAGTATCCGAGAATCGTGGAATTCAAGGAAAGCCTGCCCAAGACCGCCAGCGGTAAAATTATTCGTAAGAAGCTTTGATTATGGAACATAAACGACTAACCCTGTTTGCCGGGCATTACGGCAGCGGCAAGACCAACATTGCCGTAAATTACGCCCTGCATTTGGCAAAGGAAGGAAAACAGGTCTGCATTGCGGACTTAGACATCGTCAATCCCTACTTTCGCACCGCAGACAGTGCCAAAGATCTGGAAAAGGCCGGTGTCACCCTGATCTCTCCCCAGTTTGCTAACTCTAATGTAGACCTGCCTGCCCTGCCGGCGGAAAGCTACCGGCTGGTACAGGACAAGAGCATCTACGGCATCATGGATATTGGCGGTGATGACCGGGGCGCATACGCCTTAGGTCGGTTCACACCGGCGATCCTAAGGGAAGGAAACTATCGGATGGCCTTTGTTGCCAACTGCTACCGTCCCCTGACCCGAACCCCCGAAGATGCCTTGGAGATCCTGCAGGAAATCGAAAGTGCCTGCGGTCTAAAGTTTACCTGTCTGGTGAACAACTCCAACTTAGGCCCGGAGACCACCCCGGAAACCCTTTTGGATTCCTTAAGCTACATAGAAAAACTCTCTGAACTTTCCGGTCTTCCCCTGTGGCTGCACACGGTAGACTGCGCCGTTGCCCAAGGGCTGCCGGAAACGGTAAAACCTGTACTCCCCCTGCGTCTGCAGGAGAAATATTTCGCGTTACCCTCCCAAAAGCCGCAAAATCGGCCTCTGTGGGGATGACCATAACAAGAGGAGGAATTCCCTATGGCAAAATTAACCTTTCAAACCGACCTGTGTAAAGGCTGCGGTCTGTGTGTCAACGCCTGTCCCAAGGGCTGTCTGACCATCGCCGCCGATACCATCAACAAAAAAGGCTATTCCCCTGCGGTCATGGCCCAGCCGGACAAGTGCATTGGCTGCGCATTCTGCGCCACCATGTGTCCCGACTGCATCATCACCGTAGAGAAGTAAGGAGGATACCCATGGCAGAAAGAGTATTGATGAAAGGCAACGAAGCCATTGCAGAAGCCGCCATCCGGGCAGGCTGCCGCCATTACTTCGGCTACCCTATCACCCCACAGACAGAGATCGCAGCCTACATGGCAAAGAAGATGCCCAAGATCGGCGGCGTATTCCTGCAGGCAGAAAGTGAGATCGCATCCATCAACATGGTCTATGGCGCTGCCGCTGCCGGTATGCGTGTTATGACTTCCTCCTCCAGCCCCGGAATCAGTCTGAAGGCGGAGGGCCTGAGCTACATTGCCGGCTCTGATGTGCCTGCTTTCGTGGTCAATGTCCAGCGTGGCGGCCCGGGTCTTGGCGGCATTCAGCCAAGCCAGTCTGACTACTTCCAGGCCACCAAGGGCGGCGGTCACGGTGACTACAAGATGATCGTTTTGGCGCCTGCCTCCGTGCAGGAAATGGCCAGCCTTACCATTAAGGGCTTTAATTTGGCAGACAAGTACCGCATGACTGCCATGATTCTGGCAGACGGCACCATCGGACAGATGATGGAGCCTATCTCCTTTGAGGATGCGGAAATTGAAGCTTACGAAAAACCCTGGGCTCTTACCGGTACCAACTGTGAGCGCAAGCACAACATCGTAAACTCCCTGTACTTACAGCCTGATGAGCTGGAAAAGAAAAACTTTGAGCGCTACGAGCGTTACAAGATCGTAGAAGAAACCGAAGCTATGTGGGAAGAGTACATGATGGAAGACGCAGAGCTTTGCGTGGTCGCCTTCGGTATCGCCTCCCGTGTGGCAAAGAACGCTGTTGCCGCAGCCCGGGCAGAGGGTATCAAAGTAGGTCTAATTCGCCCCATTACCCTGTGGCCCTTCCCCACGAAAGCCCTGAACGCCGCTGCGGACAAGGTCAAAGGCTTCATTTCCGTGGAGCTGAGCATGGGTCAGATGATTGAGGATGTACGCCTGGCTACCCAGTGCAAGCGCCCCGTTACCCTGTGCAACCGCTGCGGCGGCATGATCCCCAGTCCCGATGAGGTGCTGGAATCCATCCGCAAGGCGCAGAAAGGAGAGTTCTGAGATGGCAGTTGTATTTGAAAAACCCAAGTCTTTGGCAAATGTGCCCCTGCACTACTGCCCCGGCTGCCCCCACGGCATCATTCATCGGCTGGTTGCCGAAGCTCTGGATGAGCTGGGCATTGAAGGCAAGGCCATCGGTGTTGCCCCCGTTGGCTGCGCGGTTATGGCTTATGACTACTTCACCTGCGACATGATCGAAGCCGCCCACGGCAGAGCTCCCGCTGTTGCTACCGGTATCAAGCGCTGCCGCCCGGAAAACATCGTCTTTACCTACCAGGGTGACGGCGACCTGGCCTCCATCGGCATGGCAGAAACTGTCCATTCCGCCGCCAGAAATGAAAATATCACCGTAATTTTCGTCAACAATGCCATTTACGGCATGACCGGCGGTCAGATGGCTCCCACGTCTCTTCCCGGTCAGGTGACCCAGACCTCCCCCTACGGCCGTGATGTAAAACACTGCGGCTGGCCCATCAAGGTCTGCGAGATGCTGGCTACTTTGGAAGGCCCGGAGTACATCACCCGGGTGGCAGTGAACAATGTCAAAAATGTAAACAAAGCAAAGAAAGCCATTAAGAAGGCCTTCCAGAATCAGATCGAGGGCAAGGGCTTCAGCCTGGTAGAAGTGGTTTCCGCCTGTCCCACCAACTGGGGCATGACGCCTCAGCAGGCGCTGGAGTGGGTGGAAAGCGATATGCTCCCCTACTACCCCATCGGCGTGTATAAAGACCGCAGCGCGGCAAAGGAGGAAGGTTAACATGAAAACGACCCAGATCCTCATTGCCGGTTTCGGCGGACAGGGCATCCTGTTCTCCGGTAAGTTTTTGGCCTACAAGGGACTGATGGAAGACCTGCAGGTCTCCTGGCTTCCTTCCTACGGCCCGGAAATGCGTGGCGGCACCGCCAACTGCAACGTGATTTTGTCGGAGACTCCCGTGGGCTCTCCCATTATCACCGCTCCCGACGTGCTGATTGCCATGAACCTGCCGTCTTTGCAGAAGTATGTGAACACTGTCGTTCCCGGCGGTCAGATTTATGTGGATTCCTCTTTGATCGATGCCAAGGTAGAGCGGCGTGATGTTCAGGTCTTCTACATTCCCGCCACCCAGATGGCCAAGGATGAAAACATTGCTTCCCTCGCCAACATGATCATCATCGGTCACCTGCTGCAGAATCACCCGGAGCTGAGCTACAGCGGCACAGATGCCGTTGTGAATAAGCTGGTGCCGCCTAAGAAGGCCGCCCTCATTGAGCTGAACATGAAGGCCCTGACCCTGGGTAAGGAATACCCCGTATAAAAGTAACCTGCAGCCAAACGGGCATCCCGCTTTTGACTGCCCAACACGATTTTTCCATCCTTCAGAATATCCGAACCCCGATCAACGTCTTTGCTGACCGCCGCACGGAAGTCTATAGGATGTAAGAAGGAAACAAAAACAAATAATTTAGGAGGTTAAAATTATGAATGCAATGACTGAAATGAGCAATTACCGCCACGAGAAGGTTCTGTTTGTCAACAACGAGAAGGCCGGACTGAAGGCCATCATCGCGATCCACAACACCAACCTCGGCCCCGCCATCGGCGGCTGCCGTCTGTTCCCCTACGCTTCCTACGACGATGCCCTGTTTGACGTTCTGCGTCTGAGCCGCGGCATGTCCCACAAGAACGCCGTTGCCGGTCTGCCCCACGGCGGCGCAAAAGGTGTTATTATCGCCGATCCCTCTCAGAAGACCGAGGCTATGTTCGAAGCCTTCGGCGAAGCTGTCAACAACCTGTGTGGTGAATACATCACCGCTGAGGACGTGAACACCACCTGTGACGATGCTCTCGTCATGCTGCGTAAGACCAAGCACATCTGCGGTCTGCCTCAGAACAGCGGCGACCCCTCTCCCTTCACCGCCCGTGGTGTCTGGCAGGGCATCCGCGCTACCGCCAAGGTCGCTTTGGGTACTGACAGCCTGGAAGGCCTGACCATTGCTGTCCAAGGTTTGGGCAAGGTCGGCTATGATCTGTGCCGTCTGCTCCACGAAAGTGGTGCGAAGCTGATCGTTGCCAACCGCAGCAACAAGGCTATCGCTGAGAAGGCTGCTCAGGAGTTCGGCGCCATCGTGGTTCCCACCGAGCAGATCGTCAGCCAGCAGTGCGACATCTTCTCCCCCAACGCCATGGGTGCTATTCTGAATCCCGCCAACATCGCTGCTTTGAACTGTAAGGCAGTTGCCGGCGGTGCCAACAACCAGATTCTGGACGACGCTTCCGGCTTGGCTCTGAAGGCTCGCGGTATCTACTACGCTCCCGACTTCGTTATTAACGGCGGCGGCGTTATCAACGCGGCAGCTGAGGTAGACGGCCCCTACAACAAGGACGCCGTTCTTGCCAAGGTGGACAACATCTATAACACCATTGAGCACATCCTCACCGAATCCAAGCAGAGCGGCGAGCCGGAAGGCGTTATCGCCACCCGCTATGCAGAGTCTCTGATCTACGGCTAAGATACGATTTAAGGAGCTGACCTTTCGGTCAGCTCCTTTTCTTTGTCTGTAATTCTGCCGCCTTGGGACGGGAAACCCGTCCCCTACGAAAGTGTTGCAGGGAACGGGTGTTTGTTTTGCGCAATTTTCTGTCCTACTTTTCGTTAGGGTTCACACAAACCGTCCCCTGTGCTATATTTTCGCTAAGAACGGTTAGATCCCCCTTCGAATGCCAGTATTCCTCTCCAGCAAGCGCAGGTTTTGGTGTGCTCGAGCTTGAAATGTGCTCAGATATTCCTCAAAGTCGCCATCTTCAAACACCTGATTCAGAACCTTGCCGTGCTCCCAACTTTGTTTATATATTTGGGGTATAGATACCCCTTTTTTTATAGCGTTTTCCAGACACTGCGCTTCCTTCTTTACAAATTCTCTGCAATAGGAATACATTTCCGTATCTTTCCAATATAGTGCTTCTTCCACAAAGTAAGTTGACTTTACACTAAAATTCGGGAAGGAAAGTCTCTGACGAAGCTCCTTGTGCAATTCATAACATGCACGCGATGTAGTTGTCCTGCTTAATACCGATAAAAGCTTGTCCAAAACATCCAAGCCATTATTTTGCTCTGGTGAGCACATGATTAACGCATCCGTAGCATGGTATGGTCTGTTATTATACAAACTATACAAAAGTAATCTTTCCACACCGTTCGGTGCGCTGCTCGAAATTATTTCCGGAATAAGGTTGCTTGTTTGCACATTGTCCGGCAATCCGCTCATAAGTGGACTCTTTTGGAAGACTGCTGGAATAAAAAGCGGATGACATCCGTATCTTATTTCTGCAAAAGTGCATGGTGCTGCGTGAAATGCCACAAAATAGACAGTCTGAATTACCTCCTTATTCACAAGCCGATACCAATGCACATCCTGCCCTTTATAACTAAAAAAGCCTTCCCGCCGCAAACGCTCTGCAAACACTTCACTCGTATATCTTTGCATATGTTTAAATAGCTCTGTTCTTTGAAACATAACGACCTCCTCACCGTACAAGCCCGAGTTGTAGCCCACGATTAGTTGAACCGCCATCAAATATTCCGGCCACTAACACACCAACACCGCCTCCACCGCCAATGCCTAAAAAGCCCAGGCCACCCCCAAAGGGTATGCTTTCATCCACATGGCAAACTACAACTGCTGCGTTGACACTGGGGTCAAAATAATTTGCCGGGTTATTATGGCAGTAGGCAAACATATTGTAGCCCAGGATGCCCTGGCCGGTGGATGCATAGCTGTCCGGGCTGATAAATCTGCCCGTCTGGGGATCGTAATAGCGGGACCAAAGGTGGTAGAGACCGGTTTCCTGGTCGTAGTAGTAGCCGCGGTAGCGGAGCGGGTTAATGTCTGCCAACCATCCGGTTGCGGAGATCACCTTGCCGTAAGGATCGTACTCGTAGCTTGCCTAATAACCTTTTCGGTCAGGGCCGGAAGCCTCCGGCCCTGGTTGTGAATGGGTAAACTATTCGCTCGTCAATACCTAGCACACAGAACCGTCCCTTGTGCAGCTTAGCCTAAAGTAGGCTCTTTAATTTCTTCTCCTAAAAAACAAGAAATAATGGCATAAAACTCTTCTTTATCAAATGTATAACAATCCGGACGCCAAGTTCCATCCACAGAAACATATCCGTTGTTATAGCAACCCAACATTTCTACTTCCCCGTCTTTGTAGGTAATACGAATAATGTGACTACCGCATGTTGTTGTGGAAATAAGTCCGTTGCGTCCACCGTCCGCTGACGAAATTGCATCAATCATATCTTGGTATTCCGTTTCATCAAGGGTCTTCATTATACTCATTGGCCTATTGGCCATCGTCGTATTTTCGACAAACTCACCCCTTTTTAAAATCTCGATGGAAGTAATTTGATCAAAACTTTGGCGGAATGTGTATGATTCTTCTTTGTAAAACATACAGCCTGTTAATGCCAACATAACGAAAAGGCATAGCAATAAAACTTTTTTCATAATTACCCCTCCTTTAAATTAACATAACAGTCCAAGCCCAGTATATTTTTCCCAAGACATCAGCCCATGATGTGTATTCTGCATTGTATACATTTCCGTATATATTCGCTACATACTCCCACGGTAGACTATCATTTGGAATAGAATTATCTTGATAGTACAAACCCGCACCGATTAACGACGGAATTCCAACCTTGGTAAAATAATCCGCCGGACCAATCCGGTTGAAATGAATCCAATGACCATATTCATGTCTTAGCGCGTTAATGCCATCTTCGTTATATTCAGTAGCTGGGGGCTGTAAAATGATGTCGAAGATCATGCCGGCGATCTGCCGACCCAGGGAGTCATAAGTATAGCGTCAGTACGCGGAATGTCAAATCTTTTTGGCCAGGGCCGGGAAATCCGGCCCTGATTGTGTAGGCTAAACGATTTTTCTTGTTAAGACAGAGAACCGATGCCCACTGTCCTATGTATCCTATTTGTGCTATGTCCTATTTGTTATGTATCCTTATTGTTGCTCCTTCGTAGTCTTTAGCATCGATTCCAAATCTATCGAAATAAACAGTCAAAAAATCCGATCTTGCCATTCCCCCATCATACACACCCAATGCGACAAAAGCAATCCGTTGTTCTTCCTTTAAACAAAGAATCTTTCCGATTTTTGCGTAGCTAATAGAAACATAGGTACTCACACCCGATTCTTCGTGCCAGATGGTCCCTTCAAAAACATCCGCCACGGTGTATTCCACGAAAGAAGAATCATAGAAAAATGGTTTACTCGCCAACCCCTCTGTTGTTTCTTTCACAAAATTTTCAAAAACTTCTGTATCTTCAATTACAAATTCTAAATATACCTCAAAAGCATATGTATCATTTTTCTGTGCTCGATAGGAATAAGTTACCTCAGAAAAGAAGGTTTCGATTTGTTCTGGAAAAAAGGAAGTGGTAAACTCACGCGGAAAATCATTATCGTAATTACCCGTAAATTTTCCGTATTCTTCAATATCGTTGGTGGTATATTGTTTGGGAATAACAGACCAAGTTAATATCCCGAAAAATAAAAGAACTGAGGAAATACATATCAAAATAATAAGCAAAGTTTTTTTCACAACAGTTCCCTCCTGTGTATAAAGACGTAAAGACAGGGGATGGTTCTCTGTCTTCTTTTTAGCCTCTTACTTTTTGTTAGGGTTCACGCAAACCGTCCCCTGTGCTAGTCACTTATTTCGGATAATATTTCAGGATCTAGATATTTATTGATTACACCACGAATATCCTCAATATCGAAATATTCCTTGGTGAGATGCCATTTCCCGTCTGGAGAAATATAGCCGATATTTGTAATTCCGATAACTTCCGTTTCCCCATCATAGTAGGTTATACAAATTACCACATCTCCATATGTACGCGGAGTATCTAACGGAAAAGAGACTTCATGACAATCAAGTGCTCTAATATCATTCAGTAAAGCATTGATATCATCATTTGATAGTTTGACAATTGGTGTTAACACTCTGCCAACATGTTCGTATGAACAAATTTCCACCTGTTTGATATTGGCTTGATCTTGGCGGAATTCATGGGTAAAACTTTCGTTTTCGCAACCGCTTAGTAACATTAGCACAACCACGGCAATTACTATAGCATATCCAATCTTTTTCATAAGCAACTCCTCCCTATCCTGCGCCAAGGGTCATCATGTGCTATTTCCTTTTGTCCTGGCGGCAAGCCGTTCTTTTCTGAAACGAACAAGAACAGCTGCATAATGCAAGCAGTGGAACAATAAGCCTACAAACATCGGCCATTCAATATAGGTAGCATGTGGTCTGAACAGTAAAATAAAAAATGATATCAGTAAATCAACACCGCAAATAATAACAAACGGAAAATAAATATTGCATTTCTCTGCCAGTACTATTCCTGTAATAAATAAACCAAAGAATATCAATATCCATATGAACGCAGCTAATAAAATTAAAGCACTTTCGCTTCCAACTCCAAACAGAAAAGCAAATATTGGAGAGTTTATACGGAATATATATGACAGCTCAGGAAATGGTATCCATAGCAAGAGAGAAAGCAAAGTGACAATATAGTAATAACGAACAGCTTTTTTCACAAACATATGTCGCCCTCCTAAAATGCTGCGCTATAGGCTTCCCCTAATTCTGCGGAACGAAAACTAATTCTTTATACACTCCATCAAATATATTATCCGTTTTAATTTTCACAACCATATTTTCCCCTTTATATTTCCAAGTTCCATGGAGCAGAACCTCATTCAACACATCATCATCTGATGGAAGATATGCCGTGAATGTGTCTGATTTTATTCCAACAAAAACCTCATATTTTTTGTCTTCCCACATGAAATAGCATTCCGACTTTTCTCCTGTATAATCGATCGTAAAATACGGATCTTCACATACCCATAACGATGCCTTCTCGCGGGGATATATCGTATAATCCGAGCCGCCCGTGAAAAAGAACACGAACAACGCAAAGAGTGTAAAAATACATCCTATACAAATCATGCAGATATCTATCACTTTTCGTGTCCTCATCTGTTTTCCCTCCCCTTTCGCAATTGCTATCAGTAAAAATATTTGCTAAGATCCGGCAATATATCAGCATCAACATATTTCATTAACGTTGTATAAAACTCTTTTCGATCAAAATACTTTATCCCAATACTCCAAACTCCTTCTTTATTCACCTGTGCAACATTACTTGCGCCGATCACCTCCGCGGTCCCATCCAGATAAGAAATATAAACAACCACTGCGCCATAACTTGTTGTATGATCACCAAAATGTTTTTTGCACGGCAATCCGCAAATTTCTGTCAACAAAGATATAGCCGTTTCTTCGTCTAACACACACAGCGGTGTTGTGGTACGTGTCTCCCAATCATATTCACGAATCTCGACCTGCGCAATATTATCTATATCTTGTGCTAAGGAATATGGATATCTGCTTGTACATCCAGAAAAGAGAAATACAAGAATTGCAACAACAAGAATAACATGCTTTTTCATTGACATCGTTTCTCTCCTTTCGTATTAAGGTGGTGTAAATGTGCAAGACAGTAAACCATCCATTACTTATCGAATTGTCACACCTTCATAGTTTGTTGGGACAATATTAAATCGATCAAAGTAGCAACAGAAGTAATCGCTATACGCGTCCCATGCGTCCCGCATAGCCATAGCTACAAAAATAATTCTATGCTCTTTCGTATTGCACAAAATCTTACCGATTCTGGCATAATGAATTGCTATTTTCCCGGTTCCGTTATCTTCACTATCTGAAACGGATATCTCCAAAGTATCGTCCAGCGTGTATTCCACGAAATCAGAGTCATAGGCAAATGTTTTATGTTCTAATCCAGCAGTTTTTGCACTAATAAATTCCGCAAAAGCCTTTTCGTCCTCAATTACGAATTCTAAATAGGCCTCAAATGCATAATTTGCATAATTTTGCGCCCTGTATGAGTAAGTAATATCCGTAAATGTATCCTCGATGGTCTCCGGAAAGAATGCGCCTATGTATTCCGAGGTGAACTCGTTATCCTTGGTTCCAATATAGCAACCATAATCATTAATGTCAGAAGTCGCATACTGCTTGACCGGCATCATACGGCCACAAAAGAGCGCGATAATAACTGCACTGATGGAAACACAAATGCTTACGATAATCAGCAGCTTTTTCATAACATCTCCCCCTCTTATTCATACAACTCGATAAAGACATCGACAGTAGCGTGAATAGGCGTGGCAATAAAGTATGCGCCCCACATTTTCTCATCCACTCTTGTCCAATGTCTGTAAAACCAAATGAATTTAACATACAACTTGGCCAGGGCCGGGAAATCCGGCCCTGATTGTGTAGGCTAAACGATTTTTCTTGTTAAGACAGAGAACCGGCCTCTACCCATTGCTACATTCAGGCCGTAGACTCTAGATACTTATTAAGCTCTGGGACAAGCTCAATATCGATATACTTTAGAAGCATTTGGGAAAAGGGCTTTCCTTCAAAATAATGAAAACCAATATGCCAGTTGCCTTCACTATCAATGGTAGCCACGTTCCAAATACCTACCACTTCTGCTTCACTATTTTCATATGAAATATAAATAACAACCTCGCCATAATCTTGTGTATGATCTCCAAAGTGCCGTCGCACCTCCAATGATACTACATCATTTACCAGTGCCTGCCACTCATCACTATTCAACGCCTTGAGTGGAACCATCGACTTGCTCTTGTAATCATAGCTACAAATGTTTACAGCGGTAATTTGATCTATATTTTGTGAAAAAGCATATTGCTCGCCGGGAATTCTACAGCCTGTTAATACCAACATAACGAAAAGGCATAGCAATAAAACTTTTTTCATAATTACCCCTCCTTTAAATTAACATAACAGTCCAAGCCCAGTATATTTTCCCCAAGACATCAGCCCATGATGTGTATTCTGCATTGTATACTTTTCCGTATATATTCGCTACATACTCCCACGGTAGACTATCATATGGAATAGAATTATCTTGATAGTACAAACCCGCACCGATTAACGACGGAATTCCAACCTTGGTAAAATAATCAGCCGGACCAATCCGGTTGAAATGAATCCAATGACCATATTCATGTCTTAGCGCGTTAATGCCATCTTCGTTATATTCATAATCATCATCTAATATAATAATTCAATAGGACAGGCCACCACCTTTGCCACCCAAATCCGCTTGTATAACAGGAGCCCCCATATAGACGGTTGCACCATAAGATTCCAAATCTTCAAAGGCAGCTTCTTCGCTGGATTTTTCCCTTTTTCTTGTCGATGTTACACCGTAAGCCGCAGCGCCAGCATAGCCAACACCGCCGCCGCTACCAAAGTAAGCGGAAGCAAAAATGCGCACAGACCGGCCTTTGGGGCATCGGTCTGTGCGCAATTTTTTGAACGCTTTATATGGCGGCATTGCGGCAGCGCAGTGTCCCCTGGCAGAATTCCGTTGGGAAAATAATCATTACCATAACACGCCGCCTCCTTCATTTTTTCTTATAATACCATAAAACGGTCGTTTTAGCAAGTACCTTTTCGCAGAATCAGCTTCCATGAGCATCCATCGTCCACGGACAACAGCGGGACGGGAAACCCGTCCCCTACGAAAAGGGGTATTGCGTAGGGCGAGGTCATGACCTCGCCGAGCAGGTCAAAGGTTGTGATCGGAACAAAAATTGTCTACCCGGTGGAAGGCATTACATTTCCTGTAGGCGGCAGATTTCCGCCATAGGGTAAAATCCGCGGCATTAAGGCAGCTGCAAGATCCGCTGGGCGGTTTTATAGCCGATCTGTTCCAGCTGCTCCGGTCTTAACTTCAGCTGCAAAAATCGTTTCGTCTCCGACACAGGATCCCACATGGGATAATCTGTGCCGAAGGCCATGCGCTCCGCGCCGTAAATATTGATATAGTGCTCTGCCGTGCCGTCGGGCATAAACATCATAGAACTGGACACATCAAACACGCAATCGGTATCTTTCAGCAGGTCACAAGCCGTTTGATACATGGAATACCCACCAAAGTGGGCGGCGATCACCTGCAGCTTGGGAAACAGATCCAATATTCTGCGCAGCTTCACAGGATGGGAATAGTCATACCGCTGGTCGCCCATGTGCAGCAGCACAGGAAGTCGCCCCTCTACCGCCTCGTACATAGGAAACAGCCGCAGATCGTCAATGGCAAACCGCTGGGAATCCGGGTGCATTTTAACGCCCTTGAGACCCATAGAGGCAATTCTCTCTACCTCGTCACCGATGCCGTCCATAGCTGCATGGACCGTACCGAAGCCCACAAAGCGGGTTTCTTCCTGTGTCTTTTGGTAAATAAAATTGTTGATACCCTGGACACGGTCCGGGCGGATGGCCACCGGTAAAATCACAAATTGGGAGATTCCCGCCTGTGTGCCCAGCTCCAAAAGCTGGGATGCGGTGCCGTGCATATCTCCGCCGCCGATCTGATAAAACTGCCGGACACTGTCCGTTGCCTTTTGGGCGATCTCTTCAGGGTAGATATGGGTATGGATATCGATCAGTTTCATATTGCGCCACTTCTTTTTCTGGATTTGGGATATATTATATCATATTCCTTCAAAATTGCAACGATTCTCCCCTATTCTATTGACATATATGGTACAATTTTAGAAGGAAAGAAAGAGAGGTACGCCATGAACAAAAAGAACAAGCTCACCCCTTTGGAGCGCAGCTGGATCCTATATGATATCGGCAACTCCGCCTACATTCTGTTGGTAGCAACCTTGCTGCCCATTTATTTCAAAGCCTTGATGCCCAGCTCCGGCATTAACGAGGAAATGTATCTGTCCTATTGGGCAGATGCCGGTGCCCTTGCTACGGTGCTGGTGGCGATCTTAGGCCCTATCTGCGGCACTTTGGCGGATCAGAAAGGCTTCAAAAAGCCCTTCTTCCTGGTCAGCGCCGCTTTGGGCGTGGTATGCTGCGCGGCACTGGGTATTACCGGCAACTGGCTGCTGTTTTTGGGCATCTACGTGCTTTCCAAAGTCGGCTTTAATGCCAGTCTGGTTTTCTACGACGCTATGCTGCCGGAAGTTACCGATCACAAACGAATGGACAGGCTCTCCACCTTAGGCTACGCCTTCGGCTATATTGGTTCTGTGATCCCTTTTATTGCGTGTTTGGTATTGGTATTGATGGCGGATTCCTTCGGTCTGACCCAAGGCACAGCCATGATCATCGCGTTTTTGATCACCGGCGCTTGGTGGGCTGTTTGCACCGGCCCGATTGCCAAGCACTACAAGCAGACCGCCTATGTTCCGAAGCAGGCAAAGCCCATCCGGGCTACCTTCCGTCAGCTGGCAAATACTTTCCGCAGCGCCAGAAAAGAAAAGCACATTTTCCTGTATCTTCTTGCATTTTTCTTCTTCATCAACGGCGTTTACACCATCATTGATATGGCTACCGCCTACGGTGAGGCTTTGGGACTGGACACCACAGGTCTGCTGCTGGCGCTGCTGGTGACGCAGATCGTCGCCTTCCCCTTCGCCATTTTATTCGGCAGACTGGCTGCCAAGGTGGATTCCGGCAAGCTGATCAAGATCTGCATCCTCTGCTACACCGGCATTACGCTTTTTGCCATGTTCCTGATGGTGCAGTGGCAATTCTGGGTGCTGGCGGTTCTGGTGGGTATGTTCCAGGGCGCGATCCAGGCCCTCAGCCGTTCGTACCTGGGCAAGATCATTCCTCAGGAGCAAAGCGGCGAATATTTTGGTCTCATGGACATCTGCGGCAAGGGTGCATCCTTCTTGGGTATGTTCCTCATGGCCCGGATCAGTCAGCTGACCATCGGCCTGAACATCAGCCTGTTTGGTCTTACACTGCAGCATGAGAATATTGCGGTAGGCGCTCTGGTGATCCTGTTTGTCATCGGCTTTATCCTGTTCTGCAGGGCAGATAAGCTGTGCCGGGAAAAAATGAATTCCTAAGTTGGAGGATACAATGGAATTACTGCAAGGCAGACCTGCAAACTTGGCAGGTCGTTTGGAAAAAGAGGTACGGGTCTACGATCTGCTGGATACCCTGGGGGTTTCCTACCACCGGATTGACCACGATGCTGCCATGACCATGGAGGCCTGCGCCGCCGTGGATGAAGCCTTGGGCGCTACCATCTGCAAGAATCTGCTGCTGTGCAACCGGCAATGCACGCACTTTTACCTGCTCATGATTCCCGGAGACAAGGTTTTCAAAACCAGCGTGCTTTCCAAGCAGATCGGCTCTTCCCGGCTATCCTTTGCCGCGGGAGAATACATGGAGCAGTTTTTGGACATCACCCCCGGCTCCTTAAGCGTGCTGGGTCTGATGAACGATAAAGAAAACAAGGTCCAGCTGCTGATCGACGAGGAGCTGCTGCAGGGGGAATATATCGGCTGCCACCCCTGCATCAATACAGCAAGTTTGCGGCTGCGAACGAAAGATCTTCTGGAAGTCATCATTCCCGCCATGGGACATCCGCCCCGATTTGTACAACTGTAAAAATTGCACCCTCTTGGCTTTTTGAGCTAAGAGGGTGCTGCTTTATGCCTTTTGTTTTTCTTCCTGGCGCCGGAAATGGTGCAGCCAATCGGATTTAAAGAAGCAGATCAGCAAAATGACGGAACTGATGGTCCATGTGATGGGATAGGCCCAGGAGACCGTTTCCAACCGGTTAATATACCGGATTGCCACAGTAATATAGCTGACTCGGAAAATGCACCACACAGCCAGCATAGTAACCATAGGCAGGGTTGTCTTTCCTGCGCCACGGAGGACACTGGAGATGCAATGGGTCGCAGCCAGCAAGAAATAAAAGGGTGCGATGGTTCGCATATGCCGAGTGCCGAAATCCACCACCAAAGGATCGTCATTGAAAACGCCGATCAGCTTCGGTGCCAAAAGCCACAAGGTCACACCGATCAGCTCAGCGATGATAGCAGGGCACAAAATACCGAATCCCACGCCCTTTTTCACCCGCTTTATGTTCCCCGCGCCCAAGTTCTGTCCAACAAAAGTTGCCAGTGCCTGGGTGAAGCAGGTTATGGGCAGAAAAGCAAAGCCTTCGATCTTGGAATAAGAGCCGCAGCCGGCCATGGCGGCCTTGCCGAAGCTGTTGATATTGGTCTGCACCACCACATTGGCAAAAGCGATGACAGAGTTCTGAACACCGGCAGGCAGACCGTATTGAATAATCTGTCGAAGACTCTTTCTGTGGAAGCGGATTTCTTTTACTTTCAGTCGGTAATCCGTTTTCAGGCGCATCAGACGGATGCAGCAAAGCACCGCGCTCAGGCCTTGAGATATGGTGGTTGCGATGGCTGCAGAACCAACGCCCCAGCCCAGCACCGCCACAAACAGCAGATCCAGCACCACATTGACAAAGGATGCCAGAATCAGATAGTAAAGAGGTGTACGACTATCTCCCAATGCGTGAAGAATGCCCACAAAAATGTTATACAGCACCGTAAAGATCGCGCCACAGAAATAATAGCGGAAATAGGACACCGACTGGGGCATAACCTCCTCCGGCGTTCCCATCCAGCCCAATATCATAGGCGTAAGTACCACACCCAAAAACGTCAGCAATCCGCCTGTCACCAAGCCAAGGGCCACATCGGTATGGATGGCTTTTTTCAAAGAATCCGTGTCTCCGGCACCGAAATATCTGGCTATGATCACCCCCGCGCCCATGGCCACACCGTTGAAAAAGCCCACCATCATAAAAATCAGCGAGCCGGAGGAGCTGACTGCCGCCAGAGCATCC
Source organism: Oscillospiraceae bacterium (assembly GCA_017397565.1). Taxonomy (GTDB): domain Bacteria; phylum Bacillota; class Clostridia; order Oscillospirales; family Oscillospiraceae; genus Faecousia. The sequence goes on along the minus strand of JAFQIL010000037.1, from coordinate 4,576 downwards.
TCTCCGATGAAATTGCCTACACACCAGGAATCAAAGGTATTATAAAACTGCTGAAAGAGATTTCCTAAAAAAATCGGTATGGCAAACAGCACTATACCCTTCCAAACAGAACCCTCCAGCAAGGTTGACCGCTTTTTCTCCAAGCTTCTCACTCCTTACGGCTATCATTTTACTCTCCTGAAAAGAAAAGTCAACCGCAGAATCCCGCAGCCACATTGACAGTCTTTGGAACCTTTGGTACAATATAGCTAACCAATACAGAAAGGAATGATTTCCGTGAACGAATATATCATCAAGCGTGTCAACGGCGAGCCAAACTGGGCAGAAGTACCTACTTTGGAGGTTGGCAACATTATGTGGCTTCCCGATGTGGGCATCCGCATGAATCAGCAGATCTGCTACGATGAAACCGGCATCTATGTCCACCAAAGATGTGTAGAGGCCAACATCCGGGCAGAGTACACCGCTCCCCTGTCCCGGGTCTGCGAGGACAGCTGCATGGAGTTCTTCTTCAGCATTGATGAAGACGGAACCCGGTATGTCAACCTGGAGATCAACCCCAACGGCTGCATGCACGCAAGCCTGTGCACCCATCGGCACAACACCATCCGCTTAGCCCCCGATCCCGTAGGTACATTCCAGCTGCGGTCTTCCAGAACCGACGATGGTTGGGAGCATTACTATAAGATCCCTGTAAACTTCCTGCAGCTGCTGAACCCCGATTTTCATCTGACCTCAGGTCGGATCATCCGCGCCAACTGCTATAAGTGCGGCGATCTGACGGTGCAGCCTCACTACCTCACCTGGAACTTTGTCACCACCGAAAATCCCGACTATCACACCCCCAAGGATTTCGGTAAAATGATTTTGGAATAAGCGATAAGAACCCCGGAGCAATGCTCCGGGGTTTTGTTTAGATAAAGGGTCTGCGGTCCAGCACCAGGCGCAAAGGCTTGGAGGTGATGATCTTACCGGGAAGGGCCGATTGCAGCTCTGCCAGGCAGCAAGTTGCCCCAAAGAGGCTGTGAAGATCATTGAATCTCACATTATTCTCATAATCCAGGCTGAACATCATGTCCAGATACTTATCGGCATAGATCTCTAAGGCTTCCTTGGCTTCATAGAACCGATGGGGTGTTTGACGCATGGCTCTGGTCACGGCATACACCAGATCAACATCAATAAAGCAAACGGTTTTGGCAAAAACCTTGCCTTCTTCATAAGCTTCCGGATTTTTCAGATGCGGCAGGCAGCTATCAATGATCGCCTCCGGATGCCGCAAAGGACGGTGCTCTGCCTCATGATTAAACAGGTAATGGAAGCCGCCGCCCATATAATGGTGGAACTTTGCCTGCATTTCCTTGCCGGCAAAGGCAAAACCATTGACAGGAGAGGTATGATTCCAGAACCAATCAAAATACCAATCCTTCCACTGCAGATCCACCGCATCGGTCATGGTCAGTGCCACAAAGACACCGGCACCGATATGGGAATCCCGCCAGGGTTCTTTGTCCCAACAGATTTCATTTTCCAGCTTGCTGTAAAGGCCCTCTTTGGTCAGGCAGTCATTTAAGTAAGTGCATGGATACAGAGCCTTGGCATCAAACAGCTCCAAAGCCGCCAGGCAATGGGCGGTGGTGTGAATGGTATGGTGGGTGGCCTCTTTGTACATACCGGTTTCGGGATCCTGCAGTTCCCGGAGGACTTTGATCCAATGCTCCCGGTCTTCCTGGGCCTGGGCAAAATCATTGATGGTATAGAGAATGTTGGCAGCATCCGCCACACCATACTCATTGATTTTACCATCTGCACGAGGGCCAAGGGTATTGCGGGTGTATACGCCGGGCGCGCCTAAATTATGACGATCCACACAGGCCCGGATCTGCTGAATCAATGCGTCGATATTTCTTCTTTCCATAGCCATTCTCCTTACAGCCAGCTTTTTAAGGTTTTTGTGGTTTCTCCCAGGGAATCCAGGGAATTGTTATGCATGAATTCCAGCATATAGTTTTCCACGCCGGCAGCTTTCAGGAGGGTCAGATATTGCTTCCAGTCTCCTTCCATGGCTGCCAGGGGGAATTTCTGTTCCCGATCCCAGGAAAACACATGAACACTTTCCACATAAGGAAGCAGCGCCTTCAAAGCATCCAGGTTATAGCCGAAATCCCGGAACTGATGGGGCTGCCAAAACATTTTCAGATTCTTTCTGTCCACATCCTGCAAAAAGCGAAGGGTGGTGTGATATTCGTCAGTAACGGAGTTCTTGTGGCACTCCAGGCAAAGGGTCATATCCGGTGCCAGATCGCAGATCCGACGGGCATCCTCCACCAAAGCGGCATAATCCGCTGACCGGAGGGTGTCGCTGCTTTTTTTGCCGCCCCAAATCCGGATTTTATTTGTTCCCAGTGCTTTGGCGCAGGCAAGAACTCCCTGGAAAGTTTCCGGTGCTTCTGCCAAATAGTAATAAGAGCCGTATTCGGGAATTGCGATTCGGGCTTTTTCGCACAAAGCCTTCACCTGGGCTGCACGCTGAACATCGCCAGCCGGGACATGGACATCACTTCCCCATTCAATGGCGGTGATGCCTGTCTCTTTGGCTGCTTGAATCAATTCTTCTGCGGTATTTCCCCGGAAGGAAATGGACACTAAGCCTGTATGAAACATTGTGCTCCTCCTGTTATGCCATAGTTTCCAGCATTTTTTCCGTAACTTCCCACTTACAAGGCTGTCCTGCCCGCCAACGGTAGAACTCATCTTCCATATAGGCGCTCATGCGCTGCCGCTCATCACCGGAAGATCCGGCAATATGGGGTGTCAGAAATACATTGGGCAGCGTATAAAGGTCACTCCCCGCCACCGGAGGCTCCGGGAAGGTCACATCCAGGATAGCTGTCATATCCGGATTCTCTTTCAGCACTGCAATGAGGTCTTCTTCCACAACCTGCGCGCCCCGCCCGGTATTGATAAAGGTGGCATTGGGTTTCATTAAGGAAAACAGTTCCTTGCCGAACATCCCTTTTGTGGCCGGCAGGTCTGCCACATGATTGGAAATCGTCTGACAGTTGGCAAAGATTTCCCGGGTGGTAGCTTTTTTCGCTCCATAGACCGCTGCCTGTTCCTCGGTCATGGAAGTAGAACTGATATAGACATCCAACCGGTAGGGCTTCAGCATTTCCAGCACCAGTTTGCCGATCATACCGGCACCAATGAGGCCGACCTTACAGCCATAGTTACCGGGAAAGCTACCGTGGTACAGCTTGGCACCCCGGCGGCTTTCGGGGTCTTTCTCCCGACGGCAAGCCTGGAAAAAGCCTTTATTGGCAAGGATGATCTGGGCAACGGTATACTCCGCCACCGGCACCGCATTGGCTGCCCAGGCAGAAAAGATCTGCACACCGCAATTCAAAAACTCCCAGGCAAAGGCCTGAACCGTACCGGCAGCATAGAAAATCGCCTTCAGCTTCGGAAAGCACAAACGAATCTCTTCCTCTGTAAATTTCGGCATTCCCCAGGTGGAGAAAATGCACACAGCATCGGCTGTCATCGCAGGATTTTCCAGAATCTGCTCTTTGGTCAAAACCCCAGGCAACAAACCGGCCTCTTTTTGTAATACTGCCAGCCGCTCTGCCGGGTATACAAAGGGCACACTGGCACCACCCATCAAAATGCTCTTCATGCGTATGCTCCCTTTCAGGTTTCTTTTGGTTTATTATAATCTGCCCCGTCTGTCATTGCTATGTAAATATTGCTCAATGCTATGTAAATATTGCTCAATCCATTTTGGGGTAAGCAACATTTACACATAGGAAAGGGCTTCAAAAACCTCGCCCAAATTTTGATGCAACACCAAATTCGCCTGATTATCGTAGGGGGTTTCGTCCCGATTGATCAGCACCAAACGGTTTCCACGGTAGTAATTAATCAGTCCGGCGGCAGGATACACAGTCAAGCTGGTGCCGGCTACGATCAAAAGATCCGCATTTTGAATGGCGACGATACTTTTTTCCAAGGTATTACCATCCAACGATTCCTCATAGAGCACCACATCCGGCTTGACAATACCGCCGCAGTCACAGGTGGGAACGCCAACGGAAGACTTGATAAATTCTGCACTGTGTGCCTTACCGCAACGGATGCAATAGTTGCGAAGAACCGAGCCGTGAAGCTCACAGACCCGATGAGACCCGGCTTTTTGGTGAAGTCCGTCAATGTTTTGGGTCACCACCGCGGAAAGTTTTCCTTCCTGTTCCCACCGGGCCAAAACCTTGTGGGTGATGTTGGGTTCAAAGCCAAGGGGCAGCATCTTTTCCCGGTAGAAGCGGAAGAAATATTCCGGATCCCGGAGAAAAAAGCTATGGCTGATGATGGTTTCCGGGGGATAATCGAATTTTTGGCTGTACAAACCGTCTACGCTGCGAAAATCCGGGATGCCGGACTCTGTAGAGCCTTGTTTGTTAGTCCACCCTTTTTCATTATATAACCCGTCTGGACTTCGAAAATCTTTGATGCCTGATTCTGTGCTTACACCAGCTCCTGTAAAAGCCACGATATTTGAACTTTCTCGAATCCACTGCTT
>JAFQIL010000036.1 GCA_017397565.1 Oscillospiraceae bacterium | reverse complement strand
TTCCGCAGGAAAACAATCGGTTATCGCCTTACGGCGATGTGATTTTGTGAAACAAAATCACGCGGACGAGCGACACCCCAGGGTGGCTTCTCTTGCCCCGTTGGGGCAATTCACCTTCTGCTCGCCCCTACGATGTCTAACAAAACTGCCCGATAAACGGGAATTTGAGCGAAAGGGAATCCTTTGGGGTTATGAAAAAAGAGCAGGCACGTTGCGTGCCTGCTCAAAGATTTTAATTGATGCGGCCGTATCGCTTGGTCACGGCGTAGATGCGCTTGGCAAGGTCGTCGGAATCAAAGCCGGGGAGTGCTCGCCAGGTCCAGTTGTCCGCAGACAATGTTCCGGGGAAATTCATTCTTGCTTCCCTTCCCAGCCCTAAATAATCCTGCATTTGGATCACGCACAGCCGGGAAACAGAGCCCATGGTACCTCGAATCATGCCCCAAATAAACCCTTCTTCCTCATTCAGCCCCAAATAAGCCTTGGCAAAGGCGATATCCTGGGCAGATGCGGTTTCAAACCACTGGGCCAAGGGCTCGTTGTCGTGGGTGCCTGTGTAGCAAACGGAGTTTACGGGGTAAAGGTGGGGCAAATAATCGCTTTCCTCCCGGGAATCGAAGGCAAATTCCAGCACCTTCATGCCGGGATAGCCGGAATCCTCCTGAAGCTTGCGAACCTCCGGGGTGATGAAACCCAGATCCTCCGCAATGAAATCCAAATCAGGAAGCGCCTTTTGGATAGCCTGAATGAAGTCCAGCCCCGGACCGGGCTCCCAGTGTCCGTTTCTGGCGGTGGGATCTCCTGCGGGAACGGACCAATAGCTTTCGAAGCCGCGGAAATGGTCGAACCGGATCACATCGTACATTTTGGCGGCAGCGCCGAGACGGTCGATCCACCAGACATACCCGGTGTCCGCCATCTTCTTCCAATCGTACAGAGGATTTCCCCAAAGCTGGCCATCTGCGGCAAAGGCATCAGGAGGACATCCGGCAACCTTTCTTGGGTTGCGGCTATCGTCTAACTGAAACAGCTCCGGTTCTGCCCAAACATCCGCACTGTCCAAAGGCACATAGATGGGGACGTCGCCGATAATGCGAATACCCAAACTGCCTGCATACTGCCGCAGAGCCTTCCATTGCCGGTCAAACTGGTACTGGGCAAAGCTATGAAGGGAAATGTCCTCAGACAGCTTGGTTTTCAGCGCAGCCAAAGCTTCCGGGTTCCGGAACTTCATCTCATCGGGCCACTGTGTCCAAACGCAACCGCCTAAATGGTTCTTAATGGCCATAAACAGGCAGTAATCCTCCAGCCAGTGACTGTTTTCCTCCAGAAACTGCTGATATGCGTCATCCGGCTGAAAACGGCTTTGTGCCAGCTTCAAGATCCGGGTGCGTTCTGCATACTGCTTGCCGAAATCCACTCGTCCGGGGTCTTCACCCCAGGAAACAGAAGCCAGTTCCTCCTGCCGCAGCAGGCCCTCCTGCACGAAAATGTCCAAATCGATGAGATAATGGTTTCCGGCATGGGTAGAAAATGCCTGATAGGGAGAGTCGCCAAAACCGGTGGGAGACAGGGGCAGGATCTGCCAGTAGCCTTGTCCTGCCTGCTTTAAAAAGTCCAGAAACCGAAAGGCACCGGCACCCATGGTGCCAATGCCGTATGGACCGGGCAGGGATGTAATGTGCATCAATATGCCGCTTTCGCGCATGGTTGCTCGCCTCGTTCTTTCTCAGATGTTGCAAATACTTTCGCTTTCTTTTTCTCCGAAGGGGAGAATCTCATGACAGGCCGGGGCCTGCAGCTCTATGCAGCTGCAAAGGATTGCGATGCTGCGCTGCGCGATTTCCTGGATAGGCTGCTGAATGGTGGATAACCGGGGCACCAGATAATCGCCCAAAGGAAGACCGTCGACGCCGACAACAGAAACATCCCGGGGAACGTGCAGCCCCCTTTCCCGCAGTGCCCGGATGGCACCGATAGCCATGACATCCGCCGCGGCAAAAATAGCGGTAAACTGCCGGCCGGCATCCAAAAGAGCCATGGTTGCCCGGTAGCCGTCCTGATAGGAGAAGCGAACACCTTGGTAGTCCTGCTGGGGATCAAAGGGAATCTGATGATCCTCCAGTGCCTGCCGGAAGCCTTCATAGCGCAGACGGCTGGTAACGGAAACCTCCCGAAAACCGCCGATCATGGCGATTTTGCGGTGTCCCCGGCGGATCAGGATCTCCGCGGCTGCGTACGCAGCCTTCCGGTCATCCATGGAAACACTGGACAGGTTGGGGAAAGGAAGTCCCGAGGCTTCGTTGGTAACCAGTACGCAGGGAATGTCGATCTTGGAAAAATCCTCGGCAAAAAACTGCCGGTTTCCGCCCAAAAACAGAAGACCAATAGGCTTCTTCTCCCGACAAAGCTGAATCGCCCGATGGACTTCGTTTTTATCCTCGTCCAGATAGTCCACCGCCAAATGGTATGGCGATTGGGCCAAAAGGGCCTGCAGCTGCTCCACGATTTGGGCGAAAAGCTCGTTACCGATGCCTTTAACCACCGCCAAAATCGTGGTAGTGCGCTGCTGCTTCAACTGCTTGGCATTGATATTCAGTTCAAAGCCGCTTTCTTTTGCGACCCGGAGAATGGTCTCCCGGGCTGTTGGGCTGACGTTGGGATGGTTGTTCAGTGCCCGGGAAACAGTGCCAACGGCATAGCCGGTTTTTTTGGCAAGATCTTTAATGGTCAAAGGCGTGTCTCCTTGTGTTACAGATTAGCCCTTCACTGCACCGGCTGCAACACCCTTGATGATGTGCTTCTGACACAGCAGGTAGAAGATGATAACGGGAATAATGCTTAGAAGAATCAGTGCCATGGTAGCACCTAAGTCTACTGTGCCATAGCTGCCCTTCAGATACTGAATGTGAATGGGAATGGTCATATACTCGGTCCGGTCCAAAACCAGGTACGGCAGCAGATAGTCATTCCAGACCCACATAAGCTCCAAAATGCCAACAGAGATCATGGTCGGCTTCAGCATAGGCGCAACGATCATAAAGTAGGTGCGCAGCGGACCGCAGCCGTCAATGACGGCAGCTTCTTCGATTTCCAGAGGGATGCTCTTGACAAAGCCCACGAACATGAAAGAGGCAAGACCGGCGCCAAAGCCCAGATAAATGATGGGAATGGTCCAGGGGGTGTCCAAAGACAAGGTGTGGGCGGTCTTTGTCAAGGTAAACATGACCATTTGGAAAGGAACTACCATTGAAAACACAAACAGATAGTAAATGATCCGGCAAAGCTTGCTGTCCACCCGGGAGATATACCAAGCGGCCATGGAGGTGCATAGCAGGATCAGCGCAACGGAAACAACCGTGATAAATACACTGAAGAATACGGATTCCCAGAAAGAGCCGCCCAAAGTAATGCCGGTGACAAAGTTGTCCCAGCCCACAAAGGTTTCCGCTGTGGGAGGCATAAAGGTTTCGGTTTTGACGGAGGAGTTTTCCTTAAAGGAGTTAAACACCACCATAACAATAGGCATCACATAAATAATACAGATGATGATCAGCAGGAATGTAAGGGTGCTGCGGCCGATTGATCTTTTCTTTTTCATTATTGCTGTACCTCCTTACGACGGGTGCTGCGCAGCTGGACAATGCCCATGGTGGCAACCAGAATGAAGAAAAGGACGGCTTTGGCCTGAGCTACACCACGGGCAGAGGTGTTTTGACCGTAAAATGTATTGTAAATGTTTAATGCCAGCATTTCGGTCTTTTTCACGACAGAGCCATCCGGTTGGAAAACAAAGGGTTGGCCGGCAGTCAGAGCCAGGTTTTGGTCAAAGAGCTTAAAGCCGTTGGTCAGAGACAGGAACATGCAAATGGTGATGGAGGGCATGATGTTGGGAATGGTGACACGCCACAGGGTTTGCCAGCGGCTGGCTCCGTCAATGTTCGCGGCCTCCAGCATATCCCCGGGAACAGCCTGCAAGCCGGCAATATAGATGATCATCATGTAACCAACCTGCTGCCAGCACATCAAAATGATCAGTCCCCAGAAGCCGTACTGGCTTTCCAAAAGGATGGAAGTGCCGAATTTGCTCAAAATACCGTCAAAAATCATGGACCAAATATAGCCCAGCACGATGCCGCCAATGAGGTTGGGCATAAAGAATACCGTGCGGAACAAATTGGTGCCTTTCAGCTTTTGGGTCAGAGCATAAGCTACGGCAAAGGCCAAAATGTTGATCAGCAGCAGAGATACCACAGCAAACAGTGCGGTATACCAGAATGCGTGCAGGAAAGTGGGATCCTGCAGGGCCTTCAGATAGTTGCCAAAACCGATAAAGGTGGCATCACTGGTGGTGCGGAATTTACAAAAAGACAGGTAAAGACCGTGGGCAAAGGGCCATACAAAGCCGATGATAAAGGCGATGACCATGGGACCCATAAAAATGGGAGACATTCGCCGGATAGGCTTGCGGATCAGGTCACTGCCCACAGCACCGGCACTGGGCTTATGTTTCATACTGCACTTCCTCTCGTGATTGATGGGGGTTAAAATCAGGGGCACAGCGCCCGCCTCCTGCGGCGTTAGCTGTGATTTTCAAAAGGGGCGGGCGCAGAGCGCCCGCCCCAGGCAGGGAATTTAAGAATTAGCCCTTAGCGTTGTTGTACTGCTGAGCCCAGCCCTGAACGAATGCGGTAACCACATCGTCCCAAGTGCCGGTGCCGGCATTGTACTGGTTCATAGCGCTAACCAGGCCAGCGCGCCACTCGTTGACGTTGGGAGTGTAGTTGAATGCCCAAGTCATGGTGTAGCAGCCGTCGGCAGTGTACTTCAGAGCGTCAGCAAAGAAGACGTTGTCGGGGGTAGCGGCCTTCTTGTAGGGGATGGGGCCAAACTGCTCAGCCATCACCTTAGTGCCCTCAGCGCTGGTGACCATCCAGGTCATGAAGTCGATGGTAGCCTTGATGTCGGCCTCGGAAGCCTTGGCGTTAACAGCCCAGCAGTTCTCGGTGCCGCAGTTCAGGCCGGCCTTCTCTTCGCCTTCCACACCGCTGTAGAAGGGGATCATAGCCAGGTCTTCAGCCTTCATACCGGCCTCGATCAGACCAGCGTATTCCCAGGAACCGTTCTGATAGAACACAGCCTCGCCCTTCTTGAATTCTGCGCCTGCGTCATAGCCGCCGGTAGCCAGAGTGTCGGGAGCGTAAGCGGAGTTGTTGATGTACAGATCCCACAGGTTCTTGAAGTTGTCCAGGTAGGTACCCTTGATGGTAGCGGGGCACTCGGTCCACTTGTCATCTACGGATTCGTAGTACAGAGCAACGTTGGCCAAGTGGCCGGAGAATCTCCAGGAGGAGCTGTCGTCCATGCCGGAGGAGGTGAAGGCATCAAAGCCCAGCTTGCCAGCGTTGGCGTGGATGTCTTCTGCGACCTGCTTCAGGGAAGCAAAGTCTTTAATGTCGCTCAGTTCGTAGCCGGCTTCCTTCAGCAGCTTCTTGTTAACGATGATGCCGAAGCACTCGTAGCAGTAGCCGATGGAGCACAGCTTGCCGTTAGCGTCGTACAGGTTGTAAGCATCGGTGCTCAGTTCCTTAGCAATGGCGGTGTCCTTCAGATTGTAGCAGTAGTCGCCCCAGGTGTTAACAGCGGCGGCGTTGCCAACCACGAACAGAGTGGGGGCGTCCTTGCCCTTGTCCATTTCAGCAGTCAGGGTGGATTCGTACTGGCCGGAAGCAGCAGTGACGATCTTCACTTCTACGCCGGTCTGCTGGGTGTAAGTCTTAGCCAGAGACTCCAGAGCCTCCTTAGCTTCGGGCTTGAAGTTCAGCCAATAGACAGAACCCTTTTCTTCGCCGCCGGAGCAGGCAACCATACCCAGTGCCAGAACCAGAACCAGCAGCAATGCAAGCAGCTTTTTCATGATTTTTTCCTCCTGTTTTTCCTATTATTCAGCTTTTGCTTATTTGGAAACGATTCCAATCGTTCCATGCTTCCAGTATACCGCTATAAAAATCAAATCGCAAGAGAAAATTGCCGATTCCTGAAAATTCTCTATATTGAACAAACGGACCGGGCGATTTTTAGGCATCATTTCCGCCGAAATCAGTAAAATTGCCATTTCTCGAGGAGTTGCCTCATCAATGTGCCACTACGAACCGATAGAACTGTCATTGCGAGGGCCGCCAGGCCCGTGGCAATCTCCCGGTATAAACTACCGACTTTTTCCTAAGGTTATATAGGGATAATCGCCTGATTTGACTTATCTTTACAACCTTTCCTAAGAACATACTTGGTTCCGGGAGATTGCACCACGGGCATTCCCTTCGGTCACCACGACCCCGTTGGGGTCTCGCAATGACAGCGTTTTAGACAGGTGGTACCGCTATCGCAACTGCTCGACAAACGGGAATTGGCAGAAGCCAAGAAAAGCAGGCTTTGTGCCTGCTTTTCTAAGAAGAAAGGTTGCAGATTATACTGCATGACCCTTGCGGTGAATGGTACTTACCACATGATCTACATATTTTTGGCAGATTTCTTCCGATTCTGCCTCCACCATCACCCGGATCACCGGTTCTGTGCCGGATTCCCGCACCAGAATGCGACCGGTGTTGCCCAGCTTTTGAGCCACCTCTGCTACAGCGGCCTGAACATCCTCATCCGCCTGGGCAACGGATTTATCTGTCACCCGGACGTTTTTTAGCACCTGGGGGTAAACGGACAGGCCCTGGGCAAGCTGACTCATGGTGGTCTTCTTAGCCAGCATCACCTCCATCAGCTTCAGAGAGGTGAGAATACCGTCACCGGTAGAGGCGTATTTGGAGAAAATGATATGCCCGCTTTGTTCGCCGCCCAAACGGCAGCCGTTATGGGTCATATACTCATAAACATACTTGTCGCCCACCGCGGTTTTGACATAGTCGATGCCCAGCTCGTCAAAGGCCTTGTATAAACCGAAGTTGGACATGACTGTGGTAACCACGGTGTTATGCAGGAGCTTTCCCCGTTCCTTCATATACTTGCCGTAGATATACAGAATATGGTCACCGCTGATAATGTTGCCCTTTTCGTCCACACACAGGCAACGGTCTGCGTCACCGTCATAGGCAAAGCCTACATCCAGTCCGTTGTCCAACACGAATTTCTGCAGCACCTCAATGTGGGTGGAGCCTGCATTGGTGTTGATATTATAGCCGTCAGGATCCGCGTTAATGACATAAGTTTTGGCACCCAAGGCGTCAAAAACAGACTTTGCCACATTCCAGGCACTGCCGTTGGCGCAGTCAAGGCCCACCTTCTTGCCTTTGAAGGAGTACATACCCAAAGAGATCAGGTATCCGATATACCGGTTTCTGCCGGCAATGTGGTCAACAGTCCTGCCAATGTGATCCCGCTTGGCCAAAGGCAGCTCTTCCCACTGGCGACCAAAGACATCCAGATTGCCGTCCAGATAGGCCTCAATCAGAGAAATGGTGCTTTCCTCCATCTTTTCTCCGGCGCTGTTGATCAGCTTGATGCCGTTATCGTAATAAGGATTGTGGCTGGCGGAGATCATGATACCGCAGTCAAAGCCCTCCGTCCGGACAACATAGGCTACTGACGGGGTGGTGGTGACGTGGAGCAGATAAGCATCCGCGCCGCTGGCGACCAAGCCGCCAACCAGGCTATACTCAAACATATAGCTGGAGCGCCGGGTGTCTTTACCGATAACGATCCGGGCAGGCTCATCCTCCCCGTTCATGTGTTTCATTTGGTTGTAATACCAGCCTAAAAACCGACCTACCTTGTAGGCGTGGTCGGCAGTCAGATTCACATTGGCTTCTCCCCGGAAGCCGTCGGTTCCAAAATACTTACCCATTACCGTTGCTCCTTTTTTACAATAATGCCGCCGGTTTTGACGATGCAGTTTTCCGGGATCACGCCCCGGACGCAGCTTAAGGGATAAACCTGGCTGCCCCGACCGATCACCGTACCGGGATTGAGGACGCTGTTACAGCCAACCTCCACGAGATCCCCCAGCATGGCCCCCACCTTTTTCCGCCCGGTAGGCAGGCCTTCCCTGCCGTTTTTAACGGTTACCAAGGTCTTGTCGGATTTGACGTTGGAGGTGATGCTGCCGGCACCCATATGGGCCTTGTAGCCCAAAATGCTGTCACCCACATAATTGTAGTGGGGAACCTGGACACCGTCGAACAAGATCACATTTTTTAATTCCACAGAGTTTCCCACCACACAGCCGTCACCGACCAAGGCGCTGCCCCGAATAAAGGCACCGTGGCGCACCTCAGTGTTTTGGCCAATGATACAGGGCGCGCCCAAATAGGCTGTAGGCGCGATTTTTGCGGTGCGATGCACCCAAACCTGAGGGGAAATTTCCGCATAGTCCTCTCCCAGCGTAGAACCCAGCTCCAAAATGAAATTCTGAATCCCGGAAAGAGCTTCCCAGGGATAGGAAAAGCCAGACAGAAAAGCGGCAGCTTTTGTATGTGTCAGATCAAATAAATCCAAAGTTTTCAAAGGTTTAAATCCTCCAAAAATAATACTGTTAGTTTACTATATTATACTCGGACAGGTCTTTTTATGTCAATAAAATCTCCCTTCTCAAAGTTCACAAAAATTCTGTGAGAAAGACGGCCTAAATGGGAGAATGTTATAAAAATGTACCAAATTATATAAAATTTTTACACAAATAAACTTTTTTGTGGAAGTTTACCGGAATATTGGAAGAATTTCTCTTGCAATATTCCTTGTTTATGATATGTTAATAAAAGCTTACCCAAGAAGCAGAAAAGTAACAGGAGGGATATCCATGGATAATCGCAAAGAAGTTATTTTCAGTGACCTTGGTGGGCTGTGTCAGCCCCAGGCAAACATTTCTCCCGTCCACGCACGGGGTAAATGGAATGCCGTTTCCTATGAAACCGCTGAGATCAAAGGCACGCTGCTGGCAGCTCTCAGCAACAGCTTTCCGGAGGATGTGCGCCTGTCTCCCCAGCTGACCGGCTGGTATCGGGTCTATGTGGGCATTCCGGCCTGCTGGTCTTCGGGAAACCGCAGTGTACTGAATCTGAAGATGACGAAGGATCAGATCAGCACCCAGTTTTCCCATCAGGCCCAGCCCTATTTTGCCCGTCAGCAGGTTCAGGAAGCCTTTTGGCGCTGCGCGGATATGACCGGGCAGGACATTGTGATCCATAAATATCCGGAAGGAAAGGCGTTGGACGCAGTGGTGGCATGGCTGCGGTTTGTCCCCATGGACGAAGCTGAGGTCGCGGCCTTCCAAAAGGACCAAGCCCGCACCGACACAAAGCGGATCTATGCCACCAATGATATGCACGGCATGATCTGCGCCCACGGCTTCCGGGATAAAGAAGAGTGGCACAGCGTTATTGACGATTATGACCAGTCCGACGCAGAGTGGTTTTCCTTTGAGAATATCCGCATCTTCGACGGCGATGTCCCCACAGAATCCTGGGAAGACTTTGCTTTCGCCCGGGAGGTAGACCAGCGGGTACAGCGGCTCTTTAACGAATCCTATACCCTGCCTATGCTGAAAGAAGTGGTGGATTACGGTCATAGCAAGGGCCTGAAGATCTGCAGCTCTCTGCGTATGGGTGCCTGGGGTATGGAATTCCCCTTTGATCAATGCTATTTTGACAATCAGTTCTTCCTGAGCCATCAGCATCTTCGCTGCATCGACCGGGATGGCGATCCCATTAGCGCTATGTCCTATCTGTATCCTGAGGTGCAGGATTACATTATCGGTCACCTGTTGGATATGGCGAAGCTGGGCGTGGACGCGGTGGAGCTGATTGCTACCCGGGGCATCCCCTATTTGCTCTTTGAAAAGCCCTTCACAGATGCCTTTACGGAAAAATACGGTGAAGATCCCAGGACCCTGCCTTTGGATGAGCCCCGGGTCATGGAGCTTCGCTGCGAGCTGCTCACCGGCTTCTTCCGCAAGGTGCGCAAGGCTTTGGATGACACCTGCGGCAAGGATAAGGTGCGACTGCACCTGCGGTGCCTGTTCAGTCTTTATGATAACCGTTACATTGGCATCGATGTGGAGCGGTTGGTTCGGGAAGGTATTATCCAGGGTATTATCAGCTATCCCCAGAGATTGCGGGAGCTGATCACCGATGATATGTGGCAAGCAGACGGAAAGCATATTGATCTTAACAAGTACCATCAGGCAGTGATCAACGGCAATGAGCCGCTGATCCGCCGGGAGACGGACTTTGATTTCCTGCCAACCACCCTGGATACCCGGGGCGTTCCCCAGGGCCCGGAGAGCCAAACCCAACGGATAAAGGAATTTATGGACTTGGAGCGGGAATACGGCGTTACCGTGTTTTTCGATTTGCTGCCCCGGATCATGATGCCCGAGGAGCTGAAAAGACGGGTACTGGATCTGTATCACTGCGGCGCGGAGCGCCTCAGCTTCTGGGACACCTACAGCCGTGCCCCGGCCCGTCTGTGCTGGAGCATGCTGCGCCGGATTGGACATAAGGAAGAACTGGAAAACTGGGACAGTGGCGAAGGACAGTGGTATAAGATCTACCGGATCCTGCGCTATGACCACATGGATGTGACCCGGTACATGCCCGCTTGGGGCGGCTGATGCCAGGAAAATACATTTGCCGGGGATGGATTTCCATCCCCGGTTTTTCAAATTTCCGTTTGTCGAGCAGTTTCGTAAGGCTTCGTAGGGCGGAGTCATGACTCCGCCGATTACTTTCAGGATTTCGAAAAGTTCCTGTTTTTGCAAAAAAATAACGATAAAAACGACTGAAACCGCGAGAAAAGTGCAACCTGGTCGGCGGGGTCATGACCCCGCCCTACGCACGCAGGATTTTTTCATCAGCTCGAGAAATGGCAATTTCTTGCTTATAGATCCCAAAAAACGCCGCCGGTTGGCTCAGCCAACCGGCGGCAATGCTTTTTTATCAGGCGTTTTCGGCCATTTCCTTCAGAGCGTCCTTGCGGCTGAAGTTGGCGCGGCCCTTCTCGTCGAAGCCCATGAACTTAACCCAAGTCATATCGC
>JAFQIL010000012.1 GCA_017397565.1 Oscillospiraceae bacterium | reverse complement strand
TATTTCAATAACAGGCGACCTGCGGCCGCCTTGGGCTATAAAAGCCCAGTTCAGTACAAGACCGAACTGGGCTTCTAAAACTATGGTGTTTTTAAGTGTCTACTTTTCCTTGACAAATGCACACGGCCGGTGGTTATGATTTAAAATCCTTCTTTTCGCCGCTGTTTTCGCAGCTGCTTGCGCTTTTTGGCAGCTTCGTATTCCTGACGCTGCGCCTCGGTTTCCAAAAGCAGATCCGGAACTTCCTCCGGCTGACCCTTGCAGTTGATGGAAACCATGTCTATATAGGCTACATTGATCAGCTCCCGGGTGCCGTCTAAGCTTTCCCGGTAGGTATCCACCCGGATCTCCATGGAGGTTCTGCCTACATAGGTCACCCGGCCCTGCAGCACGATCATATCTCCGGTGTAGGCAGGGGCCTGAAACTGAAGATTGTCAATGGCGGCGGTGGTGACAGTACCGCCACAGTGGCGGATGGCCACGATGCCGGCCAGCTCATCGATCCATTTTAACAGCTGACCGCCGAAAAGTCTGCCGTAGTGATTGATATGGGCAGGGCAGATCAGGTACTGCTGCTCCGTTATGGAGTCTTCTACTTTTTTCGCTGGGCGCATAGAGAGCATCCTTTCTTTATCAAACTGTTGCGCAAGCTTCCTTGTTCATGATCTGAACCAGTTGTTCGAAGGTAACAAACTCATAGCCGCTCTTTTGAAGCATCAGTATAATCTGCTCAATGCGCCGGCTGTAGGTTTGAATGCCTTGCTTGATATAGTATTTATCGTAGGACTTTAGCTCCTTCAAAAAGGGGATTTTCTGCTTCGTCAGCTCAAAGGGATGCAAATAGAACACGTAGTAATCGTTGTGGTGAATATAGTGCTGGATCAGTGTCTTGACAAAGCCCCAGTTACTCAGGCGAACATAGCCGCCGCCGGAGATGGGGAAGGGCAGTCCCAAAACCTTTTCTCTGGAAAGTCCGAATTCGTAAAAATTATCGAGGTGGAAAATGTTTTCCCGAAGCTGTTTGAAATTCTGCAGATCCCATTTCACCGTATGTCTGGCAGGCTGAAAGTCCAGAAAGCTGGAGTCATAGAGAAAGCCCAGCTCTTTCAGCACATTCAGGTGATCTTTATCCATGCTGAAGCAAGGGGCGCGGAAGCCTACAACATCCACATGCAAAAGCTCCTGCATCCGCTGCTTGGCGTGGCGGATCTTCTCCCGGAACTGCTCCAAAGGAACCGTGATGGGAGCGACATGGGAGTAGCTGTGCAAAGCGATCTGGTGCCCCCGGTGAATGTAGGAACGAAGCCGGTCTGCGATCCGGGGAGCCAGTTCGCCCACGGTGAACAGGGTGCTTTTGATATGATACTTGTCCAGGATGCTCAGATATTCGTCAAGACCGTCCATAAGGTCAACATTCACCTGAATGCCGGAGGAGTAAATACATTCTGTATCGGAAAAACGCTCCACATCCATGGTGAAGACAGCGTATTTCTTTTGTTCCATTCGTTATTTCCCAAAGAAGTCAATGATTGTCTGATCGTACTGTTCGGTATTATTGATCCGAAGATGGGAGTGACCGCCCTTGCTGAACCAAACCAGTTTCTTATCCTGAGAAGAGCAGGCGGCAAAAAGCTGACGGCTCTTTTCGGGAATAGAGAAAATATCCTTTTCGCCGTACAAAAACAACACCCGGCAGTCAGGCTTCAGCTTGCGGATGGCACGGATAGGCTTCCACTTATAAACATTGGTGCCGGTGTGGCGATAGATCTGCAGCATAATCAGCTGCAGCACAGGGAAGGTAGGACGGTTCAGAGCCATCATGTGCCGCTTAAAGGTTTCTGAGAAGGAGATGTAGCAGCCCTCTGTTACCAGTCCCCGGAGGTAGTCCGGACTGTTTTTTGCGGTAAGGGCGAACAAACCCGAGGAAGTGCCGATGCAAATGCCGTGGAAATAGATTTCTTGATTGCCAAATTGCTCGTGCATCACCTTGGCCCATTTCAGAATATCCTGACTTTCCTTGACACCGATGGTGTTGTAGGTGCCTTCACTTTTTCCGTGGCAGCGGGTATCCACAACTAAAACATTGAAGCCGGCCTCTTCGTAAGGTGGCGCAAAATAATAAGAATAGATGAGACTCTCACAGCGACCGGGCAGAATAATGACGCAGCGGTCAGCGCCAAAGTCGAAATACTCACCAAACAACTGCAGACCGTCGTTTTCGATTTGCAGTTCGGTTATGCGATGGCGGTTGCGTTCCATCCAGGCAATGCCGTCGTGCCACATTTGCACCTGCTCCGCATCATCCGGGAACGAGCAGGTTCTGCCCCATTTTTCCGGGGAAGTACGAACCAGCTGATCCTGATATACCCGCTTGGCAATGGGGTAGGTGTAGCACAGCATGGCAATCAAACCGCCCAGAAGCAGCGCAGCCAAAATGGCCAAATATCCGAAAATACCCATAATATCTCTCCTTATGTTACGAAAAAACCTTTATTGATACAGTATAGCACAGATACAGAGAAAATGCATTATAAATTGTTGCCAAAAGTAGAAAAGAAGAAAATTTTGTTGATTTAAGACAGGCACTATGGTACAATTGACAAGAATATAAGATTCTATTTCTATAGCTTTTGGAAAAGAAGGAGATTGCGATGAACAAATTTGTAATTATTCCGGATTCCTCTTCGGATTTAAATAAGGAATTGCGGGAGCGTTTTCATATTCCGGATTATGTCAGAGGCGCCTTTTATTATCCGGATGGTCGGGAGATTGCGGCTGACCTGGACTGGGAGCAGATGGATCCCGAAACCTACTATACTTCCATGTCCGGCAGAAAAATGCTTTACAAGACTGCCAGTGCCCAACGGGGAAATATTCTGGAGGTTTATGAGCGACAGCTGAAAGAGGGCAAGGATATCCTTGCGGTTACCCTTTCGTCTGGACTGTCCGGTACCTATCAGGTCTGCCAAAAAGTGGCGGAAGAGCTGATGGAGAAATACCCGGAAAGAAAGATCATTGTGGTGGACTCTCTGCGGTATTCCACCGCCCTTTCTCTTCTGGTAATCAAGGGCTGCCAAAAGCAGCAGGAAGGCGCAACACTGGAGGAGACGGCAGAATATCTGGAGAAGATCAAGCACACCATCCACCAGATGGGCTCCATGGACGATATGTTCTTCCTGGTAAAAACCGGTCGCATCTCCAACTTCAAGGCGTTTTTCGGAACGATCGTGGGTATTAACGCCATGGCGGATTTTAACCGCAAGGGTTTGTCACAGGTGTTGGGTAAATTCAAAGGTAAAAAACGGGCCTTTGATGCGGTGATCGAATATATGCACGGCACCATTACAGACCCGGAGAAACAAATCATCTTTGTTGCGCATTCCAACCGGGAGCAAGCGGCACAGGCTTTGGCTCAGCGGGTGAAGGAAGAATTCTCCCCCAGGGAGATCGTGATAAATCATGTGGGTATGTCCTGCGGTGCTTCCATAGGTCCCGGACTGTGTGCGGTTTTCTATGAAGGTAAGGAGATCAGCGAGAATATGGAACAGGAACAGGCCCTCATGAATCAGATTATTGCTAACCAAAAATAATGGAGGCTCGTTATGAGAGATTTTGTTGTAATTACCGACTCCACCAGCGATTTGTCTTTGGAAACGCGGCAGCAATTCAATATTGAATATGTGCCTATGCAGTACATCATTAACGGCGAGGAGTTCAAAGCCTCTCTGGACTGGGAAGCCCACAGCGTAAAGGAATACTATGACCTGATGCGTGGCGGCTGCCGGGTTTACACCACCCAGGTTCTTAAGGATACTTATCTGGAAGCCTTCCAAAAGGCTATTGATGCCGGTAAGGATGTGGTGTATATTTCCTGCTCCTCCGCACTGTCAGCCTCCATCAATGTGGCGTGTCTGGTAGCCATGGAGCTGAAAGAAAAGTATCCCGAGGCGGGTATTTTCTGCATCGATTCTCTGATCAGCTCTTTGGGTCAGGGTTTCCTGGCTATGGAAGCCTCCCGGAAGCGGGCTGAGGGCCTCAGTGCCGCGGATACCGCAGCCTATATTGAAAGCATCAAGCTTTGTGTCAATCAGTGCGGTACGGTGGGCTCTTTGGAATATCTCCGCCGGGCCGGCCGCGTAAAAGCCTCCAAGGCCTTCTTTGGAAACCTCTTTGGCGTAAAGCCCCTGATCATCTCTGACATCAAGGGTCAGAACTTTGCCTATAAGAAAGCCAAGGGCGCAGTCAATGCCCGGATCGGCATTGCCGAGCACATTGTAGAGGCTGCCAACGGCGTATATGAGGAGCTGTTCATTTCTCATGCCGACTGCGAGGAAGAGATGGAGCAGGTAAAGGCAGAGATCCTGAAAAGAGCACCCTTCAAAAAGGTGTATACCAACACCATCGGCCCTATTGTTGGCGCATCTGTTGGTCCCGGCACAGTCATTGCGTTCTGCCTGGGCACTGAGGTAACGATTGAAGGAAACGAGTAATATGCAAAACACATTAGACGGCATCAGCCTGCATCAGCTTTTTACAAGCGGTTACCGCAACTTAAAAAAGAATATGGAGGCCATTAACGACCTGAACGTTTTTCCTGTCCCTGACGGGGATACCGGCGCCAACATGGTGATGACCTTTGGCGGCGGTTTGCAGGCTGTGTCGGAGACACAGACGCATGTCGGACAATATATGCAGAGCCTTTCCCGGGCGGTGCTGCTGTCTGCCCGGGGCAACTCCGGTGTTATTTTCTCCCAGTTTGTTCACGGCCTGAGTCGGGGATTTGCGGAAAAGGAGACAGTGACCTTTGGGGATCTGGCAGAGGCCTTTGCCTGCGCCAAAGAGGATGCTTACCATTCTATCATCACCCCCACTGAGGGCACGATCCTGACGGTGATTCGGGAGGCGGCGGATTTTCTGGCGGAGAATGCGAAAAACTATGATTCTTTCCAGACTGGCTTTGATGCGCTGCAGGCGCAAATGACGGCATCTCTGAAGCGGACACCGGAGCTTTTGCCGGTGCTGAAGGAAGCCGGTGTGGTAGACAGCGGCGGCGCAGGACTGGTCTGCTTTGTGGACGGTATTTGTGCCCACCTTCACGGAGAATCCCTGGAGGACATTCAGGAGGACTGGTCTGCCCCGGCTTCGATGTGTACGGACTTCGGCCCTGACAGCCGGTTGGAATACGGCTACTGCACGGAGTTTATTCTGCAGCTGATGAACTATAAGACGGATCTGGCCGCCTTTGATCTGCAGAGCTTTACCAATCCCTTGGAGCAGATGGGCGACTCTATTGTTGCGGTACATAACGACGGTATCGTGAAGATCCATATCCATACCTTTACGCCGGATACGGTTTTGGGCTATGCCAGAGGTTTTGGCGAGTTTGTTTCCGTAAAGATCGAGAATATGTCCATTCAGCACAGTCAGGTTCAAACTGCTGTGCAGAAGGAAAAGGTGAAATTTGCCATCATTGCCGTTGTGGCCGGAGAGGGCATCAAAGCGTATTTTGAAAGCATCGGCGCAAACTATGTGATTGATGGGGGACAGACAAACAATCCTCCGGTCAGCGCGTTTTTGGAGGCTTTCCAAAAGTTTGACGCGGAGCATATCGTGGTACTGCCCAATAACGCCAACATTATTCTTACAGCCGAACAGGCGGCGCAAGCTTACACCGAATGTGATGTGCGGGTGATTCCCACCAAGTCCATTACGGAAGGCTATTCTGCCTTGTCTATGATGAATCCCTGCTGTGATACTGTGGACGACCTGATCGGGGAAATGTCCGCGAATCTGGATGCGGTCACCACAGGGTATGTGACCACCGCTGTCCGGGATGCCAATATGGATGGCATGACAGTAAAAAAAGGCGACTGCATCGGTCTGGACGGCAAGCACCTTTTGGCCAGTGAAGAGGGTCGGGTGGAAACAGCCAAGGCTTTGGTCAATAGAATTATGGCAGCTACACCGAAGGATGTGATTATTTTCTTCTACGGTGAAGCTGTGACAGAAGAGGAAGTGCAGGCACTTTCCGATTATCTCCAGAAGGCATACCCGCTGGTGGATGTGGGGTTTGTTTCCGGCAAACAGGCTGTGTATGACTTTATCATCTCTTTGGAGTGAAAGCTATGGTCAAGATCGTAATTGATACCTTGGGAGCAGACATGGGGCTTGCCCCTGTTGTGGAAGGCGTAGCCAAAGCACTGGCAGAAGGCCTTGATTTCTTTCCTGTGCTGGTAGGCCCGACTGAGGAAATCAGGATGATCCTGGACCGGGAGAAGATCGATTCCGTCCGGTATGAGCTGGTGGAGGGCCGCCGGTACATCCGAAACGAGGATCCTCCTACGGCTATTTTTGGCGATAAGAACGACAATACCATGGCCATCGCCTATGATCGGCTGAAAAACGATGCAACCTGTGACGCGCTGCTTTCTGCGGGAAACACCGGTGCGTTGCTGGTTGGCTCTATTTGTCGGTTGGGACTGCTGCCGGGACTGAAGTTTCCGGCTTTGGTCAGTGCGCTGCCTTGCAACGGAGAGAATCTGCTGTGCCTGGTAGACTGCGGCGCCAATGTGGAATGTACGGCCGATGATCTTGCCCGGTTTGCCAGGATGGGGCACGTTTTTGCCCACAGCTACTGCGGCATCGAAAAGCCCCGCATTGGCCTGATGAGCGTAGGGCGGGAAAAACAAAAGGGCACAGCCCTGACCCAGCAGGCTTTCGGGAAGATCAGCGCGTTGGGTCTGAATTTTGTAGGCAATGTGGAAGGCAGCGATTTGGTAAGTGACTATGCCGATGTCATTGTGGCAGACGGCTTTAGCGGGAACTTACTTCTGAAATGCGCTGAATCCGTAGGCAAAGCCGCAATTCGGATCGCGGAAAAATACGGAAAAGATTCTCCCATTGTGCAAGCTATCTGTCAGGAGCTGTGGGAGACCTTTGATTTTAATTCCCGTGGCGGTGCCACCTTCCTGGGTCCCCGAAAGACGGTGGTGAAAATGCACGGCGCGGCCAATGCCGATACTGCCGCCGCATCCATCGCCCAGATCCTGCGGTTGGAAAAATCCCATTTTTCTAAAAAAATGGCAGAAGAATTTTCAAAATAAAAAAGCAAATCGCCAAAACTCGTTTTGGCGATTTGCCTGTTTTTACGGAGCGGAACAGTTTATTCCCGTGTGCGCAGGGCGATAAAGGTGAATTTATACAGCCAATACCGCAGCGGCAGACAAACGAGGAATATGATGTTAAATGCCAGCCACATGGGAAGACGCGGGCAGGCGAAGAAGACCAGAAAACAACCCAGCAGATACAGTGTATACGATATGATTTGGTGGATAACACCTGTTAAGAAATCGTAGCATCGGGTGGTTTTGAAAACAAAGCATCGGTCAATCAGCAAGGTAATGCCAAAGGAAATAATGCCGACACTGGGGATGGTCTGGATCAAATGATCATAGCCAAAGAATATGGAGGCGATCAAGGTGAGAATTTCGGCGGCAAAGAGGCCAATAAACTGACCGATGGCCAAACTGAAAAGGCTCTTATAGATTCGGATAGTATCCTTGATCGGATGGAAATGAGAAGATTGGTTATTGTTGATGTAAATGGCTTCAATGGGAATGGTGGAGATCCGAATGGACTTTTTTGCTGCATAGTACAGCATATTCATTTCGTAATCGTAATTATCTTTCTCCACCTGGATCAGCCAATCGATATATTCCCGGGCAAAGCCCCGCAGACCGGATTGGTTATCGGAAAGATAGCGCTTTGTCAGAAGCGCATAAACCACACGGGACATAGAGTTGCCTACCTTGGAACGCAGGGGGACATCCTTGTGGCGATTGCGCATGGTCAGGACAAATTTGTCACCGGCCTGCAGCCGCTGACTTACCCGGATCACATCCTCTACCCGGTGCTGACCGTCAGCATCACAGGTGATGAAGTGGGGGCATTCCGGCAGATGGTCCCGGATATAGGCCATGCCGGTTTTTAAAGCGGCACCTTTTCCACGGTTCTTTTGGTGGCGAAGGATATGCGCGTCGTTTTCTACAGCATCAAAGATCTCGCGGTAGTCATTTCCACTACCGTCGTCTACGATCACCACGTCAAAACCGGCATCTTTCAGCCGCTTCGTCAGATTGATCAGTTCAGAATCCGGCTCATAGGCCGGGATCAAAACAGTATCCAAATCTCTAACCTCTCTATCTGTCCGGTTGGAGGACGTTCTCTACTCTTCTTCCACACAGCGCATTAAAAAGCTGTGAATGCTTTTCATAAGCGCATCGTTTGCCGTGCCGTCGGGGTCGTACAGAAGCTCGGTATGTCCGGCTTCGCAGAGCAAATACTCTACCTTTTCAGAGTCAATGGTTTCTTTGTGGGAAATGATGGAGCACGAATCCGCAGGAACCTGGGTATCCGTTTTTCCGTGAACGACAAGGGTGGGAACCTCTTCGGCGGAGAGAATATCATCTGCCTGCAGGTTTAAGGTTTCTTTCCCGAAAAGACTGGCCTGATAGAGCCACAGAAAGCCGTAATTTCCGTAGCTGACAGGGCCGATAGCATTGGTGCTCATTTGCATAACGGCTTCCATGGCGCTGTTGACACCGCTGATGGAAACTACAGCGGTCACATCCTGAATTTGAGGCAAAACACAGCAGGCGGCATAGGCACCGCGGCTGTGCCCCATGAGGATCAGTTTATTATAACCGAAACGATCCTGATTTTCAACATATTTTAATGCGGCTTCCAAATCAGGGATCACCTGAGAAAAGCCTACCTGACTGTCCCCCTGGGATCGGCAGGTTCCTGTGGGGTCGAAGGTGAAAATACTCCAGCCGTAGTCAAGAAGCTGGCGGATCTGCGGCAGATAGTCATCGCCACCGGCATGAAAACCGGGAACAAGGACGATCAGCCCGTGGGCATTCTCCGGCTGCACAGACGGGTAGTAATATCCGGTGAGTTGATTCTCCCCGGAAAAAAAGTGACATTCCCGGCGGGCCTGCACCGTGGCGGAAAGATCCTGCGGGATCTGGGCAGGGGTGTCGTAGCGAACAAAGATCCTGTCATAGATCAGTTTGGTTGCAGTCATGGAAACTGCGCAGAAGATAAAAAATACGGTAAGAATGATAATCAGTATCCTTTTGAATTGGGATTTCTTTGCAGATATCATGATTATCACCACTTTTTCGATAGATTATAAAGGAGTTGTTGCTATGAAACTCACACCCGGTTATGGACTCAATGTGTTTACGGAAGACACATTCAAAGAGAATATGCTGGCTGTTAGCCGTCAACTGGCGCAATGTCGGCAGGAGGGAACATTCAATGGGTTTGATGGGCAACCTCTTTATTATGAATACTTTCAGGTCCGGGACAGCCGGGGCGCTGTTGTGATCATCCACGGCATGAGTGAGTTTACGGGAAAGTATCACGAATTTGCCTGGTATTTGCTGAATCAGGGATATGATGTATTCCTTTACGATCAGCGGTCTCACGGCAGGTCCTGCCGGCTTACCGACCGAATCGATTTGATCCATGTAGATGCTTTTGGGGATTATCAAAAAGATTTGGATTGTTTTCTGGAGCAAGTCGTAAGAAAAGCCACCAAAGGTCCGCTGTATCTTTACGGACATTCCATGGGTGGCGCGGTTTCTTTGCAATACTTGGCTGAGCATCCTCAGGTCTTTCGCAAAGCGGTGCTTTCCGCCCCGATGATCCAGCCTCTTACCGGTAATGTGTCACCGGCGGTTGCTCGGTGGGGACTGCTTGGTTACTGCTTGCTTGGCAAGGGAAAGAGAAAGTTTTGGGGCTCTGAGGAATTTGACCCTGAGTATCCTTTCTCCCGGTCTGAGGACAGAAGCTTGGCACGGTTTCAGTGGAATATGGAGGCACGACTGGCGGATAAGCGCCTCTGTACAACACCGATGACCATTCGTTGGGTACAGCAGTCAGTAAGCCTTAGACGCAAGATGACCGGCAGACGCTTTTTAAAGAAGCTCCAAGTTCCGATTCTGATGCTCTGCGCAGAGCAGGATCGGCTGGTATCGTCCAAAGCGCAGGATCAATTCGCGGAAAAATGTTCGCTTTGTCAGAAGATCGTGGTGCCTGAGAGTACCCACAGTATGCTTTGCGGAACGGCAGAGACCATTGAAGCTTACGTGAAGCTGGTGCTGGATCATTTTTGCTGAGGTTTCTTTTTGGCTTCCATGCGTTTGGTTTCCGCAAGGGCAACTCGCCATAAGCCACCCAATACCCGATAGGCCCGGATGGACAGAATAACTTCGTAACGGAAGACAGATTTTTCAAAGAAATTGCAGCCCAAATCCATGTTGCAGCCCCGCTTGCGGACCTTCAGAAAGCTGCGCAGAATATTCAACAGAGAATAGGTGGCGGCACAGCACTGTCCGTAATGGATGGCGGCATCATCCACATCGTCACCGGAAGCGCGGATCTTTATATGCAGCCGTGTAACGGTGCAGTGCTTCAGAAGGGCAACCACCTCTTTCAGCAGGTCGATCAGCATAGAAAAGCTTGCGCGAACGGTCTTTTTCAGACCGTCGCTTTGGATGTTTTTTTGCACATTTTTTGACTGCAGACGCTCTACACCTGTGGCGGAAAGTAAGGCTTTGACGATAGGATCATCGGGGTTGGGTTCTTCACCAAAGGTTTTAAACCAATATTTGTAACGAAGGAGCAATTCGTTCTGCTCATCGTTTTTCAGAATAATTTTAACCGGCGACAGCAAAATTGCGCAGATCAGAGCTGCCAGAAAAGCCAATATTCCAATTGCGATCCACATATGCTGCTGCCTCCTTGCTTAAACTTCCTTATATTATATAGCATATACCAAAAGATTTCAACATTATTCAGTCAAAGGACGGGAATTATGCACTGGACTTACTGTGATACGGCAGCATTTTCTGCCCGGGAGCTGCAAAAGGCCTATGAAGAGTTGTCCTCTTCCCGAAAGGAATATATCGACCGTCTCCGTCAGCAAAAGGATAAACTTCGCTCTCTGACCGGGGAGCTTCTTGTGCGGCAACTTTTGAAAGCGCATTACGGTATGGAAAAGGTGCAGCTGCACCGCTCTGAGAACGGACAGCCTTATCTGACGGATCGCGGGCTCTATGTCAGCATTACCCATTGTGAGGAGAAGATCGCCTGCGCTGTCAGCGAAGCGCCGGTGGGGATCGATCTGGAAAAGCTTCGCCCTATCGATCTGAGGCTTTGCCGCCATGTTTGCGTGCCGGAGGAAAAGGCTTATGTGCTGGGGGATTACCCGGGTGATCCCAACGGAATGTGTCAGGATCGGCGGGTATTGGAGCGCTTTTTTGAGATTTGGACGGCTAAGGAGGCCTATTTCAAAAAGTGCGGCACCGGCATTACCGATCTGAAGTCGGTCAATATTCTGCCGCTTCCCCGGCAGATGCATCGGTTGGACGACTATATCCTGCAAATTTTATAAAAAGAGCTTGTTGCGAAAGGATGCAACAAGCTCTTATTTTCCTAATTTTTTACGAAGCTTTTCCCGTACACCCTGTAAAAAGTTGGATACATGGGTGCCAAAGGCGCATTCATTGACAAAATGCTCGCAGTTGTTATGCAGAATGTCATAACCGCCTTCCCCCAGCCGGCTGGTGGCGATTTCTACGATCTGCTTTGGGCTTCGCATATTTTTGCGCTCCGAACCCTCCGGCTCAGCCACTTCAATGTCGCCACCCTGTAAGAATGCGGAAATGTCACTGCGCAGAACCCGGATCTCTTCCGCGGGGCGAAGCGGGCCGTCGGGAAGACCAAACTGGATCACCTCATCTTCCGACACAAAGATGCCGTAATGATGATAAAAGCTCACCTTTGTGCGGATCAGATCACCGTAGACCGGTGTTTTTTCAACCCATTTCATATCAAAGCTTATTTTCAATACAGCGGATGACGTCTGCTACAGTCACGATGCCGGCAAAATCTTCGTTGGTGAACTTGATGCCGAATTCTTCTTCCACAGCCATAGCCATGTAAAGCAGACCGATGGAGTTGATGCCGATATCCTCCCGCAGGGAAGCCTCCGGGGTAAGATTGCTGATATCGACGGAATCTTCAAATACTGCGTGAAAAACCTGAATAAGACGGTCTAAAATTTGCATATTACTGCTCCTTATTTTAGTGCTGCGCACCGATTCATTTCCTCCATCAGTTTACGGGTGATATTTTCAATATCTGCCGTGGAGGGGAATTTCTTTTGAATATAGGCCTTGGGATCCAACGGCTCACCCATCACCACAGTCCGGCGGCTGTACCAGTGCTTTGCCGGAAAAACGTGCATGGGAATGATGGGAACACCGGCCTGTAACGCAATGAGCACCACACCGGATTTCAAGGTTTCGATCTGTTCGTTTTCCGAAATGCCGCCCTGCGGGAAGATGGACAGCAAATATCCCTGCTTCAGAACATCCACAGACTTATGCATGGCTTCAATATCTGCCGCGTTGCGGTCGATCTTAATGGCGCCGACGCCCTTGAGCAGAAGACTGCGAAGCCTGCCTTGCATGACAATTTCGGCGGCTAAAAAGTACAGGCGCCGATACCAAACCGCAACACCTACAAGAAAGGGGTCTGCAAAAGAGGCGTGGTTTGCCGCAAGGATCGCGCCGCCGTGAATGCGATGTGTGTATTTTTTTCCTTCCGGTGTCAGTCGCTTCATGCGATACAGCAAAAGAAGGGGGGTGCAGACGAGCCGGGCAAGATCCATTGCCACCCGCTGCCAGAAAAAAGGTTTACGCGGCTTGCTCTTTGTTTGCATGGTTATTTCAGTTCCTCTTTCAGATTAAAAACGGTTTCCTCCAAAAGCTTCGTCAGGTGAGCCAGCTGTTCGGATTCACTTAACCCTTCCTTGACGAACTCCTGCAGGTAGATCGGCGTGCCGATCACCAGATTGGCCCGCTTGGTGATGCCGTAATTGCCGTCGGTGTACACCGGCACGATGGGAGCCTGGGTGTGCAGAGCGATAAACGCGGTGCTGACAGTAAAGGGAAAATGCATGCCTTTCAGAGGCAGTCTTCCCTGGGGGAATACGCCTACAATGCCGCCTTTGTCCAAAACCTCCAGAGCGTGAGAAACAAAGTCGAAGGTTTTGGCATCCCGGTCTACCCGGATCCCGCCGATCAGGTTCAAAAACAGGGCCATGATTTTGCTTTTATTGTACAGCACTTCCGCGATCAGAAAACGAAGTGTCCGGAAGGGGAACACCAGAAGGCATAAAACAAAATCGATCAAGCTGGTGTGATTGCTGACCAAAATGCAGGATTTCGGCAGCTTTCGTTTAGCACCCGGGGCCAAATGCACCCGCGGCTTCAGAAACAGCCAGGCTGGGAGCAGTCCGGTGAGCTTCACAAAAGCGACGCATAAGTTGACAAGCCATTTGTGTTTGTTCATATTACAGCTTACTTTCTATATATTCACAGATTTCTTTGGGCGTATAGCAGTAGGTGTCGGTACTGCTGTATTCGTGGATGGAGAAATGCTCCGCAAGGGCAGACAAAATAGAAAAATACTGAATACTGGTACCGCCCAGATCGTAGAAAATGTGAGAGGTGGCGGTGATCTGTGCTTCCTCCACGCCCAAGACCTCGGCGATGATCTTGCAAACCTGAGTCAGCAGGGGAGACTGGGCACTGCTGGCTTCCGCTTCCTGCTGGAACTGGGCAATGCTCATCAGCTTTACGGCACCGGTTTCGATCTTTTTCTGAAGCTGTGCCCGGCTGACCTTCACGGCCGTGGGCGGGGCAAGCTCTTCAAAGGTAAAGTAGAATTTTTTTACAGCCATGGCAGAGGGCAGGGTGTTGTTGACACTGTAAAGGTAATCCTTGATCCGCCCTGCAAGCGCCAATGTGGTATAGGCGGGGATTTGGGCAACCAAAGACAGCTCCTGTCCGTCTTCACCTGCCAGACCCAGCACACTGAACTGCTGAACGCCTTCCGGCATAAAGAGCTTTTCCACAGAGTCCGGGTTGATGTTCTCACCGTTCTCGCCAATGACGGTATCGCTGCGGCGGCCGTGAATGAAGTAGTAGCCCTCCACACATTCCATCCGGTCACCGGTGTCAAACCAGTCGTCCAAAACAGCTTCCTGACCGTTGATCAGCTTTTTGGTGCACAGGGATGTGCCTTTGACCTGAAGAATACCCGCTTCGTCCAGCCGGTAATGTACGGAAGTAAAGGGATGACCGATGGAGTTGCGGTTTCTGTCCCGGGGACGCTTGCGCAGCTCCACGGAGGTGATGCCGATCTCACTCATGCCGTAGCCGTTATGCATGCAGTAACCGATGCCGTTGAGCAGCTCCATGGCAGAATCCCGGAGATAGCTGCCACCATTGATGCAGAACATGACAGAAGAGCCAAACAGCTTGTCGGTAACCTGCCGCAAAAGCTTTTTCGCCACAGCAGCGCCGAAATTGGGGAACAGATTTTGCAGCCGGGTGGAGAAGGCCAGGGCTCTGCGAAGCTTGGTTTCTTTTTTCGCGCCCTGCTTGGCGGCTTCTGCGCGAACCTGTTTTTCGATGGTGTGCCAAAGCATGGGAACGGCAAAAATGTGGGTGACATGGTGCCGCCGGCAGGTTTTCAAGATGGTTTCGGCACTGTAATCCCGGAGGAAGACCAGAGTCCTGCCGAAGAAGGTAAACCAAAAATACACCGCAAACAGGCCAAATACATGGTAAAAGGGCAGAAAAGCCAGCTGCTTTAACTGTCCTTTGTAGTGCTTGGCGATGCGGGGGCATTCCTTGACGATTTGCTTAAAATTCAGGATCTGCTCGGCGATCTGGAAGCCGGAATAGAAGCAGATCACCTCATTCATAGAGGTTGCCGAGGAGGAAAAAGCCAGCTCGTTTTCAAACACGTCCTCAGGCGGTGGGGGAAAATCCCCGGTAAGCTCTGCCATGGTGATGACCTGCCCGGGAAGCTTCGTGGACTCTGCGCAGAAAATATATTCTGTTTCCAGAGTTTTCAAAATACCGGCGGTAAGGCTTTCGGGATACCGCATATTCACCAGGTAAGGCTTGTTTCCGCTCATCAGGATCGCCCAAAAGGCTGCAATCCAGTCGGGAGAGTTGTCCATTTCCAGAGCAATGTATTTATGGGTCGCGCCAACCCTGGCATATAAAGCAGCCGCCGTGCGGCAGACGCGCTGATAGATCTGACCGTAGGTATAGGTTTTTACCCGGAAACCGTCGTTGGTTTCACACAGGATCCTGTCTCCGGCCCGGAACATGATCCGGAAAATTGCTTTCAGATCCTTTTCGGAAGACTCCAGCTGCTCCCGGTTGGTGCGTAAATACGCTTTGATTTCTTTATTCATAACAGTTCCTTCCCGCGTAAAAATTTCCGCCGGCAATGTGCCAGCGGAAATGTTCATATCGGCTGATCACGCCCGCATATTCGCTTTTAGATCATAGCCAGGCTGATAAAGCCCAGGAAAAGCATCACACAGGAAATAATGAGACCGGCAAGTCCCAAACCGGAGCCGGCTTTGCAAGCACCGGAGAAGTTGCCGCCTTCCATGCTCTTACCGGAAAGAATGCGGCCGACAATGCTCATGGGCATGCTGAACAGGCTGAAGGCGATGGAAAATCCGAAGCCCAAGCCCTCAAAGCCCATGCCGAGCAAGGTATAAATGATACCGAGAATAGAAATGAACAAGCCACCGATGCCCAAGCCCATGCCGATGAAGCCCATGGCTTTTGCCTTGCCGGAAACTTCGGGGATCACCGCCGGGGTGCTGTAGATGGGCGTATAAACAGGCGCACTGTACACAGGTTCAGCGGGGGCAGATTCTACGGGAGCTGCAACGGAACTGCCGCACTTACTGCAGAACTTTGCATTTTCCTCCAGGGGATTACCGCAATTAGAACAAAATGACATAAAAACGCCTCCTTTTTTTCTTAGATTATAGCATAGCAATTCTGGTTGCGCAAGTATTTTAAGTGTAAAAGACGATCAGTGTCGAAATAATATATCTGCACCTCACCGTGACGGCAACGATATTTTTGACTGCTGATAACATATGTATGAATGGCCGCCGGTAAAATGCCGACGGCCATGATCTGTGTCTATAATTTTAGTTCCCAACAAGGAAGAAAATAATGAAAAACAGTGCGGCTGCAAAAGCAAAAGTACCAACCATACCCATAATGAAACCGGCTTTGCAGGAGGGAAGCTTGTTGCCGCTGCGGAGGCTTTTTGCGCAGAGTACAAGCCCCACAATGCTGTACGGTGAGGAACCGATGGGGATGAGGACGCCGTAGACGATGCCTTCCATAAGACGAAAAGCTAAACCTAAAATCAGACAGAACAGCGCCATAGCGAGCATGACCATACTGCCGATCCCAAAGCCCATGCCAACAAACCCCATGGCTTTGTTGGGACGGGGTGGTATTGGCTCATAGGGGAGCAGCTTGGGAGGCAGTTGGCTGGGCAGGCGCGGAAGTACCCCGGCTGTGTAAAAGCTCAAATGGGAAGCTCCACAGTTACTGCAGAACTTGTCCTTTTCTTGGACAATCATATTGCATTTGGAACAATAAGCCATAGGATCAGCCCCTTTTCTTTAATTGTATCATAAGGGGGAGTACTGCGCAAGTATTTTAAGTGTAAAAGACGATTTCGGTCGTTAAAAATTCCGCCGGTGAAAAACCGGCGGAATTTTGTACAGGCAGGGATGCTTTGCTTAGCTTGCAAGGAGGCTGATGAAGCCAAAGGCAAACATGACGCAGGAAACGATGAAACCGGCAAGTCCCAGACCGGAGCCGGCCCGGCAAACACCGGAAGTGTTGCCGCAATCCATGCTCTTACGGGAAAGGATCCGGCCGACAATGCTCAGGGGCATACTGAAAATGCCGAAGCCAATGGACATACCGAAGCCTACAGCATCATAATCCAAACCGGCCAGGGTGTAGATCAGACCCAAAACGGCAAAGAACAGGCCGCCGATAGCTAAGCCCATGCCGATAAAGCCCTGAGCCTTGGTAGATCCCGACACTTCAACAGTGGCGGGGGCAGAATAGACCGGTGCGCTGTAAACAGGGGTGTAGACAGGCGTGGTCGGAGCGGGTGCTGCAACAGGGGTTTCCACCGGTGCTGCAACAGGGGTTTCCACCGGTGCTTCAACAGGTGCCGCAACGGGAGTGCCGCACTTGCTGCAAAACTTTGCGCTTTCTTCAAGCTGGGTACCGCATTGGGAACAGAATAACATAAAATTGCCTCCTTTTTAAATACGGATATTTTGAAAATAGAATGTATAGAACCGTGGTTGGAAGGTTTCTTAGAAAGAGCCGCCGCCTACGCTGCGGGAAGAGCCGGAAGATCGGGAAGAGCCGGAATTGCTGCTTGTTTTTCTGCGGCGCTGCACAGTGCGATAGAGGAAAAAGTCGCTGCAGTTGGTCAGCTGCATACTGCCGGGCTTTATATAAACCTTTGCCTGATTCTGCTTGCGTACAGATTTCAGCTGTCCTTTCAGGATCAGTGCCACCACGATGCCGATTATCAGACCGATTCCCAGGGCAATCAGCAGGTTTTTGGTCCATTTGAAGGGGAAACCGTTGATATGTCCATCTAAATAGTATTCACAGGAATCGGCAAATTCGTCGAAAGCGTCAGCGTAATTGCCGGAGGACAGATCCGGAACAATGGCATTGCCGATGTCTTCGATCCCACTTTTGCCGATGGCTTCGTTTGCCAAACCGTTGGTCAGAATGCGATACTCCCGGGGATTCATACAAACCAGCAGCAAAACACCGTCCCGGTTGCTGCCGTAGCCGAGATCCATTGTATCGTAGAGATATTCAATATACCAATCAGGGGAGTTGCCGTTTATAGAATTCATGGTGATTACCAGAATCTGCACATCATAGGTGCTGCTGATGCTTTGCAGCTTGGTGTTCAGCGCAGCGACCTCACTGTCTGAAAGGAGTGAAGCACGGTCCGTGACAAAGCCGGTGTCCTGTGCGGCATAGACAGGCAGTGCCATCACCGCCAACAAGATCAGTGCCAAAGCAAGAGACAGAATTCGTTTTTTCATAGTCCTACCTCCTTACAGCAACCAGATCAGGTAGAACAGAGCCAGCACGGCGGCAGAAGAGACGGCGGCAATGCCCAAAAGCCATTTCCAAAAAGCCCCTTTATCCAAGGGCAGGTCACCGGCAGTTTTTCCGGTTTGCCCGTTGACGCCGAAGGTAAACCGCTGTCCGTTCCAAAGGGTATTTAAGATCCAAACGGGATACAAAGCATACTTTGCCTGTCCGTTCTTCAGCTGAATGTTGGAGCCGATGGGAACAACGGTGGAATAGCCGAAGACGGTGTCGGCAAAGCTGTCCTCTGTTGTTTTTCGGATCCTCTGGTTGGCTCTGTCAATACTTTGCTCGGAGCTGACATCGTAACGCTCTGCCAGAAAGCCGGATAAATATGCTGTTTGGAAATCTACGGCATCCTCCGTGTAGAAGGGCTCGATGGATTCCATCAGGGTATCGTCCATTTTGGTGGAGCCATCTACCGGCACATTGGCAAAGCCGATACCGCCGGCGCGGGTAACATGATAATAGCTGGTTTCCGTGTAGTAGTAATTGCTGTCGCTCCAGGTGCGGATCCTGGATGCCTTATACCGTATATGGGCATCGGCATCGGTATCAAACAGCCAAACAGGCACATACAGACCTTTGACTTCCTGAATGTGGTTTTGATCCTTGAACACCTTGGGAAGCAGAACCTTTCCCCGGTAGTGCTTTTGCAGAGCGGCGATCGCCCCCTTTTTATCCACCTTGAAGGGGATCACCAGATCCGGCTTCAGATCGCCGGCGAACTGTCCGGTCATCACGATGGGGTTGCCGCAGAAGGGACATTCGGCAGCGCCGGTGGTTTCCTCTGCTACGATCTCGCCGCCACAGGTGCTGCAGGCGTAGATGCGTAAGCCTTCCGTTTCTTCCGGCTTCCACTGTGTGCCGGCGGCAGTATCCCAGCTCATGTGATCCTGCTGCTGTGTTTTCAGGGCTTCATCATAAGCTTTCAGTGTCTCCATCTCGAATTCCGTGTCACAGTAAGGGCACTTCATCTTTTGCGCAGAGACATTGAACTCTATGGCACCGTCACAGCAAGGACATTTGTACTGAAGCAATGTTTCCAATTATACCACCCCTTTTTAAGACCAGAATAGAGTCCTCAGATCAGATCTCCGTTATCAAAAGGATCACCGCACTCAGGGCAGAAGCGGGGGGCCTTGGTTGGATCCTCCGGCTGCCAGCCGCATTTGTCGCACTTGTACTGAGGAACGCCGGCGGGTTTCTTTGCACCGCACTCGGAGCAGAACTTGCCCTTGTTTATCTGACCGCAGCTGCAGGTCCAGCCATCATTCTGTACAGGCTTGGGGCTGCCGCACTCACAGCAGAACTTGCCGGTGGCAATTGCGCCACAGGCGCACTTCCAGCCGTCAGCTGCCGGAGCAGATGCCTGCTGCTGCGCCTGTTGCTGCTGACCCATGCCGTAAAGCTGCTGAGCTGCATTGAAGCCGCCGCCCATGGCACCACCTGCCATGCCCATGCCCATAAAGCCGGTCATAGCCCCGGCAGAGTTACCCGCTGCGGTCTCCATGGCGTTGGCAGTAGCGGTGGTCATGCGACCGGCCATCATCGCCGCGTTGGAACCGTAGGACATGGAATCCTCCATCTCCTGGATCTTCTTCATATCTTCAGGATTCAGGGTGATGGGATTCAACGCGATTTTCGCAACAGACAAACCACGATCCGCCCACTCTGCCTGCAGAGCGTCGTTCATGGCATTTTTCAGTTCGTTGGCCTTTGCGGGGATCTGAGCGGGGCGGAGCTCCAGCTCAGCCAGCGCGCCAAAAGCGGGCTGCAAAGCGGAAACGAACTCCGTCTTCAACTGCTCGTCGATCTGCTCCCGGGTAAAGGCGTATTCCACATTGCCGCAGACCTTGGTGTAGAACAGCAGAGGATCGGAAATGATGTAAGAATACACACCGTTGCAGCGCACGTTGACAGTACGGCTGAAGCCGATGCGCTTGTTCATGACTTCAAAGATGATGGGGCTGGGGGTGCCAAATTTATTGCCCATGATCTCCTTGGTGTTGAAATAGTAAACGCGCTGATCTTTACCGGTGTCACCGCCGTAAGTGAAGCGCTTGCCAATAGCCTTGAAGGAATTTTTCAGGCTCTCACCGAAGCGTCCCGCGAAGATGGAAGGCTCCGTGGAAGTGTCGTATGTATATTCGCCGGGCTCAGCGCAGACTTCCACGATCTTGCCCTGCTCTACGATGATCATACACTGACCGTCGGCAACAGCGATGCCGGAGCCGTTGGAAATAATGTTGTCGCTTGATTTGGTATTGGATGAGCGGCCGGAAACCCGCTTCTGACCCTTTACCACAAGCGTGTCCATATCCAAGGCATCACAATAGAAAAATTCTTTCCACTGATCGGCCAATACGCCACCCAGAGCGCCGATTCCTGCTTTAATAAGTCCCATAATGATTACCTCCTGTTTTTTATCCAATGGCTGTCTTACCTTGTTTATTATAGCAACAGAAAAGCTTTCTGTAAAGAAAACTTCTCAGAAAAGGTTTGTTTGAAAGAAAAAATATGGTTTAAATGAAGTTTGCTTGACAAGAAAATAGATTGGAAATATAATAATATATAGAAAAGAAAATGGAGGGATTTCTGATGGCAAAAGATTTGAAAGATTCCTGGAAGGAAACCGGTGTTGGCTTGGGTCACGCATTCCGTGATCTGGGCAAGACCCTGATCAAGACCGGCACCAAAGCGGTGAAAAAGGTGGATGACTGGGCAAGCCGGGAAGAGGAAGAGCAGGAAGAGAAGAAGCCTGAAACACCGGCTGAAGAGAAGTAAACAGAAAAAAGGAACCCCCGGGGGTTCCTTTTTTATTGGCTAAAGAATACCACCAGCTGTGCTGGTGGTTCCAAAAAGCTTTAGCTATGCCCAGTCCCGCCGCAGCGGCTTGCCTCCCTCTGACGAGGGAGGTGGCACGGCGTAAGCCGTGACGGAGGGAGAGAAACTAGAAGAAAAATATTCTCTCCCCCAGTCAGCCTGCT
>JAFQIL010000001.1 GCA_017397565.1 Oscillospiraceae bacterium | reverse complement strand
GATAATTTTGCAGCGTTTTACGCCGCTGCGCGGCTACACCACATCAGTCACACCCCGGTTCCGAAGTGCCGGGGTGTGACAGCTTCTCCTCAAGGAGAAGCCTTTCGCTCTATTGCAACTCCCCTACAAACGGAAATTTGACTTTTCACGCAAACACCCGCGGTGAAAAACCGCGGGTGTTTCCATATCATAGTATTATCCAAGCTCGTCCAGCACCAGCTTGAAGGCGCCTACCGCGCCGGCATCGTTACCCAAGGTCGCCAGAGTAAACCGGACGGTCTTGGTAGCGGGGAAGGCATAACGGGGGAAATACCGGGCTGCGCCATCCACCAGCTGCTGTCCGGCCCGACTCATGCCGCCGCCCATGACCACCACCTCCGGATCGATCACTGCACACAGGCTGCCCAGGAACTGACCCATATAGTCGTAGACCTGCTCCAAAATTTCCTTTGCAGCGGCATCCCCTGCCTTGGCGGCATCAAACACATCCTTTGCGGTGATCTTCTCCAATGCCCGAAGGCTGCTGGGGCAATCCTGGGCTGCCAGGTACCGCTTTGCCAGCCGAACCACGCCGGTGGCGGAGCAATACTGTTCTGTACAGCCCCGCTTGCCACAGTTGCAGTATTCTGTCTCCCGGGCATCCAGAACCATGTGTCCGATCTCACCGGCGGCACCATGGGCACCGTTGATGGGCTTGCCATCGATGATGATTCCGCCGCCAACGCCGGTGCCGAAGGTGGCCATGACCAGATTGGCGCAGCCGCTGCCGCCGCCCTTCCAGCATTCACCCAAAGCCGCCACATTGGCATCGTTGCCCACCCGGACAGGGAAACCTGTGAGCTTTTCCAACGTTTCTCGTACATTGAAAACGCCCCAGCCCAGATTCTGACATTCGTTGACCACGCCGGCATTATCCACAGGGCCGGGAACACCAACGCCGATACCGATGATATTTTGGGCTTGCAGATCATGTCCACGCATATACTCTTTGATAGATGCCGCGGTATCCGGCAGGATCGCTGCGCCTTCATTTTCCGTTACAGAGGGGATCTCCCATTTATCCAGCAGATTTCCCGTTATATCAAACAAGGCGATCTTTACTGTTGTGCCGCCAATATCGACACCAAAGCCATATTGCATCTGTTATACCTCCCGGCAAGTCATTTGGTTTTCTTGATTATACAATTTCTCAAAAGGAAAAGCTATACCTTATAACGTTTTTTCTATAAGTTTTTTCTTTCCCCTTGCGTTTCTCCGTTTTTTGCGGTAATATAAAGTTAGTTAGCTATTAATTTGGAAAGGAAGGATTATCTCTATGATCAAAGTTGATATTTCCAATGTATGGGGTCAGCTTTCCCTGCCGGATCTGCTGGCTATAGAGAAAGAGGTTTTTACTGCCCACCAGACTCTGACCGAAGGCACCGGTGAGGGCAATGACTTTCTGGGCTGGCTGGATCTGCCTGTCCCCAGTGAAACAGAAGAAATGCGCCGCATCCGTTTGGCTGCTGACCGCATCCGTTCGGATTCCGATGTTTTTGTTGTCATCGGTATCGGCGGCAGCTACCTAGGCCCCCGGGCAGCCATCGAGCTGCTGCAGGGCTGTAATCACAACATCGGCAAAGGGAAAGGTGATCCCCAGATCTTCTTTGCCGGCAACGGTCTGAGTACCCGCGCCTGGAACGAACTGATGCGTCTGCTGGAGGGCAAGGATTTTTCCGTGGCTGTGATCTCTAAGTCCGGCACCACCACCGAGCCTGCCATTGCTTTCCGGGGTCTGAAATGGATGCTGGAGCGCAAATACGGCACTGACGGTGCCAAAAAGCGCATTTATGCCATCACCGACCCCTGCAAAGGCGCTCTGCGTCAGATGGCTACAGAAGAAGGCTGGGAAACCTTTGTGATCCCTCCAAACGCCGGCGGTCGTTACAGTGTTCTCACCGCCGTGGGTCTGCTGCCTATGGCAGTCGCCGGTATCGACATTGGCAAAGTCATGGCCGGTGCCT
Organism: Oscillospiraceae bacterium; assembly: GCA_017397565.1. Lineage (GTDB taxonomy): Bacteria > Bacillota > Clostridia > Oscillospirales > Oscillospiraceae > Faecousia. The sequence goes on along the minus strand of JAFQIL010000001.1, from coordinate 38,789 downwards.
GGGAAGCCAAGGAAACCTATGACCTGCGCTCCTTTGAAAACCCCGTATGGCTGTATACCGGTATTCGGAATCTGTTGTACCGCAACGGCAAATGCATCGAGCTGCTGGAAAGCTTTGAGCCCGGCTTTAAGATGATGGGTGGCTGGTGGCAGCAGCTGTTCGGTGAGTCCGAAGGTAAGGACGGCAAGGGCATCTTCCCTGTCACCGCGGAATTCACTGCCGATCTCCACTCTCTGGGTCAGATGATCCAGCAGGGCGAACGCAATATTTTTGAGACCATGATCCGTTTCAATGCTCCCGAGCAGACCTACACCGTTGGCTCCGACTACAAAAATCTGGACGGTCTGAACTACCTGGCCGGTAAGACACTGGACTTTGTGGACGAGCAGGCCTTCCTGGGAACACTGGCCGCTCATGTAGACGGTGATGTGCCTGTCATCACCATGGATATGGGTCAGCTAAACGACGAAAAGCTGGGTGAAATGTTCTATTTCTTTGAGCTGTGCTGCGGTGTCAGTGCCTATATTTTGGGGGTGAATCCCTTTAACCAGCCCGGTGTGGAATTCTACAAACGGAATATGTTCAAGCTGCTGGGCAAGCCCGGTTATGAAAACTGATTTTGAATTTCCTGTGAAATACTAAAAATTACTGTTGCAAAATTTGCACATACCTGTTAAAATTACAGTAACGCCAATATTGGCATAGCAAAGGAGGAAAAATCCGATGATTAATGTGATTATGGGCCTGAAGGGCTCCGGCAAAACCAAGAAGATGATCGACTCCATCAACGAGGTTCTCTCTACCGCCAACGGTGATGTTGTCTGTATCGAGTACGGCAAGAAGTTGACCTATGATGTCAACTACCGTGTCCGTCTGGTAGACTCCAAGGAGTACGGCATTGCCAATAGTGATATGCTGAAAGGCCTGCTCAGCGGTCTGCACGCTGGCAACTTTGATATTACCCACGTTTACATCGACAACCTGTATAAGACCATCGGCAATGACCGCGCAACCGGCGAAGCTTTCGTGGCTTGGTGTGCTGCGTTTGCCGAGGCAAATAACATGAACATTACCATTACTATTTCCGATGATCCTGCCTTGGCATCTGAGGAAGTCAAGAAGTACCTGTAATTATAAGTCTTCTTCCCGCGCCGCTGTGTGTTACAGCGGCGCGTTTTTTCTTTTCTTCCTAATGTTCTGTTTCAAATTCCCGTTTATCGGGGATTCTCGATAAATAGCAACTTTTTGCTAACCCCGGGATTGCGTTTCCTTATTTCCCTTGACTTTTCGTAATCTCGGTGTTATAATGTGTAACCAGATTGTAACTTTTCCCTGCTATGGAAAGGATTGATTTTTTGAAACGCATTTTTCCGGGAATTCGCTGGCTATGCTTTTTGCTCGGCATTGCAATGCTGCTCCAGCCTGCCACGCCCGTTTTGGCCCTGTCCGGCACAGCTGTCACGCAACCGGTAAGCAATATCGCACAGGTCCCTGTTCTGTCTGACACCGAAGCTCCGGCAGCATCCAACACTGCTGCTGAATTACCTGCAACACCTGACACCACCATAGAACCCCCGATAGCCCCTGTCCGGGCCGCCACCAAAGTGCGCATCATCCCCGCCCGGGATGCCATTATTATCGGCTGTCTGGAAGATGGCGCGACACTTACCGTTTCGGGCGATGCCGGCGCTTATTATCAGATTGACTGCTTTGATATGACCGGATACATTATCAAAGAGCAGGTAGCTTTGGATGAAGACGGTACATACCGGGTGCGCTGCAGCCCGGATTGCAGCGAGACCACTTATCTGGCCAATCATACTGCCACCCAGGCGCTGAGTATCACCAGTGCGCTGCGAAATACCGCCCTCGCTTATCAAGGCGTTCCTTATGTCGCCGGGGGCGCCAGTCCGCGGGGCTTTGATTGCTCCGGTTTTACGCAATATATCTTCGCTTCCACCGGCTACTGTCTGCAGCGCGCCGTGTTCCAGCAGCCGCAAAGCGGCATTATCATCCCAAAGGAAGAGCTGCAATGCGGAGATCTGGTGTTTTTCAAATACACCACCTCTGTGGGATCTCTATACAGTCATGTAGGCATCTATATCGGCAACAATCAGGTGCTCCATGCCAGCAGCACCCGGGGTGTCACCATCAACGATCTGAGTGAACCTTACTATCAGGAGCATTATCTATGTTCCAGACGGGTTGTGCTTTCCGATCTTTCCGGAATCAATACCATCCCTTCGGTCAATGCCGCACAAAATTTCAACAGCTCCTATTGGAGAGAGAATTCCCGGACAGAACCGTCCGGGAATTCTTATTTCCCTTTGCAGAATTTTACAAAATGCCCCCTTTACAAATGGGAAAAGACCTGCTATAATAGCTAGGCTGTGAGGCAAACGCGCCGGTGGCTCAATGGATAGAGCATCGGATTCCGGTTCCGAGGGTTGGGGGTTCGAGTCCCTTCCGGCGTACCAAATAAAGAAGAGGATACCCACAAAGGGTATCCTCTTCTTTATTTCGCCCTCCGGGCGGGAAGGGACTCGAAAGTCTAAAATGCAACAGTCCGGTGGACTGTTGCTCCTGCCCGGCTGGACGGGCAGGACACCTTAGTTGCCGTCCAATCCCGGACGGCAACGCAAGCGAGTCCCTTCCGGCGTACCATATCGAGTGTTCATAACGGACTTCAGTTATGGACACTCGATTTTTCTTTTTCAGTAAGCATCACGGACTGAAACGGAATTTGCTTTACAAATTCCCTGCTCGTTATGGTATAGGACAAAAGTATTGCAATCATTCTGTGTTTATGTTACTATTCAATAAAAAGGAGAATTTAGGTATGAAAAAGTTACTTACTATAATCTCTTTGTTATTATCTTGCACGCTTTTACTATGTGGTTGTTTTCCTCAAATAATGATTATACCCGATAACGACTCCATTGGAGAACCTAAGGTTTTCGAAAAGGACGGAATCAAGCTTACACTTACAGAAAATTTTGTAGAGAAAAAGAGCGAATTGGGCTTTTATGCGTACTATGTGTCAAATTATTGTGGCGTAGTTGTTTTAAAAGAAGATTTTTTGCTAGAAGAAGGACTGGCAGATCGTTCTTTGGAAGAGTACACAGGTAATGTCATTGCGAATAACGGTCATACAGGTATTAAGCCACAGAATCAAGATGATCTTTGGTTCTATGTGAGAGATAAGAATGGAACCAGAAGCTATTCCTATTCCTATAAAGGCTCTAATGCCTTTTGGATTGTTCAGTTTTTATGTATGACTTCTGATGCGCCTAAGCTAGAAGATCTGTTTTATCTGTGGGCGAACAGTGTGGAAGTTGAATAGTAACTCGTAAAACAAGAGCAAGTCCGTTATGAACACCCGTACCAAATAAAGAAGAGGATACCCACAAGGGGTATCCTCTTCTTTATTTCGCCCTCCGGGCGGGAGGGACTTGAAAGGACGGCCCAGCCTTCTAAAGCTCTGCTTCAACCTTTCCCAATTAAAGTCCCCTCAGCGGATTGTCCGCCGAGGGGGCTTCTATTACAGCTTCACTGTCACGCCTTCATCACTGGAGCGGTAGGCCGCTTCCATAATTCTTTGGACTTGTACCGCCTCCTCGGCAGGGACTTCCACAGGTGCGCCGGTGAGGATGGAATTGGAGAAGCTTTCGATCTCCCGGGCATACATATTGCCGAATTCCACCTGGATCTGCGTGCGCTGTCCGTCCTTCTTATCCTGCTGAGCATCGTAGCCACCCTGCTTGCCCAGGAACATGGCGTCCAGCTTGCCGCCGTCTACCTGACCGATGACGGTATCACCGATCAGACGACCTTCCTCGCCGAAGATCTCAATGCGCCACTTGGCGGCATCATCGGCAATGTTAAAGTTAGACTGCACCACACACTGAGCACCGTTTTCCATCCGCATCAGCACAGTAGAAGTGTCTTCCACATCGTAGCGAAAGCTGATGGTATCGTTGAAGGCGGCCACATCCTTGGCCTTGGTGCCCAGAATGTACTGCATCAGGTCGATGCAGTGAACGCCCATGTCCATCATAGCGCCGCCGCCACCGTTTTTCTTGCTTTGCCGCCAGTTACCGGGCATATCCGGATACCAGCCGGTAAACTGGGCATAGCCGGAGACGGGTCTGCCGATTTTCCCCTCTGCCACGGCCTTCTTCATGGCCTGTACATAAGCGCCGAACCGCATCATCAGACCGGCGGCAATGAGAACCCCCTTTTCCTTACAGTGCTCTACCACCTTCTGACCTTCCTCAGCGGTCATAGCCAGGGGCTTTTCGATGAGAATATGCTTGCCGGCATCAGCCGCAGCCATAGCCTGCTTTGCGTGCAAAAACACGGGAGAAGCAATGTAAACGGCATCCACCTCAGGGTCTGCCAACAGAGCAGCCTCGCTGTCATAGGCCTTCTTGCAGCCCCACTTGGCACGGCACTTTTCTGCCAGCTCCATATTGATCTCCATAACCGCCACCAGCTCCGCATTGTCACAGAGCATCATACCGGGAATGGTGCGACGGTCCGCAATGCCACCGGCACCGATAACACCCCAGCGTACTTTTTTCGTCATATCGATATCCTCCTGTAAATAAAATGCTATCATTCTTTGTTATCCGGGCGAAGCCTTATTTCACCACATTGGGATTATCCGTACGGCCCAATAAATAATCTACGGAAACACCAAAATAGTCTGCAAAAGCAATCAACGTTTCATAATCTGCTTCCCGTTCACCGGTTTCATATCTGCTGATGCTGTTTTGGTTCATGTTCAGATCCATGGCAAGCTCCACCTGGGAAATATGTCTCTTGGTTCTTAATTCTTTCAGACGTTGCATACATCTACTCGCCCCTGCATACTTTCATTTCTTCGCCTTACCGGACAAACCTAATACATGATCTGAAGTAACGCCATAATACGTGCAAAGAACTTTCAGATGCCGAATCGGAATCTCCGTTTCGCCTGTTTCATATCTGCGGTACATTGTCCGACCGATTTTCAGAAGGTCGGCAATATTTTGTTGCGTAAGATCCCGATCCTCTCTTAAATTTCTTAAAATTTCGTAAGTTTCCATATTATCACCCAAAATTATAATAGCAGAAGACACAAATTTGTGTTGACAAAGGCACATATTTGTGCCATTATATATTGGCACAAATATGTGTCAATATATAAGTAGGAGTTATACTATGAACCGTTACATTGCAAATTTAAAATCTTTTCTTGCCGAACAGTCGCCCAACTTTGGCTATACCGATGCCAAATCCCTGCTGGATGCGCTTTATTACTACTACACCGATGCCAATCCCATCGACGGCGCCGTCATTCGCTGCCAGTTTCAGAATTTGGACAACGCGCTGTCTAAACTCTCTTGGGCGGATTGTGAACAGGTTTATTCCCATACGGTGGATCTGTGTATTTCTCATTCCCGGCAGGCGTTCTGTGCAGGCGTACAGATCGGTATGCGCCTGTTTACCGAATTACAAAATCCCTAGGCTTCTCAACCATTTGTTGGTTTCCGATTCTCAACGCGTCAATGATACTGCCGCTGAAAAGAAAACCGGATCTGTTTTTTGACAGATCCGGTTTTCTCAATAATTGTAAAGCACAGCGGAACTCGACAAAAAATGGTTGCTTTTTGAGAAATGCTTTGCTATAATACCATCAATGCGCAGGGTTCGTATATCGGTAATACAACGGCTTCCCAAGCCGTGAAGGCGGGTTCGATTCCCGTACCCTGCTCCAAAAAAGAAAAGCACCCCTTTGGGGTGCTTTTCTTTTTTTGGGGATATGGGAACGATCTAAATGCAACAGTCCGGTGGACTGTTGCTTGCGAGGGCTTGACCGGGCAACACAGATATTTCTACATTTATCTGCCAAACAAATTGCCAATTATCCATTCGGGCGTCAGCCCGATAAACGGGAATTGGCTCGTCTATGCGAAAAAAGAACCACGCCATGGGTTATCATGGCGTGGGCTTAAAAATCGTCAGGTACTGGGGATGATATCTTCTTCTGCGTAAAAATGCTCGGCGTAGAACGCAGAGGATTTGGCCAGCTCCTTATAAAAGATGCTGTAGCCCATTCGTTCCATCAGTGTAGGCTGATTGGAGAAGAGGTTGACACCCAAACCCAGCCGGTCGCCGGCAATGGTGCAGCCCATGGCGGCCAGGGTGGTGGGGAACATATCCAGGGCGCTGAACTGCCGATTGTTGGTTTGATGTGGGGTAGCATCCGCGTTGATGAAACAGTTGTAGACGTGACGGGTGTAGTTTTCATCCACATTACGGCTGAAATAACCCTTGTCCATAGAGCAGTGGTCGCCGGTGATGATAATTGTGGTGTTTTCGTAGAAATCCTGCTGCTTCAGCCATTCCACGAAGGAAAATAGCTGCCGGCTGGCGCAGGAAATGGCGTTTTCGTAGCTTTCTTCGTGTTCGCTGTTACAGTATTCACAGTTGTAGCCGCCGATATGATGGGTATCTACAGTCAGCATGGTAAAGGCAAAGGGCTGATCCTGTTTGGAGATCTCCGTAAGCTCCTGCTTGGCATATTCATACAGATGCAGATCTTCCATGCCCCACCATACAAAATAGCCGGGAGGAACGATGGCATCTTTTCTGGCGGTATACAGGTCATAGACCTTATCCACATTGTGGGTTTCGTAGTAGGTTTTTCTGCCGCCAAAGTTGGCGTTAGAGCCCACCATCAGGGCTTGATAATAGCCGTTTTCCTTCAGCACGGTTTGCAGGTTGGAAAGACCGGGAAGAAAATGTCCGTCTTTTCCGTAGCCGTTTTGCCAATCCTTGATCCCCTCGGGAACCTTCAGCGGCACACCGGCGGTGTGACCTACCATGGCACCGATGGTCCAGCTGGTGCCGGACACCTCCCGGAAACCGCCTACACCGTCATTGTGGGAGAAGTTGATGTTATCTTGCGCCAGATCATACAGCTCCGGAATCAGATTGTATTCCAGTGCGCCCCCTAACTCTTGTGACAGATAGCTGGTCTCCATGGATTCCATCATGATATAAATGAGGTTCCGCTTTTCTTCGGGGAAGGTGATTTGGATATCCTTGGGATCCCGGTATTGCTCCTGGTAGAGCTCGGAGTTGCTGGAAATGGCAATCACATAGTCCACAAACTGCACATTGAAGGCGGCGTGGAGCAATAGTGCCAGACTTAAAAGGAGACTGATACAGGAAGCCAATGTGCGCCGGTTTTGGAGCTTTCGCAGGCATTTCCAAGGGAGGAACAGCAGCAGGCTGACGCCCAAAGTACAGCCCAAGGCAGGCAGGGCAGCGTGGATAAGATACTGCTCGATGAGATCCCACTGTGTCCCGCTGAGACTGCTGGTGAGGGTATATAACACAGAGTCAAAGCCGATTCGGCCATAGACCCGGACATACCACCGGGCAGAGAAGAAACACAAAAATGCCAGCAGGGAGATCAGACACAGGCAAGTCATCCCCAGAAAGATCAGAAGCTTCCGCCCCGGACGGGATTGTTTGTTGGTTTTTGCAGTCATAGGAAAACCTTCTTCGGTGATCTTATTTTCTATAGTACGCATTATACTCCTATAGAAAGGAAAATTCAAATGAAAGTTTTATAAATTCTTTACGGCAATTTTGTAACAAAGGAAAAATACCAGTTGTCGACAGAGAAAAAATTTGGTATAATGATACTAATTATGACAGATGCAGCCTTTTGGCTGCCGGATTTGGAGAGTGGAAGCTTATGAATGAGAAGCATCGCCGGAATGCCCCGGCACCTGTGGAGGAGATCGAGGGTCAGCTGGAAGGCCGCAATGCCCTGACAGAAGCCCTGCGCAGCGGCCGTACCATTGACAAGGTGTTTATTGCCGCCGGTGATACAGACCGTGCGCTGCAGCGACTGGCTGCCCAGGCCAAGGAGGCCGGTGCGGTGGTTGTGCCGGTGGATCGTCGGAAGCTGGATGCTATGAGCACCACCCATGCCCACCAGGGCGTGATTACCCTGGCGGCTGCCCATGAATATGCCACTATTGAGGATATTCTGCAGGAGGCGGAAAGTCGGGGAGAAGCGCCGCTGATCGTTATTTGTGACGAGCTGACGGATCCCCATAATTTGGGCGCTATTATGCGAAGCGCGGAATGTGCCGGTGCCCACGGCGTTATCATTCCTAAACGCCGCAGCGTAGGTTTGACGGCGGTGGTGGCAAAAGCTTCTGCCGGTGCGGTGGAATATATGAAAGTGGCCAGAGTGGTCAATATCAACAATGCCATCAGCGAGCTGAAAGACCGGGGTGTATGGATCTTCGGTACAGCGGCAGAAGGTTCGATTCCTATGTATAAGGCCGATTTGGCAGGCCCGGCAGCCATCGTCATTGGCAATGAGGGGCAGGGGATGAGCCCGCTGGTGCGGAAAAACTGTGACGTGACGGTGCATATTCCTATGAACGGCAGGATATCTTCCCTGAATGCCTCCGCGGCAGCCTCTATTTTGCTGTATGAGGCTGTGCGGCAGCGTTTGGGTTAAGGAGGATTTTTCATGGATGAGAATAAAAACCAGGAGCAGGCATTTGACCTGGATGATATCTTAAAAGAGTTCGGTTCTGAATCGGAACAGCTGGAACCGGAAGAAATCATTGCGGAAGAACCGGATCCTATCCAGGATACTGTGCGGTTGGATACAGTGCCCCAGGATACTTTGCGGTTTGACGCGGTTTCTCAGGATACCGTTCGGTTTGATACAGTATCTCAGGATACCGTACGGCTGGATGCACCGGTACAGTCCCCACCGAAACAGGATCTGGGCGATACCGTGCGGTTTTCTCTGCCGGAGGATGCCTATGAACAGCCCGTTGCGGAAGAAGAGCCTGTAGAGCCCTTCTCAGAAGAATGGGAGCCTGAGTACGAGCAGCCCATCGGAGAGTATGTACCGCCCCAGCCCATTGTTTTTCGTCCCAAGTCCCGGTTGCAGGAGCTGAAGCGGAAGCTGATCGCCGGTCCGGAAAAACGGTATTATGAGCTGGCAGAACAGGGCCTCGGCAAGCTGCAGGCTGCAATTTTCCTAAACCTGCTGATCGCCGTGGCTGCCATTGGCGCGACTTTCCTGTACAGCATGAACTATATTCCGGCGCAGCGGCTGCGGCTGATGATTTTTTGGCAGTTCCTGGCGTTGCTGCTGTCGGCTATGTTTGGCAGCTATCAGCTGATGGAGGGCATTGGCGACCTGTTCAAACGCCGTTTCTCTTTGAATACCCTGTTGGTATTCAGCTTCCTGGCCTGCCTGGTGGATGGTGTTTTGTGCCTGCAGCAAAAGCGGCTGCCCTGCTGCGGTGCCTTCAGCCTGAATATGACTATGTCTCTTTGGGGTGCTTACCATGTCCGCAACACGGAAATGGGTCAGATGGACACCATGCGCAAAGCAAACAGATTGCACAGTCTGGTTCAAGTGCCGGATTATTATGAGGGCCGTGCCGGTATCCTCCGGGGAGAGGGTCAGGTTGAGGACTTTATGGACAATTACAACAAGTCCACCGGCCCGGAAAAGACCTTGTCGGTCTATGCTATCGTAGCCCTGTTTGTCAGTATCGCCATCGGCGCCACAGCCGGCGTGCTCCAGGGCATGGAGCAGGGAATGCAGGCCTTTGCTTCCGCCTTGTTGGTGGCGGTTCCGGCAACGACTTATATTACCTTAAGCCGTCCTATGGCAATTTTGGAACGGCGGTTGCATAAGGTAGGGGCTGTGCTGTGTGGCTGGCAGGGCGTGAAAAAGCTGTGCGGCGATGCGGTCTTCCCTCTGGGCGATCAGGATCTGTTCCCTGCCGGGCATACCAAGATGAACGGTGTGAAATTCTACGGGACCCGGGATCCTGATGAAGTAGTAGCGTATACCGCAGCGCTGATGAGCGCAGACGGAGACGGCACAGCGCCTTTGTTTGCCCAGCTGCTGGACAGCCGCAACGGTTATCATTATGAAGCTCAGCAGCTGCAGCATTATTCAGGCGGCATCGGCGGTGTGGTCAATAACGAAGCGGTGCTGATGGGTACTCTGACCTTTATGCAGGATATGGGCGTGGATATGCCGGAAGGCACCCGGGTCAATCAGGCGGTGTATGCGGCTATTGATGGACAGCTTTGCGGTGTATTTGCCATTACCTATACCAAAAACAAGAGCGTGGCTGCGGGACTTACCACATTGTGTGCGTACCGCAAACTCATACCTATGCTGACCACCGGTGATTTTATGCTGACAGAGAGCTTCCTTCGTGGAAAATTCGGCGTGAACACACGGAAAATGGCCTTCCCGGATCGGGCTGTGCGTCGGGAACTGTCTCAGGTTCAGCCGGATCAGGAGCTTCCTGCCATGGCGCTGACCACCGGCGAAAATCTGTCCGGTGCTGCCTATGCGGTTACCGGTGCCCGGGCTTTGAAAATTGCATGGTCTGCCGGTGTGGCGGTGCATATGCTGGGCGGTATTTTGGGTCTTGTGATGATGCTGGTGCTGGGAATCGTAGGCGCAAACCATCTGCTGACCCCTATGAATCTTCTGCTGTATGAGTTGGTTTGGGTGCTTCCCGGCCTGCTGATCACGGAATGGACAAGGTCTGTATAACAATTTGGGGTTGCTGCAACTTTTTGCAACAACCCCTTTTACTGTGAGGAGAGAATCATGCTGGAAACCAAAGATCTGATTCTGCGAAAGGCAGTTATGGAAGACTGGCAGGCTTTGTACCGTAATATTTGGAGTCGACCGGAAAGCGCCAAATATATGGTATGGGATGTGACGCAGTCGGAAGAAGCGGCCATTTCCCGGATGGAGCGCACTTTGGCGTTTCAGGCAGCCCACGATTATCACTGGACGGTGATCGAGAAAAAATCGAATCAGGCAATCGGCTGGGCGGGCATGGCGAAGCAAGCTCCCGGCGTGTGGGGAGAAACGGGCATCGCCCTTGGGCCGGAATTTACGGGGAAAGGCTATGGAAAGCAAATTTTGAATCTGCTGACAGACTATGCCCGGGATCAGCTGGGCGCGGAAAGGTTTGTTTCCAGCTGCCGCCGGGAGAATCTGATCTCGAAAAAGCTCCAGCTTAGCTGCGGTTTTACCTATACCCACAGCGAAGAGGTATTCCACCCCAGAGACAAGATCCCGTATATCTTGGATCATTACCGTAAGTGCCTATGATAAAAAATGACATAAGGAAAGCTTTGCCTGGGTGACCTGTATAAACATTTACCAATTCCCGTTTGTCGGGAGTTTCGTTAGGATTCGTAGGGCGGACTCATGAGTCCGCCGATCACTTCCCGGATTTTAAAAAGTTTGTATTTTGCAAAATATACCGAAACAATGGACGAAACTGCTTGAAATAATGCAACTTGGTCGGCGGGCTCATGAGCCCGCCCTACGAATAAACTCACCGAGAAATGGCAATTTATTGAGTGGTTTGTACTGCTTCGATATCTGTAAAATATGGATTGATGGATAATTTTAGGGACTGTTGCCGAAGCAACAGTCCCGCTTTTCTTACATTTTTTCCGGGGCGGAGAAGCCCAGGATCTCGATGCACTTTTCCAAAATGTTCTTGGACAGAGCGATCAGGGCGATGTGACCGGCCTTCCGGTTTTCGTCCTCTTCCTTTAAAATGGGAGTTTCGTGGTAGAATTTGTTGACGCAGCCGGCCAGCTCGTAGATATAGGCACAGATCTGATTGGGTGCGGAGTTTGCCAGAGCAGCTTCCATGGTGGGACCAAACTTGGTAATGGCCAGCATCAGATCCTTGCCCTCCTGACTTACCGGCAGCTGAATGGGCAGCTGCTCCCAGGCACCGTACCGGCTCAAAATGGACTTGATCCGGACGATGGTGTACAGAATGTAAGGGCCGGTGTTGCCTTCAAAAGCGGCAAAACGCTCCAGATCAAAGTTGTAATCCTTGGTGGGCTGATTGCTCAGGTCGCCGTACTTCAGGGCAGCCAAGGCAATTTTGGCAGTGGTGGCTTCCACTTCGCTTTCATCCACGATCTTGTTTTCCACAACCTTGCCCCGGACAAAATCAGTCATGTCGGCGATCAGCTGCTCCAAACGCAGCGTACCGCCGTCGCGGGTCTTGAAGGGCTTGCCGTCAGCTCCGTTCATGGTGCCGTGGCCAACGTGCTCCAGTTCCGTTTCCACCGGGACAATGCCGCTTTTCTTAGCGGCCCGGAAAACCTGCTCGAAGTGCAGATTTTGACGTTTGTCGGTAACATAGAGCATTTTTTCCGGCTTCCAGTCCTGCATACGCTGCAAAATGGTGGCAAGGTCTGTGGTGGCATAGATGGCGGAGCCGTCGGACTTTACCAGAATCATGGGAGGAACTTCCTTTTTGTCGGTTTCCTCGGCTACGGGAACCACCCAGGCACCTTCGCTGAGTACCGCAAGACCGCGTTTTTTCAGGTCCTCAACCATAGCAGGAATGTAGGGGTCGGCATCGCTTTCGCCCAGCCATTTTTCATAATGGACATCCAGGTGGTCATAGATCCGCTTCAGGTCAGGCAGGGAAATGCCCATGATGTGGTTCCAGATAGCCCGGTAGCCACGACGACCCTGCTGCAGCTCATAGGTGGCGATGTGAGCTTTTTCGGCAAATTCCGGGTCTTTCTTCTTGGCAGAAGCGGTGGGATAGATCTCTTCCAGATCGGACAGGGTGAAGGGAGGCTCGGTGGGGTAATCACCGGTGAAATTGGGGTCAAAGTAGGCAAGCTCCGGCTGACGCTCCTGCAATTCTGCAATGATCAGACCCATCTGCAGACCCCAGTCGCCCAAGTGGATATCACCGATGGTATTGTAGCCCATAAAAGCATGGAGCCGCTTCAAAGCCTCGCCGATGATGGCAGGGCGCAGATGGCCAATGTGCAAAGGCTTTGCTACATTGGCACCACCGTAGTCCACCACGATGGTTTTGCCGGCACCGGGCTTGCTGACACCGAAATCTTCGGCGGTCCGCATTTCCTCCAGATAGCTTTGCAGGAAAGCGCCGCTGAGCTTCAGGTTGATGAAGCCGGGCATTACCGCCTCTACCATGTCATAGTCGGCGGCATTCAGCTTTTCCACTACGGCATTGGCGATTTGAATGGGAGCGCATTTGTACTGCTTGGCAGCGCTGAGAGCGCCGTTGCACTGATATTCGCAAAGGTCAGGCCGGTTGGATACGGTGACCCGGCCGAAAGAAGCCTCATAGCCGGCATCGACGAAGGCCTGCTGCATTTTGGCGGTAATAATGTCTAAGATTTTTTCCATATTCATTACTCCTAAATAATGTACGGCGGTTTGCGTCTTGGCCCCCTCTGACGAGGGGGCTGTCAGCCGATTAGGCTGACTGGGGGAGAGAAACTACCCCTCAGCCAAAAATCAGAGATTTTTGCCAGCCCTGCCGGGCCCGCGCCCCTTTTGTCCGCTTTGCGGACATTTTCCCCGCTAGCGGGGAAATCCACCCCTGACAAGGGGAGCCAAGGCGGCTGCGCCGCATGAGATTACTTATTGCTGCTTGTTTTGCGCCATCCACTCCAGATAATCGTCATAAGTGCCATAACGGTCTACGATGGTGCCGTCGGGCTGGAAGGCGATGACCCGGTTACAGGTGGACTCAAGCATTTCGTGGTCGTGGGAGGCCAGCAGTACAACGCCGGTGAAGGCTTCCAGACCCTTGTTGACGGCCTGGATGGATTCCATGTCCAAATGGTTGGTGGGCTGGTCCAGCAGCACCACGTTGGCACCGGAAAGCATCATTCGGCTTAGCATACAACGGACCTTCTCACCACCGGAGAGAACATCCACGCTTTTGAAAACATCTTCGTTGCTGAAAAGCATCCGGCCAAGGAAGCCCCGGAGGTACACATCGTCTTTCTTGGCACTGTACTGACGCAGCCAGTCTACCAGCTCCATCTTGTTGCCTTCAAAGTATTCGGAATTGTCCTTGGGAAGATAGGAGCGAACGGTGGAAATGCCCCACTTGATGCTGCCTTCGTCCGGCTCCAGCTCACCCATGAGGACCTTGAACAGGGCAGTCTGTGCCAGCTCGTTTTCGCCGACGAAAGCGATCTTATCGTTGCGGCCTACGGAGAAGTAGACCTTATCCAGCAGCTTCACGCCGTCTACGGTGACAGAGATATCTTTTACTGTCAGCACGTCCTTGCCCAGCTCCCGTTCCGGCATAAAGCCAACGAAGGGATACCGGCGGGTAGAGCAGGGCATTTCTTCCACAGTCAGCTTGTCCAGCAGCTTGCGGCGGGCAGTCGCCTGCTTGGCCTTAGACTTGTTGGCAGAGAACCGCTGAATGAACAGCTGCAGCTCTTCGATCTTTTCCTGGTTTTTCTTGTTCTTGTTGCGAATCATGGCCTGAACCATCTGAGAGGATTCATACCAGAAGTCGTAGTTACCCACATACATCTTGATCTTGCCGTAGTCGATATCCACGGTGTGGGTACACACGGTGTTCAGGAAGTGGCGGTCGTGGGAGACGGCGATGACCATGCCGGGGAAGTCCAGCAGGAAATCCTCCAGCCAGTTGATGGCTTCAATATCCAGGTTGTTGGTGGGCTCGTCCAGCATGATGATGTCGGGATTGCCGAACAGCGCCTGGGCAAGCAGTACCTTAACCTTCAGACGGGGGTCGGTATCGCCCATCATATCATAGTGCAGGTCTGTGCCGATGCCCAGACCCTGCAAAAGACGGGATGCGTCGGATTCTGCTTCCCAGCCACCCAGCTCTGCAAATTCTGCTTCCAGATCTGCGGCCCGGAGACCGTCTTCGTCAGAAAAATCCGGCTTTTCGTAAATAGCATCCTTTTCCTTCATCACATCGTATAGATGCTGGTTGCCCATGATGACGGTGTCCAGGATGGTGTAATCGTCATAGGCGTTTTGGTTCTGCTTCAGAACAGAAACCCGCTTTTCCGCTTCAATGGAGATGCTGCCGGTGGTGGAATCCAGATCGCCGGTGAGGATTCGAAGAAAAGTAGACTTACCCGCACCGTTGGCGCCGATAATGCCATAGCAGTTGCCGGGGAGGAACTGCAGGTCAACATGCTGGAACAGCCACTGACCGCCAAATTGCATACCGAGGTTAGATACAGTAATCATGTTATACTCCTTTAGCTTAAGCACATAATCATTCATTATAATAATAACACAAATTCCCAAATAATCAATGGAAGATTCCTAATATTTTCTTTTTTTCAAATTCCCATTTGTCGGGCGGGCAGTGCCCGCAGACAATTTCGGGACTGCCTGTCTGTCGATAGTCGTTACTCTGTCCCACCGCCCGGTTCGTTGCCTTGTGTAAATGTTCAAATTCCCGTTTACCGGGCAGTTGGTTAGAGCACCCAAAAGGCTCCCTCTGACGAGGGAGCTGTCAGCCTAAGCAGGCTGACTGAGGGAGAGATACGACTACCCTTCAGTCAAAAATGCCATTTTTACGGCATTTTTGCCAGCTCCCCTGACAAGGGGAGCCTTTGCGGCTTCGCCGCCATAAGGGGCGGGAAACCCGCCCCTTACTGTTCGATAAATGGCAATTTGTAAATAAAGAAAGAACTTTTTAGTTTGGGGTTGCATTTTTGGAAAAGTGCGATATAATATTAGCACTCAAACAATTAGAGTGCTAAAAATGAAAGGAAGCGAAAGCACTATGGAAAAGAAGCAATTCAAAGCGGAGTCCGCAAGACTTCTGGATCTGATGATCAACTCCATCTACACCACCAAGGAGATCTTCCTCCGGGAGATCATTTCCAACGCCAGCGATGCCATCGATAAGCTGGCCTATACGGCGCTGACGGATGACAAGGTGGGCATCAGCCGGGATGAGTTTGCCATTACCATCACCCGGGCAAAGGATGCCGGAATCCTGACGGTTTCCGATAACGGCATTGGTATGAGCCGGGAAGAGATGGAAGAGAATTTGGGCACCATTGCCAAGTCCGGTTCTTTGGGCTTCAAGCAGGCTATGGAAAAGCAGGAGGATATCGACATCATCGGCCAGTTCGGCGTGGGCTTCTACTCTGCCTTTATGGTGGCGTCCTCTGTCACCGTCATTTCCAAGAAGTACGGCGCAGATACCGCCTGGCGCTGGACCTCTGACGGCACCGACGGCTATACCGTTGAGGAAGCGGAAAGAGACTATCCCGGTACGGATGTCATTATGACCCTGAAGGCGGATACCGAGGAAGATAAATTCAGCGAATTTTTGGATGAGTATAAGCTCCGCGGTCTGATCCGGAAGTATTCTGATTATATCCGCTATCCCATCCGCATGGAGGTTACCAAATCCCGGAAGAAGGCAGACTCTCCCGAAGATAAGCCGGAATATGAAAGCTATGCTGAGGAGGAGACCCTCAACTCCATGGTGCCCATTTGGCACAGAAACAAGAAGGATGTATCCCAGGAGGAATATGAATCCTTCTACCGGGAGAAATTCTTCGACTACAATAAGCCTCTGCGCACGGTGCATTTCACCACGGAAGGTACGGTTTCTTTTAAGGCGCTGCTGTATATCCCCGGCAAAGCACCCTTTGATTTCTATTCCAAGGACTTTAAGCGGGGCTTGCAGCTGTATTCATCCGGTGTGATGATCATGGAATCTTGTGAAGAGCTGCTCCCGGAGCATTTCCGCTTTGTCCGGGGTGTGGTAGACAGTCAGGATCTTTCCTTAAACATCAGCCGGGAAATGCTGCAGCACAGCCGTCAGCTGACGGTGATCGCCCGGGGTATCGAGAAGAAGATCCGCAGCGAGCTGAAGACCATGCTGGAAAAGGATCGGGAAGAATACGAAAAGTTTTACGCAGTTTTCGGCCGCCAGCTGAAATACGGCGCGGTAGCAGACTACGGTGCCCACAAGGATGCCACCCAGGACTTGCTGCTTTTCTATAGCCATAAGCAGGGTAAGCTGGTGACGCTTCAGGAGTATGTGGATGCTATGGCAGAGGGGCAGGAGAAGATCTACTTCGCTCCCGGTGAGAACACCCAGCGTCTTGCCAAGCTGCCTCAGGTCAAGGCGTTGGAAAATAAGGGCTACGATGTACTGCTCTTTGGCGATGAGGTGGATGAGTTTATCCCCCAGACACTGATGACCTATAGCGAAAAGGCTTTCTGCAATGTAACCACCGAGGATCTGGGCCTGCAGACTGACGAGGAGAAAAAGGCTGCCGAGGAAAAGGCAGAGGAATTAAAGGGCTTCCTGACCTTTGTGAAGGAATCTTTGGGCGAGCAGGTGAAGGAAGTGCGGCTGTCTGCCAATTTGGGAGATGCCCCGGTGTGCATGACTCCCGATGCCGGCATGAGCTTTGAGATGGAAAAATATATGAAACGGGTCAATCCGGAAATGGCATTCGGCGTCGGCAGGATTCTGGAGCTGAACCCGGAGCATACCGCGGTGCGGGCTTTGCAGAAAGCCATGACCGAAGATCCTCTGAAAGCTAAGGATTATGCCCAGCTGCTGTGCTGCCAGGCCCAGCTGATGGCAGATCTTCCTTTGGAAGACCCCATTGCCTACACAGAGCTTGTTTGCAAGCTGATGCAATAAGGATAAAGCACCGCAGGGGTTTTCCTGCGGTGCTTTTTTACAGAAGCCGTTGCAATTATTTTAGGAGTATGGTAAACTATTACAAACAGAAAAACAGGAGGGAAACCTATGGGATTATCGGAAGATCTGTTTGGCTTCGGATTTGACGGGCTGGATATCGGCGGTATTGGCGCGGAAGGTTTTTTGGAAACGTTTACGGCCATCAATGATATTATTTACTATGTTGGTATGCTCGGCCTTAGTGTTTTTATGTGGGTGCTGCAGGCAAGAAGCCTAAGCGCCATTGCCAAACGCAGAAATATTCGACACCCCTGGCTGGCGTGGCTGCCCATCGCCGGTAGTTGGGTTTTGGGTTGTATTTCTGACCAGTATCGATATGTTGTCAGCGGTGAGACCCAAAATAAACGCAAATGGCTGCCGATCCTTTCCGGCGTATTTGCCGTTTTACTGGCGACAAGTGTGGGCTATGCCTTTGTTTTTGGCTTTTCCATGCTGCCTTCCTGGAATCCCACCCAAGGAATGCTGGCAGCTCAGACTGGCGCGTTAGGATTTGTGGGTCTGCTGCTTTTGATGCTGGGCGCTGCGGTGTTCAGAACTGTGTTCTACTACAAGGCACTGTATGACCTGTATGCTTCCTGCGAGCCGGGAAAGCGTGTTTTGTTTCTGCTGCTGAGTATTTTTCTGGGGATCGAAGCCATCTTTATCTTTGTATGCCGCAATAAAGATTTGGGAATGCCGCCCAGAAAACCGGTGCTTCCGGAACCCCCGGAAACAATGATACATACACCGGAATAAGAATAAGCCAAAGCCGTCCCCAACCTGGGGACGGCTTTTATTGCGTAAGGAAACCACCGGTCGGTGGTTATGATTTAGATTTTACCCTTTAAAACGAGGAGCAGCAAAATGCAGGTGGCCAGCAAGCCGGCTCCCAACAGATAAATGCCGATTTTGGAAGAACCGGGTTTTGCGGCGGGGGTATCTGCCAACCTGGTTTTTCGGAGCGCGCTGACCAGCGGCTTATACAGCAGCAAAACCAATGCGCTGTTGAGTCCGGCCTTCAAAAGATTGAAAGGCAGAAAAGCCGGGAGCAGCAGGGCTTCCACAGCTTCCCGGGGCTGTCCCATGTACAGCGGTGTGATCAGCCAGTTCCACAGCAGCATGACGACTACGGTGACAACAGATGCCACGCCAAGACCCAAAACGGCACCGCCAAGGGTATGCCGCCGCTTATAGATCAGAGCCGCTGTGCAGGCAAAAGCGCAGGAAGACAGCAGATTCATCAAAGCGCCGATGGGGCCGGTGTCACTGATGGTCAGCATCTCTACCAAAGATACCGTCAGCGATATAAAAAAGGCGGCAAGAGGACCCATCAGGAAGCCGCCGATGGTGATGATCACATCCTTGGGCTCATACTTCAGAAAGACGACCACAGGAATTCGGATCAAAAATACCATGATATAAGCGATGGCAGCCAGCATACCGATCAAAACTATTTTTTTCGCAGAAGATTTCTTTTTCATAAGCACACCTCACAAAAAATGCCCTGAGCATAAACTCAGGGCATAAAAAGTAAACGATATACGACCTTCTTCCATCCAGACTTTACTGTCGGTACCGGAATTACACCGGTTCTGCGCCTGTTACTTGAACGCTCGCGGACTATCGGGTAACCTCTGAAAATATTATTACGCCGGAACAGCGGATCTTTTGCCGCATATCTGCATTTTGAAGTTGCGGCATACACAAAGTATTCCCGCAACTTCAAAACTTGATCTGCAACAAAATTACTTGCTGTCCGTCTGTAAAATATTTTCAGAACTTACCCACCGCCGGTGGGGAATCGCACCCCGCCCTGAAGATCTATGCAATTTTCTACAGAATAACACGCTTAGCTGCAGTTGTCAAGCATCCCCGTTTGTGATAAGATAAGAAAAATCAGTCTTTTCCTGCAGAGGTGCCTTGGGGCTCGGTAGGGGGGACGGTGCTTGGTGTGGTGGGCGTTTGCTGAGCCTGTGGCATACGGAAGCTCCGGACAACACCCTTGGCCGAGGTGTCGGTAACGTCTCCGCCAATGATTTGGTTCTTGTAGACCAGCAATGTGGCGTACACAGGCTCTGTGGCACCGGGGTAATTGGTGATCTTATAGACGTAACGCATAACCGTTTTACCGGCATAGGCACTCAAGTCATACCCTTGGGATTTTTGCAGGGCGTTGTATCGCTCGAATACCTCACTGGTTTTTGCGGGAATACGAACCTGACCGGATTCCGTTGGGGATGCGGCAACCTTCCAGCCGAAGCCCTCCAAAAACGCGATCCGTCCTTCGTTGCCACCGGCATCCACAGAGACGGTGGGCTGCGCATCATCTTTGCCGCCAAAGAGCAGTACCAGCCCGATGATCAGCACCAGGGCGGCAGCCAGAATAATGGCGATTTTCTTCTTATTGACCTTTGCGGTCATAACCAGCATATCAGATCCCTCCAGTTAAGTGATTGGCATTCTAGCCTATTCATCGGTGGACAGGGATAGAACGGAGAAGCTATGGAACGATTGGATAAATTTTTGGCAGACCGGGGGGCAGGCACCCGCAGTCAGGTAAAGCTGTTGGTTAAAAGCGGCGCGGTGACAGTGGACGGCAAGGTGGAGCGGAACAGCGGCCGTAAGGTAGATCCTGCTACCCAGAGAATCTGCCTGCACGGTGAGCCTTTGGCGGCAGACAGCCGCTTGGTGGTAATGCTCAACAAACCGGCGGGCTTTGTAACGGCTACAGAAGATAAAGAGGAAAAAACAGTCATGGAGCTGCTGCCTCCGGAATACCGAAACCGGGACTTAAAGCCCATAGGGCGGCTGGATAAGGCAACGGAGGGACTGCTGCTGTTTACCAACGATGGAGATCTCCTTCATCGGCTTATCAGCCCCAAAAAGGAGGTACCCAAGGTTTATTATGCTCGCCATGAGGGAACGGCAACCGGGGAGGATGTGCAGGCCTTTGCCGATGGGCTGACTCTGCGGGACGGGACAGTATGTCTCAGTGCCCGGCTGGAACCCTTGGGTCCGGGAGAAAGTCTGATCACAGTTTGTGAAGGAAAATACCATCAGGTGCGGCGGATGATGGCCTCCCGGGGAATGCCTGTGACCTATCTGGAACGCAAGTCAGAAGGATCTTTGATTTTGGGCGATCTGCCCCGGGGGGAGACCCGACAGCTGACGGAAGAAGAGGTGGCACGGCTGGAAATGCAGGAATAACCTTTGTGCATTTTTTCGGATGCGGGGGATAAGAAACGGGACAAAGTCAGACAAAAATCGGTCAATACATCCAAAAATACAGGAACATTTTGCAATAATATGTCAAAAGGTACTTGCAAATTGCGCAAAACTGCTATATAATAACGGGGAAATTTTGTGAAAACCGTATTTATGCAATTTTCTGATAGGGGGCTGCAAAAATGTCCAATAATGTGTTTCAGAATGTAATTACTCAGCTGCAGGAAGTGTCTGACCGTACCTTTGGTGTGCTGGATACTGAGGGCAGCGTTATTTCCTGTACCGACCCGTCACAGCTGGGGCAGCGTTGGCAGGATGCCGCGCTGAAGGTGGCTAACAGCACCGACCAGGTGGTAACCTTTGGTCAGAAGACCTTCCGGAGCATCGTGAGCAACGCAGGCTTTTTTGAATACGCGGTATTTTGTACCGGT
Source organism: Oscillospiraceae bacterium (assembly GCA_017397565.1). GTDB lineage: Bacteria > Bacillota > Clostridia > Oscillospirales > Oscillospiraceae > Faecousia. Next base: position 17,545 of record JAFQIL010000001.1, on the reverse strand, counting down.
ACAGACGAAACAGCAAAAATCAGCTGTCAGATGGCTTATATTGCCCTGAACGGTGCCAAAACGTATTATGAAGAAAAGCACGACAGAGGCACCTTTGTCAAGAATATTATCATGGATAATATTCTGCCCGGTGATATCTATATCCGGGCCAAGGAGCTGCGCTTTGCAACCGATGCCCCCCGTGCCGTGTTCTTGGTTCGTCAGGTGGGTCATGGAGATGTGTCTGCTGTGGATGTTCTTAGCGGTATGTTCCCGGATCAGAACCAGGACTTTGTGATCAGCATCAACGAAACCGACATTGCCGTGATAAAGCAGATCACTTCCGGCACTACCTCAGAGGATCTGGAAAAGATCGCGCAGGGTATGGAAGATATCTTAAAAAATGAACTGTTTATCCGCACGGTCATTGGTATCGGTACGGTGGCAGAGCATTTGCGGGCCCTGGCAGATTCCTACAAGGAAGCGCAGACGGCAATTGAAGTTGGCAAGGTGTTCGACACCGACAGAAGCATCATGCACTATGAGAACCTGGGTATCGGACGGCTGATCTATCAGCTGCCTACCACCTTGTGCGAGATCTTCCTGGATGAGGTGTTTAAGAAGAATTCTATTGATTCTTTGGACCAGGAGACACTCTTTACCATCAACAAGTTCTTTGAGAACAATCTGAATGTTTCGGAGACCTCCCGTAAGCTGTTTGTACACCGGAATACCTTGGTTTACCGTTTGGAAAAGATCAAGAAGCTCACCGGGCTGGATCTGCGTGAGTTTGACCATGCTATCGTATTTAAGGTGGCACTGATGGTTCGTAAGTACTTGTCTTCCCGGGAGAGCCGTGGATAAAATTCAAAACAGGGCCGTGTGATCATACGGCCCGTTTCTTGTTTTTCAACAGGGATTGACATAACACCTAAAATGTGTTACAATTTGGTTACATTAAAGATGGAGCAGAGATATTATGATTGAATTTACCGATGTTGTGAAGTCCTACTCCGTGGGCAACAAGGCCCTGAAGGGCGTTTCCATGCAGATCGAAGACGGAGAGTTTGCCTTTTTGGTTGGCCCCTCCGGCTCCGGCAAGTCTACCATCATTAAGCTGATCACCGGCGAGCTGAAACCTACCTCCGGTAAGGTTCATGTCAATGGCTACTCTTTGGATAGGATCCGCAAAAGAGAGATCCCCTATATGCGCCGCACAGTTGGCGTTGTGTTCCAGGATTTCCGTTTGATCGAGAATAAAACGGTTTATGAGAATGTGGCCTTTGTTATGCGGGCCATCGGCGCCAGGGAACGGGAGATCCGGGAGCGTGTACCCTATGTGCTGGACTTGGTCGGTCTGGATACCAAGAGCCGCCGGCATCCCGGCGAGCTTTCCGGCGGTGAGCAGCAGAGATTGGCCATCGCCCGGGCTCTGGTGAACAATCCGTCCACCATCATTGCCGACGAGCCTACAGGTAACCTGGACCCTGCCCGGTCTTTGGAGATCATGAGCCTGTTGATGGAAATCAACAACCTGGGCACCACCATGCTGGTGGTCACCCACGCCAAGGATTTGGTGGAGCGGTTCCACAAGCGGGTCATCGCCATTGATGAGGGCCTCATTATCAGCGACGGAATGGATGGGTATTATCACTATGAAGATCAATAATCTTGGATATCTGTTAAAAGAGGGCATCCGGGGAATCTTCCTCCACGGCTTTATGTCCTTCGCGGCCGTTTGTGTTACAGTGGCCTGCCTTTTGATCGTTGGCAGCTTCTCCTGCCTGACCTATAATGTGGGCATCATGGTGGAGGACCTGAATAAGACCAACGAGGTCCTGGTTTATGTGGACGAAACTTACACAGAGGCGGAAGCGCGGAGTGTGGGCGCCAAAATCAGCACACTGGAAAATGTTTTTGACCGGAAGTTTATTACCCGGGAGGAAGCTTTGAAGGATTTTATTGCAGACCACGAGGGTGATGAGTCCTTCAGCGGTGTAGAAGCCAGCGACCTGCGCCACCGTTTCCGTGTGGTGTTGGTGGATAACTCTTTGATGAAAGAAACAGTGGAAGAGCTGAAGGAAATTCCCGGTGTGGCAAAGGTTTCTGCATCTTATGAGCTGGCAGAAGGCTTTTCTACGCTGCAAAGTGTGCTGCAGATCGTTTCTATTGCAGTCATCGGTGTTTTGCTGGTAGTCAGCTTGCTGATTATTTCCAATACGGTCAAGCTTGCTATGTATGACCGCCGGGATGAGATCGCCATTATGAAGATGGTGGGCGCTACCAATGGCTTTATCCGACTGCCCTTCGTGGTAGAAGGCTTTACCTTGGGTATGCTGGGCGCCGGAATTGCCTTTGGCCTGGAGTGGTTCCTGTACAATCTGCTCCTGGCTCGTTTGGACGCGGTAGACAGTTTGAACCTGTTTCAATTTGTTCCCTTTAACCAGCTGTTGATGCCCATGGTGATCACCTTTGCCGCAGCCGGCCTGTTTGTCGGCATCGTGGGCAGCTGGACTTCTATCCGGAAATTCATGAACGTATAATACAACTACCCCTAAGAAGGAGACCAATTGTGAAGAATAAAAGATTATGGGTATCGCTACTGGCCGGCCTTTTGGCTTTGGTGATGCTTTTGGGCTTGATTGTGAACATTCTGCCCGGTGCCCGTGCCGCGTCTTCCAGCGAGATCCAAACCCAGATCGACGCGCTGAAGGAAGAAAAGAAGAAGCAGGATGCCCAAATTAAGGAATTGGAAAGCCAAATGGCAGCCAATGTCAGCGAGATCAAGGACATTGTTCGCCAAAAGCAGCTGATCGAGCAGCAGGTTTCTTTGATGTACGACCAGGTGCGAAACATCAACGATCAGATAGCCTCTTTTGCGCTGATGATCGCAGATACCCAGGAGGAGCTGGATGCTGCCCAGAAGCGGCTGGATGAGCTCAACAAAAAGAACAAAGAGCGGATCCGTGCCATGGAAGAAGACGGCACCATGTCCTACTGGTTGGTGCTGTTCCAGGCAAATGATTTTTACGATCTGCTGGACCGCCTCAATATGGTGGCAGAGATCGCCGCTTCCGACAGCCGTCGGCTGAAGGAAATGGAGGAAGCTGCCAAAGTAGTCAAAGAGACTCAGGAAAAACTGCTGACGGAAAAGAGCTCCCTGCAGCAAATGAAGGACGAGCTCCAGTCTACGGAAAGCGGTCTGATGGCGAAGATTGAAGAAGCCAATGGTTTGCTGATCCAGCTGGAAGCAAAGGGCGATGAATATGCTGACCTTTTGTGGGAAATGGAAAAGCAGGAAGAGGAAACTCTGAAGCAGCTGGCGCAGGCAAATAAGGACTACGATGCCGCCAAGAAGCACGAAGAGTATTTGGCTTGGCTGGCAACATCTATTGTTACCACCACTGCGCCTCCTACAAGACCTGCAGGCAGCGGTAACACCGGCGGCACCGGCGGCATTCCCACCTTGGATCAGACCGGCACGACCTGGCTGGTGCCTACCAGTTACATAAAGCTGACCAGTCCCTTCGGTATGCGTGACCATCCTCTGGGCTATGGCTGGCTGATGCACAACGGTGTTGACCTGGCAGGCCGGTCCGGCTGGGATGTGGTTGCTACCCGTGGCGGTGTTGTCAGAGAAGTGGGTTATGATCCTGTTTCTGCCGGCAACTATGTGATCATCGACCATTTGGACGGCTTTGAAAGCTACTATCTGCATATGTATAAATGGCCGGAGGTTTCGGTAGGGCAGTATGTAGCCCAGGGCCAGAAGCTTGGCGGACAGGGAACTACCGGTGGCTCTACCGGCGTGCATCTGCACTTTGGTATCAGCTATAACGGCACCTATGTCAATCCCGCGGACTATGTAAAGCTGAAGTAAGAAAGAGATCCCACAGCCTGCTTCAGGCTGTGGGATCATCAGTATAGGAGTGGTGTGTATGAATAAGAAACCGATTTTTTTGGTATTGACCCATTTTCTGGTGGCAGTTACTGCTGTTGTGCTGACTGTAGCGGTTGTTTTTTTCAGCAACGGAACCCTGATGGGCTCCAATAAGCTGCAGCAGCTGGAAAATCTCATCTTAAATAACTATGTGGACGGTGCGGACCAAAAAGAATTGGAAGACGCCGCAGCGCAGGCGATGATCGAGACATTGGGAGACCGCTGGAGCTATTACATGACTGCGGAAGAATATGAAGCCCAGATGGAACAGAACAATAATGCCTATGTGGGCATTGGTGTGACTATCAGCGGCCAAGATACGGAAAACGGCATGCTGATCATTGCGGTGGCGGAAGGCGGTCCTGCTGAGAAGGCCGGGTTGTTACCCGGTGATCTGATCATTGCGGCAGATGGCCAAAGCATCGTTGGCAAGACCACAGGGGAAGTGCAAGGCCTCATCAAGGGAAAAGAAGGTACAACTGTACAGATCACTTACCTGCGAAACGGGGTGGAGTCTACGGTTGCAGTCACGCGGGCTATGGTGAAGACCCCGGTGGCGAAGGCAAAAATGCTGCCCGGAAATATCGGTCTTGTCACCATTGTGAATTTTAATGCCAATTGCGCCAAGGAAACCAAGGCAGCCGTTCAAAAGCTGTTGGATGAAGGGGCGCAGAAGCTGATTTTCGATGTGCGGAATAATCCCGGCGGTCGGGTCACAGAGCTGGTCAGTGTTTTGGACTATCTGCTCCCGGAAGGCGCGCTGTTCCGGTCTAAAGATAACAAGGGCAGAGAAAGTGTAGAAAATTCCGATGCGGCTTGCCTGGAAATGCCCATGGCGGTGCTGGTAAACGGAAATTCTTACTCTGCAGCAGAATTTTTTGCCGCGGCTCTGCAGGAATATGAGTGGGCAACGGTTGTGGGCGAAAAAACAGTGGGTAAGGGAAATTACCAAGTGACATATAAGCTGCAAGACGGCTCTGCTGTGGGACTTTCCATCGGTAAGTATTATACGCCTCAGGGCAAACATCTGGAAGGTGTAGGAATTATGCCGGATGTGGTAGTGCCGGTGGATGATAAAACCGCCGCAGCCATCTATGCCGGAACCTTAGACCCGGAGGAAGACCCTCAGATACAAAGCGCCATCAAAGCCTTAACGGAATAAACAAACAGGCGGACTGCATTTTTGCAGTCCGCTTTTTTCGAAAACAGGCTTTACAGAGGAGATGGTCTATGTTAAAATAGTTGCAAACGCAACTATTTTATTCGTGGAGGTGTAATCATGCCTGCATTGATGCATAACATTAGTGCCATCTCCCGGTGTGCCGCGGCTTACCGACAGGAGGAGCTGGCACCGCTGGGGCTCAAGGCGATCCATGCCAGCTATTTGATAACCCTTTGCCGGAATCCGGGGATGACCCAAGAGCAGCTTGCAAAGCGTGTCTTTGTCAACAAGAGCAATGCAGCCCGGCAGGTGGCGGTCTTGGAGGAAGCCGGTTTTGTGACCCGGAGCCCCTCCGAGGAGGATAAGCGGGCGATGCTGGTGTATCCTACGGAAAAAGCCTATGAGGCTCTGCCAAAGATCCGTCAGACCTTCCGGGATTGGGAAGCTCTGGCAGCCCAGGATCTTACGGAAGAGGAACGGCAGATGCTGATTACTATGCTGTCGAAAATGCGGGATCGGGCAGCCCAATGGATGGAGGAGCACTGAGTATGAGAAGATTGTATCCTTACATCAAACCCTATATCGGCTACATATGCTTAACCTTGCTGATTAAATGCCTTGGCGCTATGGCAGAGCTGTGGATCCCTTACTTGATGGAATTCATTCTTTCCCGGGGTGCGGAGGCGGGGAATGTCTCCCGGGTGTTCCTTTACGGTGGAATGATGATTCTGTGCGCCGTTGCGACATTGACGCTGAATGTGGTTGCCAACCGCATGAGCGCAAAATCCTCCGGCAGGATCACCAAGGCTATCCGTCATGATCTGTTCCAGAAGCTGATGAACCTGTCTTCCCGGCAGATGGATGATCTGACGGTATCCTCCGCTGAGTCCCGGCTTACCAGCGATACCTACAATATCAACCAAATGCTGGCGCGGATCCAGCGTATGGGCATTCGGGCACCGATTTTGTTGGTGGGCGGTATCTTTATGATGCTGACCATGGATGCCGGTCTTGCCCTGATCCCCATCGCCCTGCTGCCACTGATTGGTATCATTGTGTATTTTGTGACGAAATTCAGCTTGCCCATGTACACCAAACAGCAGTCGGTGCTGGATAAAGTGGTGCGTACCGTGCAGGAAAATATCACCGGTGTCCGGGTGGTTCGGGCCTTAAGTAAGACCGAGCATGAAAAGGCCCGGTTCCATGAAGTGAACAGCAACCTTACCGCTGTAGATCAGAAAGCAGGCTCTATCACAGCCATCACGAACCCGTCTTCCAATTTGGTGTTGAATATGGGCTTGACCCTGGTGGTGCTCCTTGGGGCGATTCGGGTCCGGGGCGGACAGACAGATGCTACTGTCATCGTGGCCTTTGTGCAGTATTTTATCATGATCCTCAATGCCATGATGGGCGTGACCCGAATCTTTGTGATGTGGTCCAAGGGTGAAGCCAGTGCTCGCCGGGTGGCGGATGTGCTGGATATGCCGGAGGATATGGCGGTGCTTCCCTGGGAAGAAGCGGAAGAACATGCGCCCCATATCGAATTCCGGGATGTATCCTTCTCCTATACCGGCCGGGGTGACAACATCAGCAACCTGAGCTTCCGGCTGGAGCATGGACAAACTCTGGGTATTCTTGGCTCCACCGGATCCGGAAAGAGTACGATTTTGAATCTTCTTATGCGGCTTTATGATGTCGATTCCGGCAAAATTCTGATCGACGGCGTGGATATCCGGGCCATACCGTCGGAAACACTTCGGAAAAAGTTTGGTGTAGTGTTCCAAAACGACTTTGTGACGGAGGGAACCATCGGACAGAACATTCAGTTCTTCCGGGATATTTCGGTGGAGGGACAGCGGAAAGCGACGCGGGATGCCCAGGCCTCCGGCTTTATCGCAGAAAAGGAAGCAGGCCTGGATTCCGTCGTAGCGGTTCGGGGCAATAACCTCTCCGGCGGACAAAAGCAGAGATTGCTGATCGCCCGGGCCTTGGCAGGCGAGCCTGAGATTTTGGTGCTGGACGATGCTTCTTCTGCTTTGGACTATCAGACCGATGCCAATCTTCGCCATGCCCTCCGGGAAGGCTACCGGCACACCACGACGGTTCTGGTTGCCCAACGAGTCAGCAGTCTGCGCCATGCGGATCTGATTTTGGTGCTGGACGACGGAAAGGTTATCGGCACAGGCAATCATGGGCAGCTGATGGAAACCTGCAGCGAATATCGGCACATCGCGCAAACGCAGATGGGCGACGGGAAGGAGGCGGTCTGACATGGCAAATCCGAATTTGATCGGTGGAGGGCGGCTGACCCGCCAAGAGGTCAGCGGTGACCGCAGAGGTGCCCGGCAGGCCCAGCTTCCCAAAGGCGTTTTGCTGAAACGGCTTTGGAAATACTTAGGCAGAAACCGGCTTCTGCTGATATTAGCCATCACATTATCCCTGACCTCCAGCATATTGAGCCTGTATGGCCCCAAGCTGTCCGGCAAGGCTATCAATGCTATCGATACGGAAAGCGGCTTTGTGGATATGCCGGTGGTGATCCGCTGTGTCATTACGATGGCGATCTGCTATTTGTTTTCCTCGGTTTTGTCCTATCTTCTGAACTTTGTCACTATCCGGATGTCCCGGGGGATTGCCAAGCAGATGCGCCACGACATTTTTGAGAACATGTCCCGCCTGCCGGTTCGGTTTTTTGACGGCTATCAGACCGGTGACCTGATCAGTACCGTTACCTACGATGTAGATACGGTGAATCAGTCCCTGTCTACGGATCTTCTGCAGATCCTCAACAGCATCGTTACAGTTTCGGTTTCCTTGGGTATGATGCTGAGCATCGCGCCCAGGTTGGTACTGATCTTCCTGGTAACGATCCCGGTAACGGTGTTCTTTACCAAGTGGCTGACAGGCGTGGTGCGCCCTCTGTTTCGCAAGCGCAGCGCCAAGCTGGGACAGCTCAACGGTTTCGTGGAAGAGATGCTCTCCGGGCAGAAGACCATCCGGGCCTACGGCCGGGAAAAGGAAGTTGTAGACCGGTTTGACGAAAAGAATCAGGCGGCGGTGGATGCCTATACCGTAGCGGAAGCCAACGGTACCATCACCGGCCCGTCGGTCAACTGTATCAATAATTTTTCTCTGGCGTTGGTTTGTATGTTTGGCTCATTGATGTTTTTGGGGGGCAAGATCGGCTTAGGCGATCTGAGCAGCTTTGTGATGTACTCCCGGAAGTTTTCCGGCCCCATCAACGAGGTGGCCAACATTATCGCGGAGCTCCAAAGCGCTTTTGCCGCTACCGAGCGGATATTCTACCTGATCGATGCCGAGCCGGAAAAGGAGGATGCGCCTGATGCTGAGACGCTGACCCAGGTAAAGGGCGATGTGCAGCTTCAGCATGTGGACTTTTCCTACGATCCCGGCAAGCCTATTATCAAGGACTTCTCCCTGCACGCAAAGCCGGGTTCGCTGACGGCCATAGTAGGCCCCACCGGCGCGGGAAAAACCACCATCATCAACCTGCTGATGCGGTTTTACGATGTGGATAACGGTGCGGTTTTGGTGGATGGCAAGGATATCCGGGGCTTGAAGCGGGATAGTTTGCGAAGAGCCTACACCATGGTGCTGCAGGATACCTGGCTGTTCCACGGTACAATTTTTGAGAATGTGGCCTACGGACATCCCGATGCCACCTTGGAAGATGTGATCCGGGTTTGTAAAGCGGCCCATATCCATAGCTACATTTCCCGTCTGCCTCAGGGCTATGACACGGTGCTGACAGACAACGGAAGCTCCATTTCCAAGGGGCAGAAGCAGCTGCTGACCATTGCCAGAGCCATGCTTTTGGACGCCCATATGCTGATTTTGGACGAAGCAACCTCCAATGTGGATACCCGGACGGAGGAGCAGATCCAGCAGGCTATGTGGAAGCTGATGGAGGGAAAGACCTGCTTTGTTATTGCCCACCGGCTGTCTACCATCCGTTCGGCGGACCATATTCTGGTGATGCGGGACGGACAGGTGGTAGAGCAGGGCAATCATGCTGAGCTGATGGCGGCAGACGGTTTTTACCGCCAGCTTTACCAGGCCCAGTTTGACGCTGTTAGTTAAAAATGAGACCGGAGGAGCAATCCGCTTCTCCGGTTCTTTGCCGAAACGGAGGGATTTGTCAATTTCCGTTTATCGGGGAGTTTCAATATAGGAACCACCTGCCAAAAACGCTGTCATTGCGAGGAGCAAAGCGACGTGGCAATCTCCCGGAACCAAGTACATTCTTTGGAAAGGTTGTAAAGATAAGCCAAATCAGGCGATTATCCCTATTTAACCTTAGAAAAAGTCGGCAATTTGTACCGGGAGATTGCCACGTCGGGCATTCGCCCTCCTCGCAATGACAGTTCTTTCGGTTCGTGGTTGCTTTTCGAAGGGACGGGAAAATAAGTCCCCTACAGCCCGATAAATGGCAATTTGTTTGCCGGTATGCCTATTCCTAAGAAAAAAGGAAAAATTTCTTGACTGAATGGGAAAAATCTTCTATAATAATTAAACCTATGGACATTTTTAGTTAAGAAAGGACTTGTATATATGGCTAAGGAATATAAAATTACCAGTCTGCGTCTGGCTGATCTGGAAAAGGAACTGAATTATTTGAAGACCACCCGGGAGCGTGAGATCGCGGCTATGATCGCAGAAGCCCGTTCCTACGGTGACCTTTCCGAAAACTCTGAGTATGATGCTGCGAAGAACGAGCAGGCTAAGCTCTATGGCCGCATTGCTGAAATTGAGGATGTTCTTTCTCATGCTGTAATCATCGAGGATGAAAACGAAGCCACCGGTCGTGTTGGCCTGGGCTGCACCATCGTGGTGGAAGATGCCAACGGCAAGCAGACTACCTACCGCATCACCGGTTCTCAGGAAGCCAACCCCATGGAGGGCAAGCTGTCCGACGATTCTCCCTTCGGCCGTGCTGTTGTTGGCAAGGCTGCCGGTGAAACCTTTACCGTGAACGCACCTGCCGGCTCCTTCTCCTTGAAGGTGGTCAGCGTTTCCCGCGAGGGCTAAGCTATGGCAAAGTTTGAACCGCAGGCCGAGTTGCCTGTATCTGAGCAGGCCGCCATCCGCCGGGAAAAGCTGGCGGCATTGCAGGCTGAGGGTCGGGACCCCTTTGTCCAGACCAAGTACGATTTCAATGCCGATTCCGCCGCCATCAAGGCTGATTATGAAGGCTACGAGGGCAAGATCGTCCGGGTTGCCGGCCGCTTGATGAGCAAGCGGGGTCAGGGTAAGGTCATGTTCTGTGATCTGCAGGACAGCACCGGCCGGATCCAGCTGTTTGTGAAGATCGATGAGCTGGGTGAGGAGGAGTATGCCCGTTTCAAGAAGAACGACATTGGCGACATCCTGGGTGTGGAAGGCGAAGTCTTCAAGACCAAGACTGAGGAAATCTCTGTCCGTGCCAAGTCCGTTATTTTGCTTTCCAAGTCTTTGCTGCCCCTGCCCGAAAAGTACCACGGTCTGACGGACAAGGAGATCCGTTTCCGTCAGCGCTATGTGGACCTGATGGTAAACCCCGAGGTAAAGCAGAACTTTATCATTCGCTCTAAGTTTATCAAGTTCATGCGCGCTTACCTGGACAATATGAACTATATTGAGGTAGAAACCCCGGTGCTGAACACCATCGCCGGCGGTGCTTCTGCCCGTCCCTTCATTACCCATCATAATACTCTGGATATCGATATGTATATGCGTATCGCCACCGAGCTGCCCCTGAAGCGGCTGATCATTGGCGGTATGGACCGGGTGTATGAGATCGGCAGAATCTTCCGCAATGAGGGTATGGACCCCAAGCATAACCCCGAGTTTACCAGTGTTGAGCTGTATCAGGCCTATGCCGACTTCCACGATATGATGGATATCGCCGAAGGCATCATCTCCGGCGCGGCCAAGGAGATCCTTGGTACTTACGAAGTGGAGTGGATGGGCGAGAAGATCGATCTGACTCCCGGTTGGCGCCGTTTGACCATGGTGGATGCGGTTAAGGAATACCTGGGTATCGATTTTGGTGCCATCACCGACGATGCTGAGGCGGTTGCCGCTGCGGCTGCCAAGGGCGTGGAGCTGGCGGATGCTGCCGAGAAGACCTGGGGCAATGCTCTGTATGCCTGCTTCGATCAGAGAGTGGAAGAGCATCTGATCCAGCCTACCTTCATCACCATGTATCCTGTGGAGGTCAGCCCCCTGACCAAGCGCAGTCCTGAAGATCCCCGGCTTACCGAGCGGTTTGAACTGTTTGTCTGCCACAGTGAGCTTGCCAATGCCTACTCCGAGCTGAATGATCCTATCGATCAGAGAAACCGCTTCCAAAAGCAGGTGGAGCAGCGTGAGCGTGGCGACGATGAGACCGAAATGATGGACGAGGATTTCCTCAACGCTATGGAATACGGCATGCCCCCCACGGGCGGCATGGGCATCGGTATCGACCGTACCGTGATGCTGCTGACCAACAACGACACCATCCGCGAGGTCATCCTGTTCCCCACGATGAAGCCTCTCGACTAAAAAACCCAGTAAAATCAAGGGTTTTCGGCATCTCAAATCCGAGTTGACAACAAATTGACAACAATCTTTCATATTATTTTGAAGGATTGTAACGCAGTATGAATAGTTGACAGGACAAAACACAATATAGCACTTGCTATTTAGAGAACACTTTTTTGAAAGAAATTTCAAGAGGTGTTCTCTTTTTTCGTTGGGTCTGCTTTTGTCATGACAGAAAATCAAATCTGAAAGGAACTGAATTTTATGATTAGTGAAGAGACAAAAGCATACTATGACCTGAAGAAACGTAACGATGTCAGAGAAAGTGCTAAGAGGATTCGTCGGCAGTTTTTACGCTATAAGGATGCAGAGATTATTTATAGCCTGCAACACAAGAAAATACTGGAGCTTGCCAGCGAAGCAGGTGCAATTTATCGCATGGACGGAACTGTCTTGATTAACCGAGATATCTTTGAGGAGTACTTGGAGAGGTTCCACGAGCCAAGTACACTTCTCTCAAAGGAGGATCAGAAATGAGCGGAAACCTTTGGATGTTCTCAGACATGCTCGATGATGAAGACATCGAGATGCAGAAGCATGATTTTATTACGTTATATCAAGGCGCCGATTACTATGGACTTGGTCTAAAGGTGTTTACCCGTATGGCACGTGAAGCTGGATCTGTCTATAAAATTGGAAAGAAGGTCTTGATTCGCAGAACTATTTTTGATGAATATTTAAGAAAGGTATATAAGAAAGAGTTGGAGAAAAAAACCTCTGACGATTCCGGAAAGGAGTTTATGAAAAGACAAGGTACGATGGTCACTGATGAAGATAGTGGCCGAATGGATATTCGTTTTGGATTATTGGATTACTATGGTGGTCTACACTGCGGTGAATGCTTAGATGTCCTCATCGACGGTGAGTGGGTTCCTACCCGCATTGAAATGGGAGACGGTTGGTTTCTCGTTGGTGTTCCAACAGATCAACTGGTGGGTCTTGTTGTTAGAATTTAATAGAAATGATTTGCTGGGCGACTTCATTATTGAGGTCGCCCTTCTTTTATATAAAAACAAAGGAGGTGTCCCTTATGAAATGCTTGATGAAGTATCAGTGGGTTAAATTACCCCGAAATCATCTGCCCGAAGGCAAAGGTATCATGAGTGCCTGGGCGAAACTTGCATCCCGTGCGGCGTTCCGTAAGGGACAAGCTTCTTATTGCGGCCACATTAACGCTGTAAGCCCCGGAATGTGGTCTGGAGGCGTTGTGGGGTTAAAGAGTATACTTGGCTCCAGAAGCCGCGCACAGAGCCTTGAGGCGCTTTCTAAGCTCTCTGAGCTCGGTTATGTGAGATATTCACTAAATGCAAAGACTAAGAAGCTCACATATCAAATAACAGACTGGGTTGTCGAATGCTCCGGCGAGGAGTGTATGAACGGTTCGGTTTATGCTACCGAAGGGTATGGCTTCCTCTGCCTCCCTCGCAACATTACTGACAGACTCATCGAACAAAACTACATATTTGATGAAGCAGACGCATGGCTTGATCTGTGGTGCCACACGGTATCCGGAGATTTTGGCAATGCGTTTTCTTTTTTGGCACCGATCGTGCAGTTTGGTAAGTTCGGTACCGTACTAACTTTGGAAACCCTGGGACAGCGATGGAACTGGGAAAAGACTAAAGTGTGGCGTTTCTTTCAGAAGCATGGGGATGCTTTTAAGCTGCACCGTCTTCCCGGCGCTTATGGTTGCCTCATTTTCAATAAACTGTATCCAAGTGATACAGAGTTTACAATGCCGGAGTCCGAGAAAATCGAGCGTATAATTGTCGAAATACGCATTTTGGCAGAGAATGAGCAGAAAGTGGGTTCTGATCATGAGAATATCGGCAGACTGATTGCTTTGTACAGTCGCCAACTCTTGATGGAATACGCTGACGAGAGTGAAAACACTCCGCCTAAAAATCGCGTTGCACTTTTTGACCCATATATATTACACGCGTATTTTTCTCACTCGAATTGTAAGAAGTGTATATATGACTGCAAGGGTAAATGTATATGTTCCCCTCCAGTTATAGATACGAGTAAAATCCGTGGGCCTTGTGCGCCTGTGGATATAACGATAATTGCAAAGGAGATGTTTACATATGACCCGCCAAACAGACGAAAAATCGCTGTATGAGCAGCAAGAAGACCGCATATTAGCGCAGTCAGACGCTTTCATTTCACTTCTGACAAAGCGTGGGATTCTCGGAGATCACGAGATTGATAATGAGAAGATCCGCACAGCACAGCAAAAAAGGACACAAACCAGCTATCACAATACCAAGATGCTTCTGCAACACTATCGAACAATTGCATGGGTTCTTGAGTGTTTCCCTACAGACGTTGCTGCAGAGTTGGACACTCCGTTTGAGCATATTGATCAGCTGATAGATAAGGTTGACATGGAAATGGCTATGGGAAACCGTAAGCTTGAAGGTCGAATGGAAGGTGTTCGCAAGTCGAGACTGCTTTTTGATCGAGTCAACGAAGCTCTAACTGTGCTCAAGAGCAAGCCAGGTAACGGAAAGCTCTTGTATGACGTCATATACATGACCTACATTGCAACGGAGCATCTTTCCCTGCAAGAGATGATTGATCAGCTTGAAATCTCGAAGAGAACATATTACCGGCTTCGTCAGCAGGCAATCACAATTCTTTCAATTCGTTTGTGGGCAACGCCTGCTATTGGAATTGATTTTTGGTTTGATATGCTTACCCTTTTGGAGAACCTTGAATAGTGACAGTAAATTGGCACAAAATTGGCACAGTTTTGCCGATGACAAGAGAATGGGAATGTGTTATAATTGTATCGTCCAAAACTGGGCTCGGGTGAAGACGAGGCCGTTTCTTTTAGCAGAAATGCTTGAAAGAGACGGCTTTTTTTGTTGCCCGAAAATCTGAAAAAAAGGAGGTACACAGGCATGATTAAGCAACTCAGGCTGGGCGGTAGCAAAATGAAATCCGCCTATTGGTCGCTCGTCGGAACGGCGTGTGCAATGATTTTCTCTATGCATCCCGTTATGGCCGCAACGATCTGGGATCGCTTCTCAGCGATTATGCAGGACATTTACGGTCAGATTGTGGCGATCAGTACCATCGTGGCAGTCACAGTAGGTGCCATTGCCCTGATTATCCGAATGGTTTCGAGAAATCAGCGTGCAGTGGACGAAGCGACGCAGTGGCTCAAGAGAATCGTGATCACCTGGATCATTCTCAACTCTCTCGGCTTCATCGTTGCGTATTTGCAGCCTCTCATCGCCGGCGGAAATTACTCGCCCGGTGGTAGCGGCGGTGGTGGCACTGTCACCATTTAAGCATCCGGGTCAAGCAGGAATGGAGGTGATAGCCGATGCTTGACTGGATATTTGAAGGGATAATTACATGGGTCAGTTCTGTTGTAACCGACCTGATGGATGCCGTCTCAGGTATGTTCCTGCAGGCGCTTGGCACAGACATGACCGCCATGGAAGAATATTTCCCCTTCGTAAGTAAAGCCTTCACTGTTATGCAGTATACGGCTTGGGCTCTTCTCTTCCTCATCACGGTCTGGCAATTATTCCGAGTATTCGGTGGGCCGGTTACAGATGCGGAAAATCCGTGGGCACTGATTGGTAGAAGTGCGTTATTTGCACTGCTTATCGGTTATGCCAAGCCGATATTCTCAATGTGCCTCGACATCGCCACAGCACCGTACACAGCCCTAATGGATATCCAGATGACCGCAGAGGACTTTACCTTTGCGGGTATAGAGGCAATGCTGATGAACGGACTGACAACGCTCATAGCGACCATATCCGTCGTCGGGCTATTGCTACTCGTTATTTTGGAGATTGCATTGGGTTGGAACTACTTCAAGTTGTTGCTTGAAACGGTCGAGAGATATATCGTGGTTGGTGTACTCTGCTATACGTCACCTCTGGCATTTTCTATGGGTGCCTCAAAAGCAACGACACCGGTTTTCAGAAGCTGGTGTCGTATGGTTGGATCCCAGCTCTTATTGCTCGTTATGAATGTGTGGTTCCTACGAGGCTTCAACTCCTCGATGGGTGCCTACATCGGAAACGGCGGTGCCTTATCTACCGGATACGGAAGCGTATTCCTTTGGTTGTTCTGTGCTTTGGCATTCCTCAAAACTGCGCAGAAGTTTGACTCTTATCTGGCGTCAATCGGGCTTAACGTGGCTCAGACCGGTTCCAGTATGGGTATGGAGCTTCTGATGGCAGCAAGAGTTGTCACAGGCATTGGACACGGCGCAAGGAGTGCGGGTAACGTATTTGGTGGTGCAACTGCCACAGGTACCGGTGCCGCAGCAAGCGGTTTTGCTTCCGGGTTCGCAAACATGTTCAAGGGCAACAGCTATGTTCGAGATGCTGTTGTGCAAGGCGGTCAGCGTATGGGCGCCGGTGGAACAATTGGATTTGTTGGCAGAGCCTTTGGTGGTATGGCCGCACGTAACGGTGCGCAGTTGACTGGTGACTCTATCGCTTCCGTCGCAGCACGAACACCGAATATGTCCGGTACGATTGCCGGAGATATTGCAGATAGAAGTCTCGCAAACTATATGCCTCATATGAGTGGTATGAATGTTTCGGGTACCGAAATCACCGGTGGTCAAATCACAGCCAAGGTTGTGGGTGCGGACGGAAAGGAAACTTCAGTCGCAATGTACAGTGCAGCACAATTTGAGAAACCTGACGGACCTCATTCCGTTGTTACGGCATCGGATGGCAGTCAGTGGTATCAAATGGCAAGCGGTCCCGGTGCAGGTGCATTTTACGATGCTCCTCAGTTTAACGGTAGCCCTGCTGAAGCTGCACAAGTTGCTGCCACATTCCCGGATGCAGCGGACGGAACAACCCTCAGAACCGTTGGCGACGGTGTTATCGAAGCAAGTCACGATGGCCACAACACTATGTGGTACAACAGTGCTTACTATGATGAGCCGGATGCGCCTCATACGGTTATGACGGCTGCAAACGGTGTAGACTGGTATGCTATGCAACAGCACGCGGATGCTCCTCAGTTTGAGGCCGGTGACGAAGCTTATGCATACAACCAGGCTTATTTCCAACAGTTTATGCCAGGATTCGATCAGCCTGTTTCTTCTGTGGATGGCTCCGAAAGACTCGACGGACACTTTGAAGTCAGACACGAGAACGGTTCCGGTACGATGTTCTACGATACCTCCCAGTTTGCTCCCCCTCGTGGAGATTATCAGGTATTCGAGGACGTCAACGGAAGTCAATGGTATGCAATTCACGGTGAGGCTGCTGTGGATCGCAGACCCGTCTTTGAAAACGGTAAACCCGTTTATGACGGTGACAATGTGCGAACGGTCAACGTTGATACAGTTCGCTATAAATCAACGCCTACCCGTTATGGAGAACCTGAAGCCAGAAATGATGGCGAAATCAAGTCTCCTAAGCGTAAGAGGTAAAACAATGGCGACAGCCGAATCGGTATTCCCGGTTCGGCTGTTTGCCTCTTAAAAACGAAAATAACACTGCCATATGCAGTTGAATATAGGAGGTGCAGATAATGGCAGAGCCGAACAAACAACAAATCGGCGACGGCGCTGATAGTTATGGTGCCGCAGCGCAAAACGCCGCCAAAGCAGCAAAACAAGCAGCTAACGTCGGCAAAGAAGCAAGTAAAACTGCCGCAACAACTGCAGCTGCGAAAGGTGCTGAAGCTACAGCAAACGCGGCCGCAGCAACGGTAAAAGCTGGTGTTGAAGGCGGAAAAGCAGTTGCAGAGATTGCCGCCGGTACAGCTTCGGGAGGACCTTGGGGTGCAATTATTGCTGCAGCATGGGCAATGCGCCACACACTCTTTAAGATTCTCGTCTGCATCTGTTTGTGTGTGGTTTTCTTAATCGTGCTCATAGTAGAGCT
>JAFQIL010000011.1 GCA_017397565.1 Oscillospiraceae bacterium | reverse complement strand
TTCTCTTTCTTCCAGTGTAAAATGTGTGTAGGACAATGTGTTCACCTCGGTGTGTTTGTTGTGTCGCAACTACATTTTACACCTTAACTGAGCACATTGTCTCCTTTTATTTTATTGTTGCACTTACTATGATAATCTGCCAACCTTCCCCCTCGGGGGGGAAGGTGCCGAGCGAATGCGAGGCGGATGAGGGGAAAATACAAAGGAGATCCCCTCATCAGTCACAAAAAACGGTTCCGAAAAGCCGTTTTTTGTGCCAGCTTCCCCCCAAGGGGAAGCTCGGCGGCTTTGCCGCCGGTTCCTCCAGCTGCTCAAGTAATGGCAAATTACACTTCGAAAAAACTCTTAATGGTTGACATAACGCCGCTTGTGACGGAGGCCAGCATCAAAAATTCGCCGGTTTGGCTATAGGCCCGGTAGGTGCCATCAGGTAGGTTTACGGAAAAGCTGTTGCCATTGCGGCAGCGCAGCTCTTGTTTTTCTGTCAGCGTTACAGCGCTATGCTCCCGGAACATGGTATCCACATTTCGCAGATATTGTTCCGGAGACCCCGTTTCCAACAAGGTTTGGAGAGGTACGGCTTCTTCTATGGTGTATTCTCCGGCGCTGACACGGCGAAGCTGTGCCATACAGCCGCCGCAGCCCAGAGCCTGTCCGATATCCTTGCACAAAGTCCGAATGTATGTGCCTTTGGAGCATCTTACCCGCAAACGGACGCCCTCTTCACACATACCCAATAATGTCAGTTCGTGGATGGTGATGGGCCGGGGCTGGCGCTCCACTTCCTTGCCCTTTCGGGCCAAGTCGTATAATTTTTGACCGTTGACCTTCAGGGCGGAGTACATGGGGGGCACTTGCCAAATGTCGCCCCGGAATTGGGGTAAAACGCCCAAAATATCCGCTTCTGACAGGGAAACGGTTGCTTCAGAAAGAACGGCACCGGTGATATCCTCGGTGTCGGTAGTCATGCCAAGACGCAGTACCGTTTCATAGGTTTTTTCCGCGTGCTCAAAAAACTCCACGCCCCGGGTGGCTCTGCCCACAAACACCGGCAGAACACCGGTGGCCATAGGGTCCAATGTACCGCCGTGACCGATGCGCCGGGTGTTAAAGACCCGGCGGAGCCGGGAAGTCACATCCTGACTGGTCCAGCCCTGGGGTTTATCTACGATTACGATTCCGTTCATAACGTCACCGTCTTAATAGGAAAGCACGACCTTGCCGATGGCTTCGGCGGCCTCTGTCATGGTCATCCTGAGATTACAGCCGGCAGCACCGGCATGGCCGCCGCCGCCGAAGGCTTCACAGACTGCCGCGGCATTGCTGCCGGGAATGGCCCGGACAGAAATTTTGATCCGGCCTTCCTCGGTTTCCCGCAGCAGAGCTGACATCCGCACACCCTCAATGGACCGCAGGAAGGAGGAAATATCGTTCATATCGTCCTCACTGACACCGATTTCTTCCTCCACCGACCGGGGCAGACAACAGATGGCAAGCTTGCCATCCTCCAAAAACTGCACATGGTCAATAATCCAGCCCTGAAGCCGCAGCTTGGGCAGGGATTTGGTGTCAAACAATTTTTGATTCCAGTTGTAAATATCCGCGCCGACAGCAGCACAATCTCCCGCCACATCAAAGGTGTGGGCAGTGGTATTGGCAAAGCGGAAGCAGCCGGTATCGGTGGAAACACCAACATAGATGGCTTCTGCCATTTTTTCGTCCGGATCTACACCCATATCCAGCAGCAGCTCCCAAATGATCTCTGCGCAGGCGGCACTGTCGGATTCCACCAGCTCCCGGGGGGTGTACTCCCGGCCGGAGCCGTGGTGGTCGATCCGTAGATCGATGCTGTTTTTCAGGTGGTCATAGGATCTGGGGAACATGGTATCAGCCGCTACGTCCACCGCCACCAAAATATCCCCATCCTCCGGCGCATCCTTGGTCAGGCCTTCCAGCAGCGGGGCATAAAGGGGGGTGATCTCCGGGTTATACAGCACATGGGCGGTTTTTCCCAGGCTCCGCAGTCCCCGGCACAGGCCGGCAGCAGAGCCCACCGTGTCGCCGTCGGGCTTGCGGTGGGTCAAAAGCACGAAATGGTCCCGGGCCAGCAGCCAGTTGGCGCAATCAATCCTGCTCAGTTCCGTCATCGTGTTTTACCTCAAGAGAGTTGATAAGCTTCAGCATTTTCGCACCGTAGGTGATAGAGTCGTCCAGCGTCCATACCAGCTCCGGGGTATAACGCAGCTGCAGGATCCGACCCAGTTCCCGGCGCAGATAGCCGCCGGCGGATTTCAGACCTCTGATGGCGTCTTCTGCCTTGTCGTCCTGCAAAATACTGACATAAACCTTGGCATAACGCAGATCCGGGGTGGTTTCTACCCGGGTGATGGAGATCATAATCTCTGCCACCCGGGGATCTTTTACGGTGCGCAACTGGTCAGCCAGGGCTTTTTGGATCTCTTCGTTGATTCTGTTGATTCGATTGGAAGCCATAGTTACTTCCTCCTAGTAAAAGAATTAGAAATTAGGAGTTAGGAATTAGGAGTTTTTGCT
Organism: Oscillospiraceae bacterium; assembly: GCA_017397565.1. Classification (GTDB taxonomy): domain Bacteria; phylum Bacillota; class Clostridia; order Oscillospirales; family Oscillospiraceae; genus Faecousia. Next base: position 13,574 of record JAFQIL010000011.1, on the reverse strand, counting down.
TCATTCCTAATTCCTCATTCCTAATTTAACACCGGCCAGCCGCAGCGGCGGCGGCCGGTGTTTGAAAATTATCTTTTCACTTCCTGCATGGCGAAACATTCAAAAATGTCGCCTTCCTTGATATCGTTGTACTTGGCAACGGACATACCGCACTCATAGCCAGCGGTGACTTCCTTCACAGCATCCTTAAACCGCTGCAAAGAGCCAATTTCGCCTTCATGAATGACGATGTTGTCACGAAGAATACGAACCTGAGCATCCCGGGTGACCTTGCCGTCCTTAACCATACAGCCAGCAATGGTACCGATGGCACTTACCTTATAAGTCATGCGGACTTCGGCATGGCCGATGACCACTTCCTCGTATTTGGGAGCCAGCATACCCTTCATGGCAGCTTCGATTTCATCAATGGCGTCATAAATGACCCGGTAGAACCGCATATCCACACCGGCACGGGCGCCGTTTAACTGGGCGGCGGTATCGGGACGGACATTGAAGCCGACAATGATGGCACCGGCGGTAGAAGCCAGCAGCACATCACTTTCGTTGATGGCACCGACACCGGCATGAATGACCTTTACACGAACCTCTTCGTTGGAGATCTTCTCCAGGGATGCCTTCACAGCTTCGGCAGAGCCCTGCACGTCAGCCTTGACGATGAGATTCAGGGTCTTCATCTCGCCTTCCTGCATCCGGGCAAACAGGTTGTCCAGAGTGACCTTGCTCATGGCATTGGCGGCGGCATCCTTGGCGGCCTGCTTACGCTGCTCCACCAGCTCTCTTGCCATACGCTCGTCGGTAACAGCATTGAACTCGTCACCGGGGGCGGGAACTTCTGCAAGACCGGTGATCTCTACAGGGACGGAGGGTCCGGCAGTCTTTACAGTGCGGCCCTTATCGTTGGTCATAACGCGGACACGACCCACGGCAGTACCGGCAATGACGATATCGCCCTGATTCAGCGTGCCGTTTTGCACCAGCAGCGTGGCAACAGGACCTCTGGTCTTATCCAGACGGGCTTCGATAACAGTACCCTTTGCCCGACGGTTGGGGTTGGCCTTCAGCTCCAGCACTTCGGCAGAGAGAATGACCATTTCCAACAGATCGTCCAGACCCTGACCGGTTTTTGCGGAGATGGGCACGATGACAGTATCACCGCCCCACTCTTCGGGGATCAGGTCATACTTGGTCAGCTGCTCTTTGATCTTATCGGGATTGGCAGTGGGCTTATCCATCTTGTTGATGGCAACGATGATGGGTACTTCGGCTGCCTTGGCGTGATTGATGGATTCGATGGTCTGGGGCATGATGCCGTCGTCTGCGGCAACCACCAGAATGGCAATATCGGTAGATTTGGCACCACGGGCACGCATAGAGGTAAAGGCTGCGTGACCGGGGGTATCCAGGAAGGTCAGCATATTACCGTTTACATCGACAGTATATGCGCCGATGTGCTGGGTAATACCGCCGGCTTCTCCTGCGGTAACGGAAGTCTTCCGGATGGCGTCCAGGGTAGAGGTCTTACCGTGGTCAACGTGACCCATAACCACAACGACGGGCGCACGGGTCTGCAGCTCTTCGGCAGTATCTACGTGATCATCGATGATTCTCTCTTCAATGGTAACAGTAACTTCTTTTTCCACCTTGCAGCCCAGCTCGGTAGCGACGAATTCTGCGGTGTCGAAATCGATGGTCTGATTTACGGCAGCCAAAACGCCGTTCTTCATCAGAAGCTTGATAACTTCTGCGGCAGTCTTTTTCATACGGCTGGCCAGTTCGCCAACGGTAATTTCGTCGGGGATCTTGACAGTGACAGGGGCTTTCCGGGCCACTTCCATCTGCAAGCGGCGCAGCTTCTCCTGCTCCTCGTTGCGGGCCTTGTTGCCCTTGCCCTTCATTTGCTGCTGCTTCTGCTGCTGCTTGCCCTTACCGCCAATGCGCTGCTTGCCGCCCTGGTAATCCTGAACTCTCTGGTCTACCAGGTTATCCACATCGGCAAACCGATTGGTATTGATCTGTACAGCAGAGGTATCCACCACCCGGCGCTCCCGCTTGCGCTCCGGCTCCTGGACCTTAGGCTTCTGAGGCACCTGGGGCTGGGGATGAGCCTGCTGCTGGGGACGGTTGGGCTGAGGCGCAGTGGCTTTGGGGGCTTCCTTCTTCTGGTCAGCCTTGGGAGCTTCTGCTTTGGGGGCTTCCGCCATGGGTTCCTCGGCTTTGGGTTCAGGCTTGGACTGTTCCTTGGGCTTTACAGCAAACACCTGCTCCAGAGAGGTGATCTGATTGTGCAGGGTCATGTGATCAAAGATCACATTCAATTCATCTGCAGTCATAACCTGGGTGTTGGACTTGGGCTTTTCAAAATACTTGGCAACGATCTCCGCGATCACCTTAGGGGCGACACCAAAATCTGCTGCAACTTCCTTCAAACGATACTTCACTAAACTCATATACGCACCTCCATAAAAGGTTCAACTTACTTCTTCTTTCCCATGCGGATATTTTTCCTGTGGGCGTTGGCTTCTGCCCGGCGCTTTTTCGCTCTTTCTGCCTTGGCGGACAAAATCTCCAGAACAGCTTTGTGCTTTTCCGGCTCATCCAAAGCCTTTACCAAAGCCAAAGCTAAGGCCGGATCCGTAATAGCGGCGATGGCGAGGCTTGTGCGGCCTACGGCAAAGCCCAGATCATCCTTGGAAAAGGATACCCGGACACATTGCTGCTCGGTGCCTGCCACAAAGCTTTTGGCTCTGCGCCAGGTGTGATCCGAAGCATCCGAAGCGACCAATACCAAATAACCCTTTCCTGTTCGGGTGATAGCGCCAACCGGCTCCTCGCCCAACTCAGCCATGCCGCCCTTTCTGGCAAGGGCCAAATAATTCAGGGCCTTATCCAAGCGTATTGCCCTCCATCTCCCGGGCCAAACGGTTGTAGACATCCTCGGGGATCTCTACCTCCAGGCACCGTTCTAAAGACCGGGTCTTCCGGGCCTTTTGCAGGCAGGCGGCATCGGGACAAACATAGGCACCCCGACCGTTCAGCTTACCGCTGAAGTCCAAAGAAACCGTTCCCTCGGTGGTGCGAACCACCCGGATCATATCCCGCTTATTCTTGCGTTCCCGGCAGCCCATACACTGCCGCTGGGGGATCTTTTTTTGCATATTTGCTGCCTCCTTTATTTAGCGTGGAGTAAACTTTACTCGTCAATCTCTGCCTGGGAGGCAGGCTTGATATCGATCTTATAGCCGGTAAGACGGGCGGCCAGACGGGCGTTCTGGCCTTCCTTGCCGATGGCCAGGCTCAGCTGATCATCGGGAACGATGACACGGCAGGCCTTCTGACCGGGAACGGGTGTGACGGAGATCACATCCGCGGGGCTCAGAGCAGCCCGGACATACTGGCAGGGATCCTCGCTCCAGATCACGATGTCGATCTTCTCTCCGCACAGCTCCTGAACAACTGCGCCTACACGGCCGCCACGGGGACCGACACAGGCACCTACGGGATCAATACCCTCCATGGTGGCGCGAACAGCCATCTTGCTGCGGGAACCGGGTTCCCGGGCGATGTTGCGGATCTCTACCTGACCGTCCATGATCTCGGGAGTTTCCAGTTCAAAGAGGCGGCGGACCAGGTTGGGATGGGTACGGGATACGTGGACCAAAGGACCGCGGTTGGCCCGATGGACTTCCAGTACGTACACCCGGATGATCTGACCTTCCTGATAACGCTCGCCGGGGATCTGCTCGCCGGTGCGCAAAATGGCGTCGGACTGATCCTGACCCTGGCCGATGCGGACAAATACATCACCGCTGGGATCCACCTTCAGCACAGTGCCGGTGAGCAGCTCCTGGGTCTTGCCGGCATAGTTGTCATAGACAACGCCCCGCTCGGCTTCCCGGATACCCTGAATCAGAACCTGCTTGAAGGTCTGAGCGGCGATACGGCTGAATTTTTCTACTTCTACGGGGATGCTGATGGTTTCACCGATCTCAGCATTGGGGTTTATCTTCCGGGCGGCATCCACATGGATCTCCAGCGCGGTGTCTTCCACCTCTTCCACAACGGTCTTGATGACAGAAACGGACAGCCCGGTCTCTCTGAAATCTACCTCAACATTGTCAGCAGGTACATCCCGGCGATCTTCCCGATCCTTCCGGTAGGCGTTTGCCATACCCTGCTTCATTCTTTCAATCATATAATCAACGGGGATACCCTTGGTCTTTTCCAAGTCCCGCAGCGCAGCGAATACTTCTGCGCAGTCGATCTTGTGGGCTTCAGGCTGCTTCTTGGAATTTCTTCTGGCCATTTTATCTTTCCTCCTTAGAATTCTACACGGAGCCGCACCTTAGCGACCTCCGATTTTTCAAATGTGATGGTTTCTTTTCCGGCTTCTACGGTGACGCGGCCCTCTTCATAGCCGCGGAGGATGCCGGGGATCTCCTTCAGACCGTTCCGGGGGCGGTAAAGCTTGACGGTAATGGGGCTGTCCATAAACCGGGCAAAGTCCTCGGGCCGCTTCAGCGCCCGTTCCAGACCGGCAGAGCAGACTTCAAAATGATAGGATTCCGCGATGGGGTCCTTTTCATCCAGAATAGGATCTACTGCCCGGGAAATGGCTTCGCAGTCGGTGATATCCACGCCGCCGTCTTTGTCGATATACAGCCGCAAAAACCACTCAGAGCCTTCCCGCACATATTCTACATCCCAAAGGCTGCAGCCGTGCGCTTCCACGATGGGTTTTGCGAACCCAGTGACGATTTCAGTAACCTTCATAGCATCTCCTCGTAAAAAGAGAGAGGGGCGCGCCCCTCTCTCCAAAATTCCAACTTACGTACATTAGAATTATAACACCCTGTTTTTGAAAAAGCAACCCCTTTTTTGGGGTTTTCTTCCCCATATTTCTGCTTTTTTCACGATTAACACAACAAATTCCCGTTTCTTGAGCTGCGCGCTCTAAACAAAGCGATAAACGGCAATTTATCCGGATGGGAAAACGCCTCTTGTTTTTTATGGACTTGGGTGCTATGATAACCCCGGAAAGACCAAGTTACGAAAGGGGTATTTTATCGTGACCTTTGCAGAAAAGATGGATCAGTATTTGGATCGGTACAGCAGCCTGTATCAGTTTTCCGGTATGTTCCGGGTGACCCTCAAGGATCAGATCATTTATCAGCGTAATGTTGGCTACGCGGACCGGGAGCATAAGGTCCCCTTCACCAACGATTCGGTGTTTACCTTATATTCCATGTCCAAACCCTTCTGTGTCATTGCCGTAATGACCTTGGCGGAAAAGGGCTTGGTAAATATTGACGACCGGCCGGGGAAATATGTGCCGGAGGTTGAAAACATAGATGAGAGGATCACCGTCAAGCATCTGATGCACCACATCAGCGGCCTGCGGGATTACAGCCAGGCCAAGCATGTCCAGAAGGATTATTATGAGAAGCACTGCCCCGATATGCGGGAGGCGGTAGCCCGAATGGTGGCTGAGCCTATGGTTTTTGAGCCGGGCACCAAAACACAATACAGCAACATCAACTTTACCATTTTGGCACTGATCGTGGAAAATGTATCCGGCATGAAGTATGCCGACTACATGAAGCAGGCTGTTTTTACCCCTTTGGGCATGAAAAACACCCGGATCGACCGGCTTGGGCTGGTGGCAGAAAACCGGGTGCGGGGCTACGACATCAGCGGAGAGGAGCTTATCAGTGTAGAGCGGGTCAATCCTGATTTCTTCATGGGTGCCGGCGATGTCATTTCCACCGTTGACGACGTTTACTGCCTGAATCTTGCCATCAAGCATAAGAAGCTGCTGACACCTGAGAGCTGGGAGAAGATTCTGACTCCCTCGGAAATCAATGTGTTCGGACTTGGCTGTCAGGTTTGGCAGTGGCACGGAAAAACGCGGATCCAGCACAACGGCGGCAGTAGCGGCTACCGCACCCTCCATGTCCAGCTGCCGGAGGACGATCTGGATATTATTCTTTTGTCCAACTACGGCTTTGGCGAGGCCCGCTGGTCGCTGACCAATGCGGTATATACCGCCTTCTACGGCGAGACTGAGGTTCAGAGCGAATCCGAGGCTATGGATGGCGGCTACATTCAGGAAAATACCCGGGTTCTGCCGGAGGGCTTCCTGCCGGAAAGAAAGCCGGCATTTACCTTATCCCCGGAGCAGGAAAGCAAGCTTTTGGGAAGCTATGCCTTCCCCGGAGAGAAGTGTCCCACCACCTTTACCAAGGAGGGGGACCGGTACTGCATGACCACGGACGGGTGGCAGAAGCATTATTGCTATCCCATCAGCGAAACCATTCTTGCCAGCTGCAATCTGGACGAGGCCTATAAAGTTACTTTTGAGGAAAACGGCAATGTACTTCTGAACGGCCGCAAAAAAATCAGCTAAGAGAAAGGGCGTGTTGCTGTTTTCGCAACACGCCCTTTTGTCGTTTAAAGAAAAGGTAGACAACATGGTGGTTTTCCATGTTGTCTACCTTTATCTTATAACTTCACAGTGCCGGTGGTTATGATTTTATGAGCAGTGACGATAGCAATAACCGTTGAATAATCCTGGATCCGTACATCCGTCAGTCTTGCAGGTGTGGTCTTTGCAATAATTTCCTCCGTCAATATGCTTGTTCGGGCAGTTGTAGGTCGAGCACGCGTGTATGTAACAGTACTGGGAGCCTGTGACCCGTACATGGGTACAACCACCAGCGACACAAGAATGATTTGCACAGTAGTATCCACCGGGAACTCTGTTATTGCGACAGAGTGCGCAAACGCAATAATGACAATAGTTTGAATCGGAAAGCTTTTTGTTGGAACAGCCTTCGGTTGCGCACCTATGTGTGTCACAGTATTTTCCATAACCGCTGACAGCGTTGTTGCAGGAAAAATCCGAACAGGAGTATTGCGAGGAGGGAGGACTGGGATTCTGCGTACTGTTACCGCCGTGGTTGTGGTTAGGTTGATGAGAATAGCAGTAGTCAGAGGACGAGGATTTTTTCTCAGTACAGCCGCTTGCTGCACAGGTATGTACGGAACAATAATAACCGTTTTGGATGTGTCCGTTTTTACAGTTGGCCTCGGCACAAATACACACAAGACAATAGTTTGAACCGGATTCTTTATCGAAGGGACATCCGGGGGTCACGCACCGATGTACAGAACAATATTCGCCAAAGCTGCTGACGGTGTTGTTACAAGAGTCGTCCAGACAGGTATAAGTTTGGGTTACAGGGGGTGTTGTGCTGTTGCCTGTAGGTAATTCCGTAGTGGTATCCGTGCATTCGTCAAAGCTGTAATCTTCTCCATACACTTCAAAGTAAACAGTACCGTTGGGTGTAGAACCTTTGGCAATACTGCCGGGGGAAATGTATATGGTTGCCAGAAGCAGTTTCTCACCATCCTCAAAGCGCCAGGTTTCAAAGTTTTCAGATGTAAATGTGTGGGTTTGACTATATACAGTTACATTATCATCATTGACGATGCGAATCTTTACCGTGCCGCCGGCGGACATGGGCAGTTTGTCTGCATCCTTTAACTGGAACAGCAACACATAGGATTCTTCTTCAGCATAATAAAGGAAACCCCAATCGGAGATCCACCAGACTTTCCGGTCAGCTACGGGGAATAACTTTTCCAGAGTTACGGGGTTTTTTAGGGAGATATCCTTGACAGCATCCACAGGAATTGCCAGGTTCAAGTTTTGACCGCTTGTGATAAAAGAGCATACAATGCCAACAACTTCTCCCTCGGCATCCACAAGAGGACCGCCGCTGTTGCCTTGGGAAATCGGTGCGGTGGTTTGGATAAATACATTTTCGCCTACTTCTCTATCGATGGCAGAAACGATACCGTCTGAAAAAGTGCCGGTAAGGCCCTGAGAACTGCCAATTGCATACACTTTTTCTCCTGTTTTTGCCGGGTCAGTACGGATAGAAAGGGGGATCGATTGTGTACAGCCGGTGGATAGAATCGCCAGATCCCTGTCGGCATCATAACCAAGCACCGAGATCACCGAATAGGTTCTGCCATCAGACAAGGTTATGGATGCTTTCTGGCAATTTTCTATGACATGGTAATTGGTGATCACGGTACCTTTATCGTCATAGAAAAAGCCTGTTCCCTGACTGGCTCCCAAGGAAGATTCTGCATATATTTCCACGACGGAGGGGGAGATGAGGTTATAAACATCTACCGCGGAAAGGGGAGTATCCGGGGTGGATTCAAGGATCGTGTTGTTTGTGGCATCAACAGACTCGCTGGCCGGTCTTATTAACAGCCAGGCTCCGATGGCCAAAAAGCCCACAAGAAACAAGGAAGAAAGTATGATGCCGATGATCAAAAGGACCAGCTTGCCCTTCTTTTTCTTTTTTGGCACAGGTTTTTCGGGCGCAAAGGTTACCGCAGGCTGCGAAACCGAAAAGTTGGCGGGCTGTGCGGGCACAAAAATCAGTTGGTCATCGTTGCCCCCTGCCTCTTCGCTGCTTACGGCGGACAGCGCCTCTGTGCTCACATGAAGCAGCGCGGCAAGCGCGGAAAGCTGCTCCGGTGAAGGCTGCGATTGATTATTTTCCCATGCGCTGATTCTTTGCCGGGAAACACCAAGCTGCTGAGCCAACTCTTGCTGGGAAATTTGATTCAGTTTTCGGTAATGACGAATGTTTTCGCCGAGCATGTCCATCTCTCCTTAGGAGCATAAGCTGTTCTAAACAGTGTACATTTTCAAAAATAATTGCCCCGGATTTGATTCTCGTGAGAAAATTTTCCAATTATAGTATCATAATAGCACCACAACAAAAAGAATGCAAGAAAAGAGACGAAAAACATCGTCTCTTTTCTTATAGGAATATTATAAATTATACCACTTGTTGACCCTTCAAAAAGACCGCTTTGACCCGGAAGTCCTGATCAAACACCACGAGATCTGCCCGGTAGCCGACTTTCAGCTCACCCCGGTCAGTGCAGCCGCAAACCTTGGCCGGGTTGACAGCCGCCATGACGGCGATCTGCTCCGGGGGGTAGCCCATGTGGAAGAGGTTCCGTGCTCCGTCGCTTAGGCAGCGGGAGCTGCCGGAGATGGTGCCGTCTGCCAGGGTGCAAAGCCCGTTTTTGATGTAGATCATCCGGTCTTCCTGAAAATATTCTCCGTCCCCCAAGCCGGAGAACCGGGAGCCGTCGCTGATCACGGTGATGTTTTCATAGCCTTTGCACCGGATGGCTAAGCGGATCGCCGGGGCAGACACATGGTGCAGATCGCAAATCAGCTCGCACATCACCCGGTCATCTTCCAAACCGCAGCCTAAAACCCCCGGCTCCCGGAGGCTTAAGCCCCGCATACCGTTAAAGGTGTGGGTCAGCCGGGTCGCGCCCCGATCCACCGCTTTTTTGGCACAGTCGTAGGTGGCGCTTGTGTGTCCCATGGATACCGCAATACCCAGCTCCAGACATCTGTCGATTACTGCATCTGCGCCTTCCGTTTCCGGGGCAAGAGTGAGAATCTTCAGCTTTCCCTTGCTGGCATCATACATCCGCTGCAAGGTGTCTATATTGGGAGCTTGGATGCGGTTTTCCCGCATGCCGCCCCGGTTAACAGGATTCAGGAAAGGCCCTTCTGCGTGAATACCCAAAATCCGGTCATCGGGGAATGACGCCAATCTGCGAAGGTCTTCTTCCAGCTCATCCGGGGTCTCGCTGCAGGTGGCGGGCAAAATGCCGGTAATGCCCTGCCGGGTCAGCCAGCTTAGTGCCGGCAGCAGATCTTCTTTTGACCAGTAAAAACCAATACCCCGGGCACCGTGGATGTGGGTGTCGATGAGTCCGGGCAGCACATAGCAGCCGGTAGCGTCGTAGACACCCTCGGTGGATGTTTCTGTGATAATGCCGTTTTCAAAGCACACAGAGGTTTCGTGCATCTGATGGTCCGAACCAAAAACAGAGCCTCCGACGATCTTCAAGCTTTCTTCATCCTTTCCTTAGTAGCGAGCCATAACATCCTGAATGCCTTCGTAAACGCGACGGGCAATGGCTTTTCCGTTTTCATCCAAAGACAGGAAGGGCGCCCGAACATCACCGGCTTCCAAACCCCGCAGTCGCAGAATTTCCTTGGCAGCTGCGTAGAGAGAACCGGTTTTTACGGTGTCGTAAATGAGTCCGGCAATTTCCTTTTGCAGGGCAGAGGCTGCGACCATATCCTTATTGCGGATCAGATTTTCCAGCTTCATAAACAGCTCCGGCATATAGCCGTAGGTGCCGCCGATACCGCCGGAGGCGCCCATCATGCGGCCTGCCAGATACTGTTCATCCGGCCCGTTGAAGATGGCCATATCCTCACCGCCGGCCATGCGGAAGCGCAGAATATCCTGCACCGCGCCGGAGGAATTCTTCACACCGGCAACCCGTCCGGTCTGCAGCATATCTGTCAGCAGCTCCACCGGCAGATTGAAGCCGTTGGTGGTGCCGGGGATGTTATAAATGAACATGGGTACAGCATCGGTGGCGGCCAAAACATCGCCCCAGTATTTGCGCACCACAGGCACTTTCAGTCCATAGTAGAAGCCGGGCACCATGGCGATAGCGTCCACTCCCAGCTTTTCTGCGTGGCGGGCAAGCTCGATGCTGTCCCGGGTAGCGGGGGCGGCGATGTGGGCGATGACGGTCATTTTGCCGCCAACCGCTTCCATAACCGCTTCCAAAGTCGCTTTCCGTTCTTCTACGGAGTGAAATACACACTCGCCGGAGCTGCCGGTGACATAAAGTCCCCGGATGCCGATGGATCGGTAGAAATCTGCCAGCTTGGCAGCCCGATTCCGGGAAATCTCTCCGTGATCGTCATAACAAGCGTAAAATGCCGGGAAAACGCCGGTAAATTTTTCAGGTACTGCCATAATATCAATCCTTTCTCAGTGCTTTCACATAATGCTCAGTGATTTTCATGGGTCGGGTGATAGCAGAGCCTACCACGCAGGCCAGAACGCCCTGATCCATGGCTTGCCGCAGCTGCTCCGGGGAGAAAATGCCGCCTTCGGCGATCACCGGGATCTGCAGGGTAGCTGCCAGCTGATGCATAAAGTCAAAGTTCGGTGGGGGCATATGCCGGGTATCATCCGTGTAGCCGTTTAAGGTGGTGCCAACGAAATCAAAGCCCAGCTTTTCTGCCCGAAGGGCCTCTTCCAAGGTGGCGCAGTCTGCCATAAACAGCTGATTCGGATATTTCTCCCGGATTTGCGGGAAGGTTTCCGCTATGGACCGTCCGTCCGGACGGGGACGGGTGGAAGCGTCCATGGCAATGATCTCTACGCCGGTCTGCACCAAAGCGTCCACCTCGGCGATGGTGGGCGTGATCTTAGCCTTGCAGCCGGGGTAGACCTTCTTGATAATGCCGATAATGGGAAGTGTGGTGGTTTTTTGAATCTCCCGGATGTCCTCTACTGAGTTGGCACGGATGCCCACTGCGCCGCCCAGCTGGGCGGCATAGGCCATCCGACCCATAATAAAGCTGCTGTGCAGCGGTTCGTCCTCCAAAGCCTGGCAGGACACAATGAGTCCGCCCCGAAGCTTTTCTGTCAGTTCCTGTTTTTTCATCATCATACCTCAATATCCTCTGTATTGCCGGCCATAGCCTGCCGGGCATAGGCAAAAGCCCCTAGCATACCGGCTTTATTTCCCAATTCTGCCCCCAGGATTTGTATCCCGGCAAAGGAAGGAATTACCGCTTTTTGAAATTGCGCCTGTACCTTTGCCAATACATCCTGTCGCTCCATGACCCCGCCGCCCAAGATAAAGCATTCCGGGTCAAAAAGGTAGGCAAGACTGCAAAGACCCAGAACGATCTCTGTGATCCAGTTGTCCACCACTTCCTGCAGCCTTTTTTCTTCCGGGAGCTTTTCAAAAAGCTCCCGGGCGTTTTTCAGTTCCGGGAGGATCTGCTGCCCGTCCCGGAGCAAGGCGGAGGTGGAAGCGTATTGTTGATAGCAGCCACGGTGACCGCACCGGCAGAGGTGGCCGCCAGGATGGGTGACCAAATGCCCGAATTCTCCGGCGAGACCCCGGGCACCGGTCAGCAGCTTTCCGTTTTGGATGATGCCACCGCCGACTCCGGTGCCGTAGGTAAGACACAGTAGATTTTGGTGCTGACCTCCCGCGCCAAAGCAGGCCTCCCCCAAAGTGGCGGCATTGGCATCATTGAGTACAAAAACCGGACGGCCCACCTGGTCCCGGAGACGCTTTCCCACCGGAAAGGAGATGGTTTCAAATGCGGTGCCATTACTCCAGGCCCGGATGGTTTGGGTTTTATGGTCCAGCTGACCGGTCATAGAGACTGCCAAAACATCATAAGCGTCATAGGCTTTGGCCACAGCAGCGGCCTTTTCCGTCATAACCTCCACAGGACTGATTCCCGATGGAGTCAACCGCTGATCGGTCATAGTTCCGTCAGGCTCAAGGATTGCCGATTTGATAGCGGTGCCGCCGACATCCAATGCTAAGATCCGCATAGTCGGTCTCCTTTCGGAAAAATGGTTATTGTCAGTATAACATCAAAAATAAGCAAAAAATAGGTGATTCTTGCTGTAAAATTTACTGTTGTTGCTTTCTTGCGGTGGCTGTGCTACAATACTATCGGTGATGACGATGACAGATACCTTTTTATACCATGAAATCGGCAAGGATGCGCTGTACAAGACATGGCATGCCACCCGGCGGCCACTGTTTCTTTATGTATATTCTGATGGCGGCAGTATCGTGACCAAGGAGCGGATTTTCCCCATGAAACAGGGGACCCTGGCGCTGATCGGGGCGGGAACTTACCATTATACCATGCCGGAGGATCCGGAGACCTACGACAGAAGCAAGGTGATTTTGGCAGCCGACAAATATGCCCGTTTGCAGGCTCTTTTGCGAAACAACCGGGAATATCAGCTTGTTTTGGGTCAGTCTGTGGTCTGCGCTCAAATTCCCGAGGCGGAGCGCTCTGCTGTAGATCAGATTTTCGGGGAGGTTTCCACCGGTGACCGGGAAGAGCCGCTTCTGTTTGCCCGGATTTTGCAGCTGCTGTATTATCTGAAAAAGCATGGGGCGGAGCTAACCGCGGCTACCACCGGATTTATGGAAAAGGCCGTGGGGTATATCAACGAGAATATTGCCGAACCGCTGGATATTGACAGTATTTGCCGCAAGGTCAATGTGAGCAAATACTACTTTTGCAGGCAGTTTAAGTATCATACCGGGCAGACGGTGATGGCGTATATTCTGAATACACGGATCATTCTGGCAAAGGGTGATCTGGAAAATACCGATGCTTCCATTTCCCAAATCAGCGAAAAATGGGGCTTTAGCAGTGTGTCTTATTTTTGCAGGGTTTTCAAAGAGGTTACCGGCTGTACGCCCCTGCAGTACCGCAGAGCCGGACAGCGATAAGCTGCCAGTTCCCGTTTATCGTGCTGACGCACGAATGAATAATTGATAATGAATAATGAATAATTGCGGTATTTCCTTCGGAAATGATTTTAAATATGTCGCCGAAGGCGACTCCTTCATTGTTCATTATTCATCATTCATTATTCATTAGC